>NZ_JBDZDT010000007.1:0-471354 GCF_040049275.1 Aquabacter albus | reverse complement strand
CTCTGGTGTCGGCTCAAGGACTGGCGACGCATTGCTACCCGATACGACAAGCTTGCCGCCAACTACCTCGCAGGTGCCTACATTGCCGCCGTCATTGCATTCTGGTGCGATTGAGTCCCGACCCTAGGCTGTATCGACTTTCAAGCTCAGCACCGCCTCAAAGAACCGCCGTCATGGCCGGGCTTGTCCCGGCCATCCACAGGGCTCCGCTGGGTGCGCGCTTAACGGATAGGTGTGGATGCCCGGGACAAGCCCGGGCATGACGGGTGTGAGAGGCGCAGATCGTCCCATTTGAATGTCGATACAGCCTAGGGAAATGCCGCTCTGGCACCGTCCAACATTCTGCTGCTCCAGCAGCCCCCTCCCCAACCCTCCCCCGCAGGCGGGAGAGGGAGCGTGGCGCGCTTGGCGGCGCTGAATATGACAATTTCCCAACGACTTACCTAAGGTCACGGCAAAAAGCCGGGCTTCCCCGCCGCGCCGGCGCGCCTTAGAGTGCGTTGCACCATGTGGCCGCTGGGGGCAGCGCCATCCAAACTCAGAACGAGGCTGAACGATGAGCTTCCTCATCTGCCTGGGCGCGCTCGCCTTCTTGATGTTCGTCGCCTATCGCGGCTTCAGCGTGATCCTGTTCGCGCCCGTGGCCGCGCTCGGCGCCGTGCTGCTCACGGACCCCGCCGCGGTACCCGTCATCTATTCCGGCCTGTTCATGGACAAGATGGTGGGGTTCATAAAGCTCTACTTCCCCTTGTTCCTGCTCGGCGCGGTGTTCGGCAAGGTGATCGAGCTGTCCGGCTTCTCCCGCGCCATCGTCTCGGCCATCATCGGCATCCTCGGGGCGGGCCAGGCCGTGCTGGCGGTGGTGCTGGTGGGTGCGGTTCTCACCTATGGCGGCGTCTCGCTGTTCGTGGTGGTGTTCGCGGTCTATCCCTTCGGTGCCGAATTGTTCCGGCAGGTGGGCATCCCGAAGCGGCTCCTGCCGGCTACCATCGCGCTGGGCGCCTTCGGCTTCACCATGGACACCCTGCCGGGCACGCCGCAGATCCAGAACATCATTCCCACCACCTTCTTCCACACCACGGCTTATGCCGCGCCGATCCTCGGCCTTGTGGGCGCAGCCTTCATGCTCGCCATGGGCCTCGGTTATCTCGACTTCCGGCGCCGGCAGGCCGCCAAAGCGGGCGAGACCTATGGCGAGGGCCATTCCAACGAGCCGACGCTGCGCGCGGATGAGCCCCGGGTGAACCCGCTTATCGCCATTTCCCCCCTCTTTGTGGTGGGCATCGCCAACCTCGTCCTCGGCTGGCTCATTCCCCTCGCCTATGGCGACACCGCCCGCGCCACGCTCACCCCCGGCGACCATGAGATCAGCCTCGCGGTGAATTCGGTGACGGCCATCTGGTCGGTGGCGGGCGCCCTGCTGCTGGGCATCCTCACCGTGTTCCTGTTCGCCTTCCGTCAGGTGGCGGGGCAATTCGCAGACGGCTCGAAGTCGGCGGTGGCGGGCGCCTTGCTGGCGGGCCTCAACACCGCCTCCGAATACGGCTTCGGCGCCGTCATCGCCGCTTTGCCCGGCTTCCTGGTCATCAAGAGCGCGCTCACCGCCATCCCGAACCCGCTGGTGAACGAGGCCATCTCCATCACCGCGCTCGCCGGCATCACCGGCTCGGCCTCGGGCGGCCTTTCCATCGCGCTGGCGGCCATGTCGGAGCAGTTCATCGCTGCGGCCAATGCCGCCGGCATCCCCATGGAGGTGATGCACCGTGTCGCCGCCATGGCCTCGGGCGGCATGGACACCCTGCCCCATAACGGCGCGGTGATCACTTTGCTCGCCGTGTGCGGTCTGACGCACCGCCAGTCCTATGGCGACATCTTCGCCATCACGCTGGTGAAGACGGCGGCGGTGTTCGTCGTGATCGGGTTCTATTACCTGACGGGGCTGTATTGAGCGCGAGACGAGTGTCTCAAAATGACGTCATCCCCGGACTTGATCCGGGGATCTCCTGTCATCCTTGGCGCACCCGGTCCTGAGGGAGATGGCCGGGTCAAGCCCGGCCATGACGATTGAGAGGGCTCAGGACGCCGCCTCAGGCTCCACATAGCGCGGGAATACCCCCACTGGCGCAGGCAGCGTTCCACCCGAGGCGAGGCGATGGCCGGCCCCGAGATGGGCGAAGTCGCGGGCCTCAATGGGAAGCGCCAGCAGATCCAGCAATTTACCCGCGCTCTCCGGCATCACCGGCTGCGCGAGGATGGCGATCTGCCGGATCACCTCGGCCGCCACCCACAGCACCGTGCCCATCTTGTCCGGATCGGTCTTGCGCAGCGCCCAGGGGGCGGCGGCGGCGAAATAGCGGTTGGCTTCCGCCACCACGTTCCACACGGCCGCAAGATAGAGGTGGATGGTCTGCCCCTCCATGGCCTCGCGCGCCTTCTCCAGCATGCCGTCGGCCAGCGCCAGCATGGCCTCGTCCTCCGGCGAGAGCGGGCCGGGCACGGGCACCACGCCCTCCAGATTCTTCGACACCATGGAAAGCGAGCGTTGGGCGAGGTTACCGAGGTCGTTGGCGAGGTCCGCATTCATGCGGGTGACGATGGCCTCGTGGCTGTAGGAGCCGTCCTGGCCGAACGAGACCTCGCGCAGGAAGAAGTAGCGCACCGCGTCGACGCCATAGGCGGCCACGAGCTCGAACGGGTCGACCACGTTGCCCACGGACTTCGACATCTTCTCCCCGCGGTTGAACAGGAAGCCGTGGCCGAACACGCGCTTGGGCGCGGCGAGCCCCGCCGACCACAGGAAGGCCGGCCAATAGACCGCGTGGAAGCGGATGATGTCCTTGCCGATGACGTGGACGTCCGCCGGCCAGAAGGTGCGGAACATCTCGCCTTCCGTGTCGGGATAGCCGAGCGCGGTGATGTAATTGGTCAGCGCGTCCACCCACACATACATGATGTGCTTGGGATCGCCCGGCACGGGGATGCCCCAGTCGAAGGTGGTGCGGGAGATGGAGAGATCCTGGAGCCCGCCCGACACGAAGCTCACCACCTCGTTGCGCCGCGCCTCCGGGGCGATGAAGCCGGGATTGGCGGCGTAGAAGTCCAGCAGCTTCTGCTGGTAGGCGGAGAGGCGGAAGAAATAGCTCTCCTCCTCCACCCACTCCACAGGCGTGCCCTGGGGGCCGAGGCGCACGCCATCGCCATTCAGCGTGGTCTCGTCCTCAGCGTAATAGGCCTCGTCGCGGATGGAGTACCAGCCGGCATAGGTGGATTTGTAGATGTCGCCATTGGCCGCCATCTTCTCCCAGATGGCCTGAGACGACTTTGTGTGCCGCTCCTCGGTGGTGCGGATGAAGTCGTCATTGGAGAGGCCGAACCCGTCCACCATGGCCTGGAAGCGCGGCACGTTGCGCTCCAGCAGCTCGCGCGGCGTCAGCCCCGCCTTCTGGGCGGTCTGGAGCATCTTGATGCCGTGCTCGTCCGTGCCCGTGAGGAAGCGCACGTCAAAGCCGTCGAGGCGCTTGAAGCGGGCGATGCAATCGGTGGCGATCGCCTCATAGGCGTGGCCCATGTGCGGCACGCCATTGGGATAGGCGATGGCGGTGGTGATGTAGAAAGACGGCTTCGGCGACATTGCGGCTCCACGCCTCCACGGAGGCGACTGCCCGGCCCCGCTCTGCGCTCAGGCGCGCGAAGCTTCGGCGAGCTCGGTGAAGATGCGAAACACGAGCGCCTTGCGGTCGAGATTGAAGGTATCCGCCTCGGCCGCCGCGCGCCGAACCTTCTCCCACACCTCGCTCAAGCGGACAAGGCGGCGCCTCTCCCAGCGTCCGCCGGTGGCCGTCTCGGCGATCCAGTCGCTCACCGCCTCCACGAACAGGTCGAGCCCGTCCCCCCGGTCGCCCTGGAGGCGGGCGCCCAGCGCATGCATCTCCTCCGGCCGGGCATCGGGAAGCTGCTCCAGCATGCGCAGGGTCGCCGCGCGGACCTCAAGGCCCGCGCCGCGCGCCAGCACCAAAGCGCGGCGCACGCTGCCGCCGGCGGAGGAGGAGGCCGCCTGGAGCGCGGTCTCGTCCAGCTCCTCCACGTCCGGCCGCAGATCGTCCAAAGCGGCGAGCACGTCCGCATCGGAGAGCGGCCGCAGCCGCACGAGGCGGGTGCGGGAGCGGATGGTGGGAAGCACCCGGCCGGGCGCGTGGCACACGAGAAGGAACAGCGCGCGCGGCGGCGGCTCCTCAAGAGTCTTCAATAAGGCATTGGCGCCGAAGGCATTCAGGTCGTCCACCGCATCCACGATGCACACCCGCCATCCCCCGCCGGCCGCCGTCGAGCCGAAGAACGGGCGCACCCGCCGCACCATCTCGGCCGGGATGACGGTGGGGATGCGCTCCTCCCCCGCCTCGGGCGCGCGGCGCAGGACGAGGAGGTCGGGATGGGACAGCGCCGCCACCTGCCGCGAGACGGGATGGCCTTCGGGCACCTCGAAATCGTGCTGGTCCGGCCGCCCGACGCCCCCGGCGAGGGCAAATCGCGCGATCCGGTAGGCCAGTGTCGCCTTGCCGATGCCCTCCGGCCCGCCGATCAGCAGCGCATGGGGAAACCGGCCGCTGCGCCAGTCGCCCATCAGGTCCGCCTCCTGGCCGGCATGGCCGAACAGGCGGGTGCGCGTGCGCGGATGCGGCGCGCCGGAAAGGATATCCCCTTCGCTCATGGCGTACCCGATGCGGGGAGCGCCGCCGCGAGCCGCGCGAGCACCGCGGTCTTTATGCGCTCCGCCACCGCTTCCGCCTCGCCATTGGCATCGATCACCACGCAGCGCGCCGGATCCTGGCGCGCGAGATCGAGGAAAGCTTCCCGCACCGCCCGGTGGAAGTCGCCCCCCTCCCGCTCGAAACGGTCCGCCACCGCGCCCTTGCCGCGCACCGCCGCCCGTTCCAGGCCGATCTCCGGCGGCAGGTCCAGGATGAGGGTCAAATCGGGACGGGCGCGGGAGGCCGCCACCTCCTCCAGAGCGCGCAGCAGGCGCGCATCCACCTTGCCCACGGCGCCCTGATAGACCTTGGTAGAATCGATGAAGCGGTCGCAGATCACCCAGCGCCCAGTCTTCAGCGCCGGCAGGATGGTCTCGTCCACATGATCGGCACGGGCGGCGGCGAACAGCAGCGCTTCCACGTCCGCCCCGAGCGGCTGCACCGCGCCGGAGAGCAGCGCCTTGCGCACTTCCTCCGCACCGGGCGAGCCGCCGGGCTCGCGGGTCTGCACCACGTCGATGCCGCGGGCACGAAGCATGTCGCCGAGGAGGCGGGCCTGGGTGGACTTGCCGCTCCCCTCCCCGCCTTCAAGGGTCAGGAAGCGACCGGGGGCCTCGATCATTTGCCGATCTTGGCCATGACTTTTTGGCCGAGGTCTCGGGCGGTGTCGCCCACCAGGACGCCGGCCCCGTCGAGTGCCCGCTGCCACAGCGAGCCGACGCCCACGTCTTCCGTGGTGACCAGAGGCAGTTCGAGGACCTTCAGCGGCCCGCGCGAGATTTCCAGCTGCGCCACTTCCGTTCCCTTGGTCACCGGCGCCTTGAGCGGCCCGTTATAGGTGACCTTGGCGACCAGCTTGTCCTGGCTGTTGCGCGGCATAAGCAGCATCACCGGGCCTCGCGCGGCAAGGCCCACGGAGCCCGCCTCGCCGCCGAACACGGTGGCGCGGCCAAGCTCGATGTCGGCGGCGAAGAGCTGGCGGTGCTCGAAGGAATGGAAACCCCATTCCAAAAGGCGCTTCGCCTCCTCGAGGCGCTCCTTCTCCGACTTCGCGCCCATCAGCGCCACGATGAGGCGTTGGTTGTTCTGCACCGCCGAGCCGACGAGGTGGTAGCCGGCATCCTTCAGCCACGCCACCTGGAGGCCATCGGCGCCAACGCCGGCATTGAGCAGCGGATTGCGGTTGCGCTGCTTGACCTTGCTCCACTCGATGTCCGGCACGGAGAACATGGGGTAGAGGCCGGGATAGGTGCGGATCAGATAGCGCGAGATCTGCGCCATGTCGCGCGCGCTGGAGCGCTGGCCGGGATCGGCAAAGCCCGTGGCATTGCGGAAATCCGAGCTGGTGAGGCCCAGTTCCTGAGCCTTGGCGTTCATCTTGTTGGCGAATTCACCCTCGGTGCCCGCGACGCCCTCGGCGAGCGTGATGGCCGCGTCATTGCCCGACACGGTGATCATGCCGATGACGAGGTCCCCGACCCGCGTGTTGCTCTTGATGGGGACGAACATGGCCGCCCCGCCCGACGGCCCGCCGCCGCGCCGCCAGGCATTCTCGCTGACGGTGAAGGTGGTGTCGGGGGTGATCTTGCCGGAGCGGATGTCGTCGAACACCACCAAGGCGGTCATGATCTTGACCGTGCTGCCGGGTGCGAAAGCCTTCTCGCTGTCCTTGTCGAACAGGATGGCCCCGGTAGTGAAGTCCACCAGGATGGCGCTCGGCACCGGCGTCTGGAAGGCGCTCTGCGCCCGCGCGGGCGCAGCGGCGAACGCGCCTAATGCGAGGAGCGAGAGCAGGAGGGCGCCACGCGCACGCACCTTGCCCATGAACCGAAAAGAAGAGACGTCAGCGGCTCGCGCCATTGGCCGTTGCACCCGCATAGCTGAGGCCGGAAACGGGAGCAGCGCCGACGCTCCAGCCGGTGGCTGCCACCGTGGTGCGCGGCTGCGGAGGCTCTGCGGGCTGGAAGGCCTGCCGGACAGGCGCTGCGGCAGGCACGGGCTGCGCGGCGGGACGCTGCGGCGCCGGGGCCCGGGCGACGGCGGCCTGGGCCACCTCTTCATCAAGATCATGGCCGAGATCGTAAGGCCGCTGCGCCGGCATCGGCACGTCACCCGACGACACCGTCGCCGGGATGGGACGGGCGATGGAGGGCACGAACGGCGCGGCGGACGCCACCATAACGGCGGAGTTCGACGGTGGCTCGGCCGGACCATCGTCGCGCAGCGTCGCCATCAGCTTGCGGTCGTCGGAGCCTTCGAGCGGCGCGCGGCCCACATATTCCACCTTCACCCGCGCGATGCCGTTGCCCTGGAAGCCCAGGAGGTCGGCGGTCTTGTGGGAGACGTCGATGATGCGGTCGGCGTGGTAGGGTCCGCGATCGTTGATGCGGACGATGATGGACTTGTTGTTCTTCAGGTTGGTGACGCGCACATAGCTGGGCATGGGCAGCGTCGGGTGGGCGGCGGAGATGGAGGTGCGGTCGAACACCTCGCCGTTCGCCGTCAGGCGGCCATGGAAGTCGTCGCCATACCAGGAAGCGATGCCCATGGCTTTGTAATTGGGATTCTCGGCCGGGTAATAGGTGCGCCCGGCAATGGTGTAGGGCTTGCCGACGCGATAGGCGCCGGTGCCTTTGGGAACCGGCTCCCCATCCGCCACCACGCGGGGGCTGGCAGAAACGCCGTATTTGGGGTCCACCAAGTTGGAGAGCTTGTTGGCCCCGCTGCAGCCCGCGAGCACCACGCAGATGACACTGACGCCAAGCGTGCCGCGCAAAGCGCGCATGCCGGGTCCGATCTGAGGGTCTCGCGTCATATCCGTCCTGTTTCACCGCGACCGGCCGAAGCCAGAATCGCTGTCCCGCCCAAAGGACCGCCGTCAGCTATGACACGGCAGCGACCGAATAGACAGATGAGTGGCGGACAAGACGGCGAAAATGCGGCGCCGCTGTGTCTATGGTAAACGAAAGGTGAAGAACCGAGAGGTGGCAACGCTTCTCACCACCCACCTCCAAGGACTTGCCACGCAAGGGAAATCCGATCCGGCACCCGTTTTCCGCACACGGCGCGCACAAGGCGGTACGCGGCCGCCGCCGCCCTCACCTGCCACGATCTCCGCGGCACGCTCTGACCCCGCCCTTGCGAATGGTGCCGCTCAACACGTCGGGCCGGACTGAACTAAACTAAACTGCCCGCAACAGCCGCCGGCGGATGGCGATCGATGATGGCTGCGCCGCGACCTAGCCGCCCCTGAACCACGTCCACCGCGGCCGGGGATTATGCGCCTCGGCAATCGACGAACGCGCCCGACTTGCGTTAAGAGGCTCGATGAAAGGAAGGGTGGCCGAGTGGTTTAAGGCAGCGGTCTTGAAAACCGCCGTGGGCGCAAGCCCACCGTGGGTTCGAATCCCACCCCTTCCGCCAGAAACTCAAGTTTCGCAACGACCAGCGGAACCCGGTGGTCCAAAATGGCCCGGCCCTCGCGTCTCATTCATCGGAGCAAATCACGCAAATGGGCACCCTGATGCAGAGTCCTGCGCAGAAAGTCCCGAAAGAATCCGGAAGGATGTTCTGAAGGTATTTTCACTCAAGCCGCGATTTTCGGCCCATTCTTCATCCAACTTCATCCGGCAGATCTCTCGGACACTGGCATCCTTCAACACCACGTGACAGCGCTGTTTCCGCCCGTCACAGGAAATCGTTAGCCCGCCTAGCTCGTGTTGAAGCTGCCGGATACCCCGTCACTTTACACCTTTAGGTTAACGCTATAGCCGACGAGGTTAAGCCCTGGAGGATTGCGGACTGGTCGTCTGTGCCAATGTTGATGGCGAGCATCATCGTCTGTGACCCTCACAAATAAGCTGGCCGGATGTAAAAAGGCCACCTAGTTCGGGCGGCCTCTCCGGGTATGTCGAATGGAACTGAGCCGAGAGGACTACCCCATCGGGGCGAACTTGCTCTTAGTAATGAGCGTCACGCCGGCCGTGACCAACATGCTGTCAATGTACGATGGCCTCTGCTCCTTTGGCTTTGTACCATAGGGCATTGCAGACCAATCGAGATGCGCCACTTCATCGATAAGCTGCTTGATGACCCCCGGCATCCCGTACTCATGCGATTTGAACCGGCTCGTATACTGGTAGGGCTTGAGCAGCTTCTGGACCCTAGTCAGGGAAGGCCATTCGACCGGGGCGTTCTTCAAAGCCCTGCTCGCAAGCCGGTGCAAGAAGGTCTCGTCATTCGGCTCCCTAAACCGGCGGCCATCGGGATAATAAGGGTGGCCCTGCCAATAGCCTGTGCCCCAATCCTCTAGACCGTATATGCCGCCCGGCTTCAAATATTTGAGGAATAGATGAGAGAAACTGATCTTAGCTAGCTCCCCGATATGGGCCGCGTCGTCAATGATAATGTCGAAGCCCTTCGGTGCGATTTCGTTCGCCACCTTGGACAAAAACTCGGTATCGTTTTGCGCGCCCCTGTACATGTGTATGCGATTTTCATTCCTCGGTATCGTTGGCATTTCGCTACCTGGAGGGAATAAGTCGATACCAACAATCGTTCCTCTACTAAAATAATCAGACCACATCAGCATCGACTTGCCGGTCGCGACACCAAGCTCAAGAATAGTGACCGCATCCTCGCGCATATGCGAGAAATATCTCTCGTATATCTTTAGATACGGCTCAGGCTTACCTTGTGTCTCGCCTGCGCCTTGCGCATATTCGATCAACGACACAGGAGTCATTTTCATTCCCCTGAGGCACGCCCCCAATTTCATGGGCGCAGGCCTGGGAAGTCAACCACAGAATGAACTTACGTTACGCGATGCACGTGGAGGAAATCCAGAAGGGGCTTCCGGAGATCGCCGCTGGATGCAATCCGGAACAGTCAACTTGAATGTACAAAATCGACGCTGCACCTCTTAAAACACCATAATTCGGCATCCAGAAGCGGTTAGATGGCTCTCTAGGCCTCGTGGCGCGACGATCGCCCACTCCTCATCGCTCAGTCCGCGTCGACGCACCTCGCTCTCCCTGTTTGAGAGCTTGAATCAAGACATTGTCACGTCCGCAAATTTATGGGCCAATGCCTAAGAAGAGCGTGTCGGGCAGCTACTCAGGTCCTCTTGCGCCACCAGACGCCAGTCCAGTCTACGGTCTGCATCGGCTCTTTTATGCCGTGGTGGCCGCGATAGTCATTCACTGCCTCGGCACAGGCCGGAACGGCCCCGAAATCATCTATGATGATATAGCCGCCCGGCGAGAGCATTGGATAAAGGTTGTCGAGTGCGCAAATGGTCGATTCATACATGTCGCCGTCCAGGCGCAGCAGGGCGAACTGGCTTCCCTTCAATTTCGGCAATGTGTCCGAGAAGAATCCCTTGACGAAGACTGTCTGCTCATCCAGCAGGCCATATCGTGCGAAGTTCTCCTTCACTTTATCAAGAGAAACGGCCAGCTCCTGATAGGTATGATGCACGTCACCGGCGTCGGCCGCAAAAACCTCGTCCTGGGGTTTCGGCAGGCCCTCGAAAGAATCGGCAGCATAGACACGGCGCTCGACATCGCCATAGACCCCCAGCAGCGCCCGCATCAGGATGCAGCAGCCGCCCCGCCATATGCCGGTCTCGATGAAATCGCCGGGAATCTTTTGATCGAGGGCTTTGCAGGCGAGGTCCGCCAGGTTGTGTAGCCGCTTGGCACCGACCATCGTATGAGCGACCTTGGGCCAGTCGCCGCCGACCTCGCGCCGGTCCCTGTCGTAGTGTTCCGGCAAGTGCGGATTAATCTGGCTGTCCTCATAAATGGAATTGGTGAGGACGCGCACCATCAGGTCGACGTACATGTCCTTCAGGTGCAGAATATTACGAGTCATATGGTCTCACGCTTCGCTGGCCGGACTCATCCGGGATGACCGGCGGATACAACAGAAAAAGTGCCTGGTGTAAACCTGCAAAAATGGCAGCAATCCAATGCGTCCCGCCCTAGCGTCGAGACAAGCGCGCAGCGCTGCAGGCGCAGCCTTTTGATGCGGGCGCTGTCGATACAAAGTTTCTTATCTGGGGTTGAAAAAATCCGGGAGGGAGCACAAAGCGTCATCATTGAATGGTCAGCCGAGGGCTGGTTCGCTATATTTCCAAGATATGTCCAATCGCCCACATTCCACACAAAACTCCTGACGATTCTGGAAAATGAGCCAATTGCGCACCACCACCAACAACCCGCTAGCCTGGCTGTTCCGGCGCAAAGATACATTCGCTCTTGAAACCGGCAGACTGAATCGCACGCATCCAACGGCGTTTCTACATTTTCCCAAGAGCGCTGGGACGTCCTTCCGCGTTAGTTTGTGTGGAGCTTTAGGCGCCAAATTTGCTGTTGAAGGCTTTGACCACAGTATTTTTGGAGATTTTACCCAGTTCGATACCATCGGCGACCAATTCAAATCTCTCATTTTCGGTCCATCCGACCTAATGCCGTCGAGCCCTTGCTTTGTCTCCGGCCACTTCGCCGCTAGCACACTGAAGAAAAATTATCCCCGCGCGAACTTTTGCACGGTCCTTCGCGAACCGATCTCTCGCATTCTTTCCTTCTGGCTGTTCTGGCGGCAGTTTAACGACGAGGAAGCCATAGGGCCCTGGGGACCTATATGGGGTGAACGCATGTGTCGAGCGCGTCGCCCCATTGTAGATTTCCTGCGCGACCCCGAGCTCGCATGTCTGACGGATAATCTTTTTGTCCGGATGTTGTTGTGGCCCGATCCACGCATTCCAAGGCGCGGCTTCATCTCTCCCCAACAGGCGCCTGCACTGGTGGCAGACGCATTGGCGGAGCTGCAAAGATTCAACTTCGTCGATTATGTCGAAAATCCCGACTTCGTCCGCAATGTCGAGGAGTGGATCATTGCGCCGTTCGCCTTGCAGCGTTTGAACGAGACGCGCTCTGCGCATCCCCAATTTCCCGTAATACTGGATTCCGAACTGACCGCGGAAGCCAACGCCCTACTCGGTCAAAACAGCCGTATGGATTTCGAACTGTGGGGGAAAATCGTCAAGGCGCGAAGCCCCAAAGCTGATATTCGATCCTTGCAAGCTCGAACTCTACGAGAAAACATCGCTCATTTCAGGGCGGTTCAGAGCGGCTAAACAGATCGCTTAAAGGATCTCTTGCTGTTTACCAACAACGATTCCTTAGATTTATTGAAACGGCGCGTAAAGGCGCCAAGACTTCCTGAAGCTGAATGGTCCCATCTTATGGCTTTGTAGATAGAGATAATTTTTCCATCTTCTTTGAATCGGAAGGTGAATCCAATCTGGCAGATTCGATTCTAGGCTTGGCTCCGTAAAGCCGAGCAAAAAATGCCGACAGATCCAGCGCCTTGAGCGCCAGGCAGCGCTTCTCAACAATATGCCATGAGGCGTAGGCGAGACCCAAAGCAATAGGCGTGGCTATCAGAAACACGATCCAACTGGGAAGCGCCGCCTTTGTGATCGACACCACAACATTGGTGATTGGATAAGAGAACAGGTATACGCCGTAGCTAAGGTCGCCAATCCTGTTGTGCAACTTGGTTCCTATGGACCCGATCGTGGCGAAATATATGACGATGTATGGCAGACAGAGCGCAAGCACAACAGGCGCCCCCGAGGAGTTCCGGGCCGCATAGAGCGCTATGAGGGCGGTGACGAGACCTCCGGGTGAGATTTTCACAAGGTCACGAAACTTCCAGAGACAGACGCCAGCCCAGAAATAGGTCGAGTAGACAACAAAACCATACAACGACACACCACTTAAAACCATCGGCTGCCCAGAGGCCAAGGTAAAATCCAGAGCCCTTAAAATCATCGAACCGAACAGTGAACAAAAGAAAATCGCTAAGTAGATTATTCTTTGATTTATGAAACTTCCGGCAACGAAGATTAGACAGATATAAAAGGAAATTTCCAACGGGATCGTCCACAGCGAGCCATTTATGACTGGATGCGGGAGATTTGAAAACACATGTGGAACAAACGGATTTTGAGGCCAAAGCATCAGATTTTGCAGATGAAAGAAGAACCAGTTCTTAAAATAATCCTCTAATGGAGCTTCGTAAAACAAAGGCACAATGACCAGGCACTCAAGTAAGATCGTTAGGAAGAAGGCTGGATAAATACGCAGAAACCGTGAAAAAACAAACTTCGTCGTCGATTGGTATTCAATAGAACGACCCAACAAAAAACCGCTGATGACCAGAAAAGCCCAAACAGCCAAAGTTCCAGAGAACTCATACGTAAGCAGGGTCGATAGGGGATCGGACTTCTTCGCGTTCAGCGCGTATGTGTGCGCGAAGGTGACAATAAGCGCCGCAATAAGACGGATCAAATCGAAATTATTAGAACGAGGATCGAATCTATCTTGCAGCATGCTTATTCTCGTTCACGGTCAATGATGTATCTGGCTGAGGCACACTTGCTCCGGGTCTGGCTTGAAACACAGATCCCTACTTATGTGAATTATGTGAAACTCCTGATGAAGGCGCTCATCTGCGATGTCAGAGGCGCGCCTTCATACTTATGGGCGAGACTTCAAACTGGGGCCGACGCAGCGTCCATACTAGCGCAACGGCAGAAAGACTGAAGCTGACGCCTTTGGATGCTTACAGCTTGAACCCCGCGCTAACGGCATCGTCATAAAACATTTTCACCGTATCGAGCGAATAGGTATCGAGATCGTAGCCGACCAGCTTGAGCTTCTTGAGAATGTCATTGGTAGCAGTGATGATATGGCAACCGGCCTTGTCCGCTTCGAAAATATTGTACAATTCGCGCGGGCTGGCCCAGATCAATTCCGAGGCTGGAGCGATTTTCAACAACTCGACCGCCGCCTTCATCATTGGCACGGCTGCGCGGCCAGTGTCAGCAACGCGTCCAGCGAATACCGAAACATAAGAAGGCACGTCCGGATTGAGCACGGCCACCACATCGCGGACCTGCGTGAGCGTCATCAGAGCCGTCACATTGACTTTGACCTCGCGCGCCACAAGGCGGCGGATCAGATCGTAGCTCGACTTCCCGCTGGTGTTCGTCACCGGAATCTTGACATAAACATTTTCACCCCATTGGGCGATTTCCAGCGCTTGGCGCTCCATTTCGTCGAAGTCATCCGAGAAAACCTCGAAGGACAAAGAGCGGTCCGGGATATGCGAGATGATATCCTTGCAAAAAGCGCGATAGTCGGTGATCCCGGCCTTCTTCATCAGGGTCGGATTGGTGGTCATCCCCTTGATCAGCGGATTGGCGTACATTTCCAACATGCCCGCCTTGTCGGCACCGTCCGCGAAAAGCTTGACCTTGAGGTCTTGAACTTTTGTCATATCAGCAGGTCTCCAGAATGCGTCGGGCCGCCTCTTCTAGGGAGCCGACTGAAAAATCTACATTTTTAGGCTGTTTCTCGTCGTAGCCGTAATCGATGAAGATTGTTTTGCAGCCGGCGGCCTGTCCGGCTTCGATATCTCGCCAGCGGTCGCCGACCATGAAGCTACGCGGCAGGTCGATCTGATGCACCCGCGCCGCCGCTAGCAAGGCACCGGGTTTGGGCTTGCGACAATCGCATCCGTCCGCGCTGTCATGATAACAGACTCGGAATTCCGAGATCGGCATGATCCGACCAATCGCGCCGTTGATTTCCTCAACGGTTTCCCGCGTCGTCGTTCCGCGCGCGACATCCGGCTGGTTGGTCACCACAATGAGCAGGAAACCGGCCTGCGCCAGACGCTTCGCCGCTTCGGGCGCGCCTGGCAGAATCTCCATCTCCGCCAGCGAAGCCGGCGGATAGGGCTTGCTGTCGCGCACGATGGCCCGGTTGAGCACGCCGTCGCGATCAAGGAAAACAGCGCGGGTTGTCGCTTGCGTCACCTGGCAACCGACTCCCATTTGGTCTGGGAGGCTTTGAGCTTCGGATGCGACACCAGCAGGTGCCAGACCACGGCCTGAAAAGCCTCCGAATGCGGCGTGACGGTGTCGTTGTTGACGGTCGGAATGATGCAGACGGCGTCGCCCACCTGGGCGGTATAGCCCCCGTCGCGGCCGACCACGCCGAGAATCTTGGCGCCCACGACGCGGGCATACTTCAGCGCCTCGACCAGATTGGGCGAAATATTCTTCTCGAGATTGCCGCCGCCGACGGAGAAGACGAAGACCGCGTCTTGCGGCTTCAGCTTGCTGACCTTGAGCCATTCGACAAAGATCGTTGCCCAGCCCTCGTCATTGGTTCGCGCCGTGAGTTCGGAGACATTGTCCGTCGGCGCATAGGATTCGATGCCGACGATCTTGCGGAAATCGTTCACCGCATGACCGCAATTGCCGGCACTACCGCCGACGCCCAGAAAGAAAATGCGGCCTTCCGCGGCTTTGACCGCCGCGAGCGCGTCGGCCATGCGCTCGATCGCGTCCGTATCGATCTTCTGCGCGATTTCCACGGCTTCGGCCAGATGTTGCTGAGCATAGGTCATGTGGTGTCTATCCCTTCGAAAAATAATCGCTGGTTTCCTTCAGGCCCTCCGGCGACCCGATTTCGTAGAACCGCTCATGGACCTCATAGGCAGCCAATTGACCGGCGAGCGAAAGCTGATGGTAGATGTCGGCCAGATCAAAGGCCTTGTCGCTGGGCACGGCTTTCAGAACCTCGGCCCTGATCAGGCCTAGTCCATAGTCGATGAATGTGAAATCCGGGCGTACAGCGACCTTGTTATATTCGATCAGCCGCCCGTCGCGCATCAGCACATTGCTTCGGTCCCACCGGCTTACATTTTCCAACACCGTCATCAGAGCTGGCTGCCCGGAGACTGCGAAAGCCTGCGCGATCGGCCCGAAGGCGATCGGAAGGAAGGAATCACCGTAGAGGATGAAAAAGGACTCGCCAAGCAGAGGAAGCGCCTTGCGCAAGGCGCCGCCGGTGCCAAGCAATCTGGGGCCGTCGAAACTATAGGAAACCTTGAGGCCGAAACGTGAGCCGTCGCCCACTTCGTCCTGGATCATTTCACCGAGATAGCCGACGCATAACACGATCGAGCCAACATTCTGGCGTGCCAGATAGTCGATCTGGCGCGCAATGAAGGTTTTGCCAGCGACATCGAGCAGAGCCTTGGGAATCTTCTCCGTGGCTGGGCGCATACGTGTGGCAAGGCCACCCGCCAATATGGCAACGGGTGGGATCATGACGTTAGCACGACCTTGCTGCCTTCGAAATCGAAGCGGAACCGCACTTCGTCTAGCCCCGCCTTAGTCATCACGTGCCGCAGCCTATTGCGGTCGCTGGCGTAAAACATCAGGAAGCCGCCGCCGCCCGCGCCGACTAGTTTGCCGCCGACCGCGCCATTCTTCATGGCGAGTTCATACCATTCATCGATCCGGGGATTGCTCATACCGCCCGAACGGCGCTTCTTGTGCTCCCAATGCTCATGCATGAGTTCGCCGAAGCCGATAAGATCGCCCGCTTCCAGAGCCGTCTTGCTACGCAGGCCGAGATCCTTCACATAGTGAAGGTTCTTCAACATATCGTCGTCGCTCGTCTTGGTCCTCTGGTTCTGATCTTTAAGGATATTGCTGGCGCTGCGCGAAAATCCAGTGAAGAACAGCAGTAAATTGTCTTCGAGGTCGAACATGGTGTCGACTGAGATGTTGAGCGGCGTCGCTACGACCGTATCGTCCTTCCTGAAGTCAAAACAGGTGATCCCTCCGAAGGCGGCGGCATATTGGTCCTGTTTGCCAATCGGCTCGCCGAGCCGGTCGATCTCTACATGGCAAGCGAGTTCTGCGAGTTCGCTCTGATGGATATGGCGCCGATTAAATGTGTACAGGCCTTTGAGCAGCGCCGTGGTGAAACTACCGGAACTACCGAGGCCCGTGCCCGACGGAATATCGGCCAAAGTGGTTATTTCGATCTGCGGTCGCTCGAAATCCATCAGATTGAGCGTTTCCCGTAGGATGGGATGCTCTACCTCATTGATGGTCTCGACATGCTCGAGCTTGGAGTACTTAAGGTAAACACCGGTCGTGAACGGTCGCATGATCGTGACGTAGACATATTTGTCTATCGCCGCCGCAATGAGAAAGCCCCCGTGGTCTCGATAATAGGAAGGGAGATCGGTTCCACCACCGCCGAGAGTGATTCGCAGAGGGCTACGTGCGATAATCATAACCTGAAACCTCGTAAATCTTTTCGACGATCTCTAGCGCCGCCTTGGCGTCCTCCAGCCCGCAATCACAGGGCAAATCGGACTGGATCTGCTGGAGGAACGCTTGCATCTCGACGGACCAGGAATTGTCGCTCATGGGATATTCCCAGGCGAAGGTCTCCGGAGGGCCCATTTCAGGCAGCATTTTGTACCATGTGGTGCGCTCTACACCGTAGCTGCCTCCGAGGCCGTTCAGCTCAATCTTGCCCTCGCGCCCATAGATCTCCATTGAAAACAGGTTTTTCCATTCGCTGCAGGATACATGCAAGAAAGCCGTCTGCTCGTGCGCCGTGCGCAGAGTCAGGAAGGCGTTGTCGTCGACCGGCATGTTCCAGAAATAGGTGTGGGCGAAACCTTCCACTTTCGTGAAATCGCCCATCAACCAGCGCGACAGGTCGATCAGGTGCGGACCCTGATCGATGAGTTCGCCGCCCCCGGACAACTTCGGATCGGCGCGCCATTCCTTTTCATAGCCAACGCGCCCACCATGGCCGTAACGCCCACGGATGAACATGAGCTCGCCCAACGCCTTGCTTGTGATGAGTTCATGCGCCTTCTGCAGCGAGCGATGGTAGCGGTGATTGAAGCCGACATGCACCTTGACGCCGGCGCGATCGCGCGCCTCGATCACCGCGTCCAGTTCACGCGAGCGACGCGCCGCTGGCTTCTCCACAAGCACATGCTTACCGGATTTAACTGCCGCTAACGTGATCTCTGCAAGTGAATTGTGCGGTGTTGCGACGACAACCACATCGACGTCGCTGCGTTCGATCACGGCGCGCCAGTCCGTAGTGGCCGCTGCCCCGGTCGAGGCGGCCAGTGCCTCGGCGCGGGCCGCCTCCAAGTCGGCGCAAGCCACGACCCGATTGTCACCTCCGATCGCCTTGGCCCGCTTCTGGCCGATGAGACCGCAGCCGATAATCGCTATATTCGTCACTTGTCACCCCATGTGAGGCTGCGGTCACGCCCGACGATGCGCCGCAACGTATAGGCGTCTGTGGCTTTCAGTGCATCCAGGTTATCGGGCCAATCCTCCCACCTGTCCCAAATCGCGCTGATCAAGCGGCCGGTGATGCCATCGCTCGCCGGCGAAGCGAGGAACAGCGCGAGTTTGACCCCTGCATCGAGCGGAGCACCGCCATTTTCCTTCTGCGAAAGCGCCCGAGCATATTGAGCTGCCCCGACCCGCTCCGGACCCGCAGCGAGCACATCATCGAGCAGGCGCGTGTTGAGTGCTCCCGGCGCTATCGAATTCACGTCGATCCCGAAGTTACGGACTTCCTCCGCGAGCGATTCGGCAAACCGAACGACTGCAACCTTCGATACCGCATAGGCAGTGAAATTCGGCATCGGGTTGGTTGCTCCGCCACCTGACAATTGGATGATCTTGCCCCGGCGGCGTTCCTTGAGGTAGGGCAACAGTGCTCGACACATGATGATTGAGCCGAGCATGTTGATCTCGATGGCACGGACCCATTCGGCCCAGTCGAGGGTCTCGATGGGACCTATCGGTCCGTAGGTCCCAGCGTTGTTGACCAGGATTTCGATCGGTCCGATCTCCCGCATGGCGATATCGACAAAGTCATGGACTGCGTCTACGCTGGATACATCCACCGTCATGACTGTCATCTTTTGCCCTGACTGCAACGTTGGGGCAATCTCGGCTGCAACAGCCTGAAGTAGCGCTTCATTTCTAGCGCAAAGTGCAATATTGGCGCCCGCTTGTGCGAATCCGATTGCGATCGCCTTGCCCAAACCTTGGTTGGCGCCAGTAATGATCGCGCTCTTGCCTTGAAGCTGGGCCACCCTAAATCTCCCGCATAGGCGTGCCGACCGCGACATAGTCGATATCCGGCGCGTTGGCCAATTGGCGCGCAAAGCGACTTGCGTCGACGACAAAGATGCCTGGGCTGACGCTCGTCAGGTCGGCTGCGTCGACCTCCCGGTAGAGCGGCCATTCTGTTGCAACGACGAGCGCAACTGCGCCAGTTGCGGCATCAAGCGGCGTTTCCCAACGCCGGGCCAGACCCTCGAACTCCCCGGGGAGGCTGTCGACTGCTGGATCATGCAGTCTCAGCACAGCCCCCCGCGCCAGCAGCCACCTACATAACTCTATGGCCGATGAACGGCGCAGCGTGTTGGTACCCGGTTTGTATGTCAGACCCCAAATTGCGATTGTCTGGCCCGATAAGTCAGAAAACTTTGAAAGCAGTCTGCGGCAGGCCCAGTTCTTGTGTTCATCGTTGCTTAACTTTACTGCCGACAGGAGGGGCGAGACAAGCGAATGTGCAGCTGCTGTTTTGTTCAGGAACTGAATATCGCGCGCCAACGTGCCGCCGGCGATCGGGCCACCTGGAGAGAGGTAGGCCTTAGGTCCGATGCGCTGTTCCGTCTTCAGGCCACGCTCGACATCCTTTGCGTCTGCCCCTACTCGCTCGCAGATTGCAGCGATCTCGTTGACGAACGTCACTGATACCGCCAAAAAAGCGTTGATGGCATGTTTCGTCATTTCCGCCGATTCGACCGACATCCATTCTATGCGTTCCGTTATCCGGCCGAACATTTCGCTTAGCCGGTCGCGATCGGCCTCGTGACGTACGCCTACGACGATGCGGTCGGGATTCAGAAAGACATCAATTGCCTTACCGAGTCGCAGGTTTTCAGGAGAATAGGCGAAGCTTAGCTGACGATCCGGCAGGATTGCCTTGGCAAATGCCTCCAGACGCCGAACGGAACCGACCGGCATTTGCGACGAAATGAGGATTGTTGCCCCCTCTCTCAACTCCGGCAGGACACGCTCAATCATGTCTAGTACGAAGTCGACGTCCGCATCGTCGTTGTCATCAACCGGCGTATCGTAGGTTACCCAGAGCACATCAGCATCCGCTGCATCGCTTACACTGGTCGAGAACCGCAGCCGCGCAGCCGCAAGTCCGTCCCGCAGCAAGTCGTCGAGGCCGGGCTCGAACAATGGCGCTTTGCCAGCATTGAGTGCAGCAACCGTCTCCTCCGCGAAGTCGATCCCGAACACGTCATGCCCTACAGACGCCGCACAGGCAGCCGTAACCGCACCGAGATGCCATAGACCGAGAACAGCTATCTTCATCTAGTCGCGAGCTCCGAACACCCATTCGTTGGCCTGCAGGAATTCGACGGTCTTCAGTACACCCTCCTTGATCGTCAGTTTCGGCGTCCAGCCGAGCGCGCGAATGCGCGCGGTGTCGAGGAAGATGAAGGGATTATCGCCGATCCAGCCACGATCGCCCCCTGAATAAGCCAGTCGAGGACTGACTTTCAGCGCCTCGCAGATCCAGCCAATGGAATCATTGACCTCACAATAGGAGTCGACGCCAAGGTTATAGACGTTGAACTTCTCGGGCGCCTTTTCCATGGCCAACAAGATGGCGTCGATGCAATCCTGCACGTAAAGGTAGGACTTGCGCTGCTTGCCATTGCCGAGCACCGGAAGTTCGTTGGGGTTGGCGCGCAGGCTCCGGTAGAAGTCGAACACATGGCCGTGGGTGTAGCGCTCGCCAAGAATAGAGACGAAACGGAACACACAGGCGCGGAAGCCGAACCCCTCGCAATAGGCCGAGATCAGCCCTTCGCCCGCGCATTTGGAAGCGCCATAGAGCGACGTCTGAATTGGGAAAGGCGCGTCCTCCGGCGTGGGAATGACCTTGGCCTCCCCATAGACAGAGCCCGTGGAGGAAAAGCCGATCTGGTTGATGCCGTTGGCGCGCATCGCCTCGAGCACGTTGTAGGTCGCGATAGTGTTCTGCTCGAGATCCCGGCGCGGATGCAGCGTGCCAAAGCGGACATCGGCATTGGCTGCCAGATGCAACACGAATTCGCCACCCTTAATCGCCCTCTGAAGTGCGTCGATATCGAGTAAGTCGAGTTCTACGAGCCTAAATCTCTCGGACTTCAAAGAACTTTCAAGGAAACGGCGTTGCCCGGTCGAAAAATCGTCGATCCCGATCACGTTATGCCCGACCGCCAGCAGGCGATCCACAAGATTGCTGCCGATAAACCCTGCACAACCCGTGACTACATAAGTAGACATCCAGACCTCTATATGCGAGACGTAGAAGTAAATGCTAGCTTTTCTTAAAAGAGCCTTCGGAGCGAGCCAGAGCGCGTATACCGAGTTTAAGGGCAACGGACAAGAGCTGCGCCCAAACTTTGTAAAACTCTCAACGTGTTCATGTCATGGGGCATTGTTTCAGCCACTGAGGCCCGGCCTGATCGGCCGCCTGCTCGATCAAACGAGAAAAGCTGCGTTAGCTCGCATCAAATCGAGCCCAAAACTCCAGTTTGACAGGCGCCCGCCGCCTGCCGGGAGCATCATGATCTGTGTCTGGTCCATCCGCTGGCGAGGCCGTTCGCTTCAGTTTGCCTTAGCCATCTCTGGTTGCCCCACGAGAAAGCTTTTGGCTGCGAGCCCGACTTCGTAAGGTAGGCCGCTAACCATCAAATCGAGCGCATTCCACGCCGCCTGATCCGCGCAGACGATCCGTGTAACCCCCAGGGCAGCGATTGTCTGGTTAAAAGCGAGAATATCGCGCGGCAGCTTGAATTCACCGATGTTCGGAAGACTGCCCCCTGGCAGCGGGCTGACAAAGTGCGCTGATTTCCTGCTCGCGTCGAGTTGCAAGGCAATGCCGTCTGCGGGTGAATTCGGTGTCATACGCGCCGGGATTTGCGTGGCGCCGGCCAATAGCCGCTTTAAGCGCCCGATGTCGATCTGACGGCGCAGCGGACGAACGGGATCCCGCATGGCAAAGTTGCGGTCACACTGAGCAAGGTCGGGATGCAACCGGGAGAAACTCGCCAACATGTTGTCAACCAATTTCTTCTTTCGGTCACCGAACGACTTACCCTCAAAGTGATCGACATAAGCGTCGCCTGCGATCCGGTGTAGCCAACCGACCTTCCGGGCGCGATAGCAGAAATCGCTTTCTTCGCCGTAGCCAATGGGGAAGTGTTTCTCGTCGAATAAACCAACCTCGTCCAGCGCCGCACGTCGGATATACATGCAGAAGCCCACGGTCGTGTGAACATCGGCCACTTGGCCGCGATTGGCCTCAGCGCAGATCGCGGCGAGTTCCGCTCCGTCCACTTCCAATGCGTCGTCGAACTTCATCGCCAGCCCCGGATAGCAGCCGATATGGCTGCCAAACTGGCTGGTGAGGGGATTGACTGTCGCGATTCGCGGTGCGCTGTAAGCACAAGTCGTCATACGATCAAGCCAATCGCCATGGACCATCGTGTCGCTGTTAAGCAGCAGCACATCGCGATCCCTGTGCAGGGCCATGCCGCGATTAACAGTCCGAGTGAAGCCCATGTTTTGCGGGTTGCGCAGCAACGTGATTTCACCGGTTGCAGCGCGCGTTCTGAGGAGCTCAAGCGTTTCCGGCTCGCTCGACCCATCATCGATGACGATAATTTCGGCCGCAGTCGCGCTACGCGCAAACTTGATTGAGTCCAGCAATGTCTCGACAAAGGGCGCCTGATTGAAAACCGGCACAATGATGTCGACTGGCAAACCCGACTGGCGTTGCGCTTCGTGTTCCATGGCCCCTCGCACACGAATCGGAGCGTGAACTCCCGCTGAAACCGAAATCTCCGTTAGGGTATCCCGGGCGGCGGGCTGAGGCCGTCGGGCGTCCCGCGCGCTTCGTGCGAACGGTTCACCCACCAGGTCGGCCGTAGAGCGCCCCGCGGAGAAATTTCGCGATCTTGATCTGCTTGCGATAGCGCCTGCGCTTGGACTTGAACGGCCACGAGAATAGCTGTTTGATCCGGATGTTTCGCGTCAGCAGCCGGAGCGCCTTAACGATCACGACGAGCTGTTCCCTGCGCTCGCCGAGTTCTGGATTGAAGGGAACAGGCAGTTGCGATTCGATTTGACGGATAGTCCTGTCGCAGCCGAGAACGGCTTCATCAAGACGGCGGATTGTCTCGTCCCGATGCGCCAGATACTCCGCGAACTCGCCGATCTTGCGGTCTTTCTCCTCGAACGCCTCCTGTACACGGCGCGCTTCGTCGGTCTTGAGCCTGGAATCGATCGAGACCTCACCAAGGACCTCGAAATACTTCTGCGCGGCGGCGAAGTAAGCGGGATTGTCAATCATCCACCGGAAGATCGCGGAGATGGCATTCTCTTGCCGACCGACATAGAGCACGCCAAGTCCGTGCGAATGCATGAAGGACAGGCCCAGATAACGCTTCTCTAATTCCCGCCAGAACTGCCAAACGCCGAAATTGCGTTCATGAACATTGATATCGTGGAAAATGATGATGCCAGTATCGGACATCTTACTCAGCCACGTGTCAAAATCGTCCTTGACGGCTTCGTAAGTGTGATAGCCGTCGATATGGAGCAAATCGATAGATTCATCTTCAAAACAGTCCCGCGCATGCGAGAACATACCCTGAATGAAATGCGCGTCTGGATAATCACGCACCAAGTTCCTCTTAAACTCGTCAAAAACGCTGGAGTCGTGGAAGGATGCATGGGGGTCGCCGACCCAGGAGTCGACTGCGATACAATCGGTCCCCGTCTGAAGATGCTTGGCGACCTGGCATCCCGCGAAGAAACTCATGCCATTGTGAACGCCGAGCTCGACGAAGCGCCTCGGGCGGGCGATGGCGAACAGCGCGAACAGGATCGGGATCAGCCGCGACCACGCGGAAAAGGCCGCGAAATTGACCGGCAGCAGCGTGGTCGCGAGCGTATTCGACAACAACTGCGGGATGGAATTGGATCCGAGTTGCGGGACGATCCCGTTGTTAACGGGCGGCAGCGACTTGAAGGGTTCGTAACGCGGCTGCATGCGGCCGGAAATCGGCTGAGCGACGATGCGCAATTCGTCGCCCTCGACGGCAACCCCTACCGGGGCATTCCTGACAAAGCCGGGATTCCGCCACTTGACTTGCGCGTCCGCGGCCAGTGTCACGCCACTGGTACGAGCTTCCTGGCCGCAAACAGCCGACTTGATCCGCAGATAAGCGGGGAGAATTTTCGTCGGCCAGGCTAGTGCCACCGGATCGACGGCTTCGATGCTGGCATTGCTCTGTCCGTAGTCGGCAGCGATCGCGTTGAGATAACCCGCCGAGGCATCCAAGTTCTCGATCAGACTGAGGATGCTGACGACGTGGCTGCCTTCGCCGACACCCGTGTTGTGCTTGGTGCGCAGGAAGCGCAGGCCATTCGTCATCTTATACTTCAACCGCTCGCGTGACCGCAGCGGCACGTGCAACAGAGGCATGCCGAGGATCGCCGCCGCCGGTTGCGCATCACGGTATGGACTAATGGTGTGATTGCCTTCGGCGATGACAGCGTCGGGATTGTTGTGGAAGTAAAGGCTGGACACCGCGATCTTGCAGAAAGTAGACACACGGCCGTTCCAGCGGAAATCCTGGCCTAGATCGAAAGACTGGAAATCCGAGTATGACGACGGAACGAGGTTAATCCACGGCATCGAGAGAATTTCACCGCCAAAGCCGCTTAGATAGGCGTCGAGCTCCTGCCGACTCTCGACCGGAAGAAACTCATCTGCATCAAGGAAGAACATCCAGTCCACGCCTGCCCGCAATGCGTTTCGGGCCAACGCGTTCATCATCGCAGCCTGGTACTTCTCCTTGACTGCGCAATTGAGCACAGTGATGTTTTTGTGCTCTTCTTTGGCCTTCGCCAGTATCTCCTGCGTACCGTCCGTACTAGACACATCAACGAAGGTGAAATGATCGAAAAGATGCGCGGCTTGGCGAACAAAAACCTCCATGACGTCAGCGTCGTTGCGCACCATGGAAAAACCGTGGATGGTCAACTGTGACACGTGCGTGGAATTGGCCTGCAGCTCGTCAAGAATATTCAAATCATCCTCCCCACCGAACGCACGACCAACCAACCACAATAACAGCGCTTGGGTCCGCAGAGCTTTTACGGCTACGATGGCTGACGACTAGTTGAGAGCCTCCTTGAAGTCAATGACAACACAACACGGATTGACCCAAATCATGTCCCGTGGGGAGCGCGGCTGAGCCTGAGGGCGGCGGTCGTCGACTGGCGCCTCTCCCGGACGGGTATAGGCGAGCTTCGTGCTCGACGCCCTCACGCAGGCTCTGTACAGACGACGGCGCGATTCGCGGAACCGGTCTCGCGCACCATTGGAACCGCAGATCCCAATACGCCAGCATATGCTACACTGAGCTACGCTCGACGCGGGCGTCGAGCCCCCGATCAGCGGCGGGGGCGGCAGCGACAACAACGGCCTCCACAAGGCTAAAGTCATTCATCGGCGTGGGCCTTAGCGATCCTTCGAAGCTGTCAAGCTCGCTACACTGCCTCGGGGTAGATCGGCATGATAACCGCTAGCTGCTGACGCCAACCGCCAACATCCCGCCAGCCAAAGCCAAGGCGCGCTCCACGCCGTGCTCGACGAGCAGAAATGAGTAGCGTGGCTTAAACTAAGCAGTCTCCAACGAACGTGGGGCTGTTCAGATCACCAGTCACTTGACCCGATCATTCTTCAGACCGCTGAACTCGTCGCACCACCGATAATAGGTCAACGCCGTCATCCGATCGTCCGGATCGCCTTGGCAACCGGCCAGCCTTGCGGCACCAGATCGTCAACTTAGCCTGCGGCGCCTCCCGACGATCTCTTCTTGTGCCTCTTCTGCGCAGAGGATTGCACCGACTATATGATAAAGGCTGCTCGTCCTCGCTGGCTCAACAACCGGGACGCAGTCAATATCGACGTACTCCCACCAACACCCCCTCACTGGATGTTCAATAAAGAGTGCGAGCGCACTCAAAGCACCGTATTTAATTCCCCTGAGTTTGACTTCTAAAGACTCTGATGATTGCACACGCAGACTAATTGCCTTCATACGTTCGGTTTGAGACCATAAACGCTTTCGCGAATCTCGCACCGTTAAATCTGAGGAGAGCACATTAAGAGCCATACCGTGCTGCACACCTCTAGCTTCCGCGAGACTGGTAAGACGATTCGCGGTGACAAGCGCACCGCGATCACTCCTGCCAAGGCCCCATCGCATCAGCAGCCACGCCCACTCAAACTGATGCCCCGGCTCCACCACACTGCCCTCATAATCCGTTAGCCGCTGCCAATCGCCGTCGAAATATTCGTGCACCGCACCCGTCTCGGGATTGATGAAGTGCGTGAGGCACAGGTCCACCATCTCGTCCGCCAGGGCGCTCCAGACGCCGTCCGGCTCAAGCTCCTCCCAGGCCAGCGCCGCTTCAAGCAGATGCATGTGAGGATTAGCTTTCAGCGGCAGCGTGCGCGGGCGCGCCTCCTCGAAACCGCCGAGGGGATGCGCGAAGCCGGCCCGCATGTCCTGAAGCAGAAGGCGCGCCCGCGCCGCCATCTCGTCCGGCCGTTCGCCGATCTTCGCGGCAGCCGCAAGGCCAAACAGCACGAAGGCATGGTCATAGAGGTCGAATTCCGACCGCACCACGCGGCCAGCCCGGTCCACGCTCGGAATCACCAACCCCGTCGGGCCGAGATGATGCTTGAATAGGGCATTGATGCCATGCCGGACGATGTCGCGCGCGGGGCCCTTCCAACCGAGCCGTTCCGCGGTGGCGAAGCTGTAGATCTGGCGGGCCACCACGCGGGCCCGCCGGGGCTCATCGATGGGCACGCCTTCGGGGGAAAGCTTCTCGAAAAAGCCGCCCGCCTCGAAATCCACGCCCACCGTAGACCAGAGCGGCAGTGCATCCTCGAACAGCCAGCGCAACAGCTCCGCGCGCGCCGCCTCGAACTCATCTTCAACGCTCATGACGCACCTCCACAGCGCGGAGCAGGGGGGCGAGGAAGCCGTCGAGATCACCGCCCTCAAAACGATACCCCGCGATCCCGGCCGCCTCCGCCGCCTCCATGTCGCTCTGCTTGTCGCCCACCATGAAGCTCGCCGTCTTGTCCACGGGCCAATGGCACATCAAATCAAACAACATTCCGGGACCGGGCTTACGCCAGTCGGAGACGCGCCGATAGGCTTCCACCGTTCCTTCCGGGTGATAGGGACAGAAGCGCTCGTCGTCGATATGGGCGCCAGCTTCAGCAAGGCCCCGCTCCATGTGAGCCTTCACCGTGCGATAGTCCGCCTCGGTGTAGAGCCCCCGGGCGATGCCTGACTGGTTGGTGACCACGAAGGCGTAATAGCCCGCCTCGTTGATGCGCCGCACTGCCGCGCGCGCGCCGTCGATCCACTCGAACTGCTCGACCTTCCCGATATAACCGCGGTCGATGTTGAGGACACCGTCCCGGTCCAGAAAAACGGCGGGTCGCCTCACTTGCATGGCCCTCGCTCCGTGCCGCCCCTTGGCACCGTCGGGAGCGGTGCTACAGCAAAACGGGCCGAGGGCGAACCCCAATATGCCGCGGCCTTTACCGGCCTGCGGCCGCATGTCAGGCTTTCACGAAATATCCGTGGGAGATGAAGCTCATGACCATAAGTCCCCCGTCGGGCCGGCAAATCGCCGCCGCGCGTGCACTACTGGGCCTGTCGCCGGGCCAAGTGGCTGCGGCGGCAAGGGTTGCGGTAGAAGACGTGGCCAAGGCGGAGGCGGGCGTGGACGGTGCCGCGACCACGGCGCTGCGGGCGGCGCTGGAGGCGGCGGGGATCGAGTTCATCGACGGCGGAGCTCCCGGCGTCCGCCTTCGCCCGACCGCGCAGGGTCTGCGCGCAGATCAGCTCAACGCCTCGAACGACGACTGAGGGCGGGGCCGAAACCGCCTTGTCCCCGCGACGCCTTGGGCTATCCTGACGGAGAAAAACCGCCCGCTTCGCAGCGAGGCGGCGGCGAGCGAAGAGGCGGCGCTGAACCCCTCCCGGAGGATACGAATGCTGAAGCACCCGCTGGAAGGGCAGTTCATCGAAGGGCTCGGCGTCATCGAGACCAGTGAAAGCGACAACATCCTGCGCTGGGATGGCACCATGGTTTATGTGGAGCACGATATCTACCACAACGGGCAGCTCGTGCATTCCAAGTACAAGAAGCGCGTCACCAAGGAAGTGGCGAAGGCGCTCTTGTCCAGCATCAGCGCCACCAGCAGCTGAGCGTCCTGGCCTTCAAGTCTTTATCTGAAGCTGCTTGATGGCGTCGAGATGCTGCTTCAGCATGGGCAGCGTCTTGGCGGCGAATGCCTTCAGTGTGGTCTGGTCGCCATCCTTCTCGAAAGCGGCGAAGATGCCCACGGCGGCGTCATGCTCCCGGGTCTGGACCTGCACATAGAGTGTGTCGAAATCCGCGCCGGTGGCCGCGTTTAGCCGCTCGATCGTGGTTTCGTGCTTGGCGTCCAGGGTACCGGGGATCGTGATCTGCCCATCCGCGCTTTCGGTCGCCGCCTTGAGGTCCTTCATGATGATCTCATGATCGTGGATCATGCGCTCGGCGAAGGCGCGCACTTGCGGATTCTGGCTTTTCTTCAGAGCGAGCGTGCTCGCTTCCATCTCGAACAGGCCGGACAAGCCCGCCGCCTCGACGAATTTCGGGCCCGATAGGGTGCCGGCGAGCTGGGCGTTGGCAGGGCTCGGCCACAGCGCGAAGGGGGCGACCGGCGCAAAGAGCGGCAACGGGAAAACCAGCGTCGCAAGCACAGCGGCGCGCGGGAGAATGCGTGGCATCTCGGCCTCCTTCTGTCCCCGTGCTGAAACCGCCAAGATGGCGCGCGGGTTCCGGGAGGTGGCCGGATACGCAGTCCCGGCTTAGGCGCCGACCAGGGTCAAGGCGAAGCCATCGTAGCCCTTGCAGCCCACGGTCTGGACCGCGGTGCTGGTGAGGCGCGGATCGGCCGCCGCCAGCTCGAAGGCGCGCCGCACGCCCTGGACGCGGGCATCATCGCTCACCGCATCCGCCACCGCCCCATCGCGGATGACATTGTCCCATACGATGAGCGTGCCGGGCCGCGAGAGGCGCAGCGACCAAGCGAGATAGTCCGGATTGCTAGGCTTGTCGGCGTCGATGAAGATCATGTCGAACGGGCCGATCCCGCCGGCCTCCACTCCGGGCAAGGTGTCGCGCGCCAGCCCCACGCGCACCTCGATGCGGCCGTCGAGCCCGGCGCGGACGAAGTTTGCCCGTGCCACCTCGGCATAAGCAGGGTCCGCCTCCAGGGTGACGAGCCGGCCGCCCTCCCCTAGCGCCCGCGCCATCCAGATGGTGCTGTAGCCGCCGAGCGTGCCAATCTCCAGGATGCGCTTGGCCCCAACCATGCGCGCGAACAGCGCCAGCATCTGCCCCTGGGCGGGGGAAACGTTGATGGCCGGCAGACCAGCATCGGCGCTCGCGGCGAGCACCTGATCGAGAATGGGATCGCGGCCGAGCAGGGTGTCGGCGATGTAATCGTCCACGCGGGTCCATTGATCGATGCCCATGGCCGAACGCCGCTCCCTTCCGTGCTGACTATTCCTCGTCGCTCTCCCGCGCCGCGCGGATGGAGAGGACCGCATAGGCGACCACCAGGGCCACCTCGAACAAGGAGAGCACCAGCAGGCGGGACATGCCCTCCGGCGCCCAGAAGCCGAGTGCCACCTGGCTGAGGGTGGCCAGCAGCCAGAGCACCACGCCCCACCCTGCCCCGAGCCAGAGGCCGACGCCGGCGATGGGATTGATGATGGCGGCCCAGATGATCCCCACCTGGACCACGGTGGGCAGATCCTCGAACCCGCCGAACTGCCCCTCCCCCACGCCGCAGATAATGGCCCAGTGATAGACCGCCTCCAGCAGCAGGAAGAGCGCCACCGCGCGCAGGAACAGCACCAGCCGGCGACGCCACGGCGTCAGCCGCTCCATGTGCGCCTTGGCGCTGGCGTCGATGGGATCGTAGTGGCTCATGCCGGCGCCTGGACCATCTCCGCCCCCAGCGGCAGTTCATGGGGGATGGGCGCGAAATGCGCGGCGATCATGGCGGGGTCCACGTCCTGAAGCCGTGCGGGCTCCCAGCGGGGCGTATTGTCCTTGTCCACGAGGATGGCGCGCACGCCTTCGTAGAAATCGTGCCCCCGTGCCACGCGGTTCACCACCCGGAATTCCAGGGCAAGACAGCCGGCAAGGTCGAGAGAAGGCCCCCGCCGCATCTGCTCCATGGTGATGGCGAGGCTGGTGGGGCAGGCCGCGCGCATGGCGTCGGCGGCCTTTCGCGCGAAAGCGCCTGCCTCGTCCTCAGCCGCTGCCAGCACATCGAGCCGCGCCAGGATGGCACCAAGATCCGCGCGCCCGAAGGCGTCGGCGATGAGGTCGCCATGGGCGTCCAGCGGCGCGGGTTCCGGCGCGGCGGCGTGCGCGGAAAGGGTGGATGCCACGTCACCGCCCTGGCAGAGCGCGTCTTCCAGCTCCGCAAAGCGCGCGGAAGGCACCACATGGGTCGCAAGGCCCACCGCCTTCGCGTCGGCCGCCTTGATGCGCGCTCCGGTCAAGGCGAGATAGACGCCCCGCGCCGCCTTCAGACGCGGCAGCACATACGTGCCGCCCACATCCGGGAACAGGCCGATATTCACTTCCGGCATGGCGAAGAGGTAGCGGTCACCCGCCACGCGGTAGGCGCCGTGGGCGGAAAGTCCGAAGCCGCCGCCCATGCAGATGCCGTCGATGAGGGAGACGTAAGGCTTGGGATAGATGCCGATATAATGATTGAGGAGATATTCCTCGCGCCAGAAGGCCAGCGCCTCGTCATAGCGGCCAGCCCGGCCGAGATCGTAGATGTGTCGGATGTCGCCGCCCGCGCAGAAGGCACGCTCGGCGGCCGCTTTCAGCACCACACGGGTGATGGCGGGGTCCGCCGCCCATTCCAGCATCTGGGGGTGGATGAGCCGCACCATATGGTGCGTCAGGGCATTGAGCGCCTTCGGCCGGTTGAGGGTGATGACCCCCGCTTCGCCCCGGCGCTCGAACAGGACCTCGGGCTCGTTGGTCACTGGGGCTCCTCGGGCTGACGTGATGCGGACCGGGCGAGGGTTAGACGCGCGGCCCCCGACCGTCAACGGGCGCCGGGCCATCCAGCGCCGCCGCGTCATGGGTCCATTGGCCCGGATGGAAGCGCCCTGCCGGAAGGTGCACCACCCGCAAATCAGGTGTCGTCGCGCGATTGCCGAGCCAACCGGCGGCACTGGCTGGCGCCCAATCCGAGCAAAACCCCGACACCAACGCCTGTTGCTTTAATGGCAACGTCAGACAGAGCGGCATGCCGGCTCGCGACCACCACCTGCAGGATTTCGAAACATCCAGCCGCGATCAGAAGACCTGGCAGGATGAAATGGAGGCGGCGCGGATAAGCGAGGGTGAAGAGCAGGCCCGCCGCGGCGAAGGCGGAAAGCCGCTCCAGGTCCGGAGAAACGCCGGAGATCGGGCGAAGGGCAATGGGCCCATCTGTTGCCAGGAAGATCGCCGCAATCAGGCACCAAGCGAGAAGTCGCAGAATTGAAGGCCTCATCTCGCCATGAGGAGGTCTGTCTCGTTCGAATGGCAATTCCACCTTTCAGTGGATGTGAGGTGGTACGTCGGCATGCGGGCGCCAGCGGGGTGACGCGCATCGGCCCTTTCAGCGTGGCGGGGTTATCGGCGCCCACTCATCTCGGCGACGGCGCCGCGCAGGGCCTCCATGCGCTCATTGGTCTCCCGAAGGGTCATGCGCACGCCGTTCTGGGCATGTGTGAGCTGGTCCAGCCGAATGCGGATCTGGTCAAGCTTCTCGTGGATACTCAGTTTATTCCACTCCCCGCCGTCCAAGCTTCCAGTCATGGCTCGCCGCTCGATATTTAGCCTACTAAGGTAGTGAACGTACCTTCAGCGAACGCGGTTCCCAAGCTTCGCAGGAAGGGCATTGGAAATCCTGTCTTTCCAGCAGAAGCCGGCTCCCATCCTTTGCTTCTATGCCATCGCCTAGCGAGGCTGCCGCATCCTGTCGGGGCCGACGGCCTCGTCCCATTCGGAATCGAAATCGTCATAGCGGATGGGGCACAGGCCCCGCGCCATCGGGCCGCGCACATGGGCGGGATACCAGTCTCCCTCCCACAGCACGCTGACAGCAACCCCAAGCGTGCAGGCCGGTGCGGAGGCCGACGCCGTGTCGCCCACCCAGCGCGCCATCGGCGCCTGGGCCTTGATCCAATCCTGTTGATCCGAAACGCGGGCGAACCAAGCCTGGTTGCCATAGCCGGTCGCATCCCCGCCGCTGCCGCTGCTGTTGATGCCGGCGATCGCCCAGATGCCTCCGATTTCCACCCAGGCCGAGCCGCCGCTGTCGCCTGAGCCCAGGAGGCCGGCCAGACGCGACACGGGCTTGCGCGGTCCCTTGTAGGGTCCGGCCACGCTGCCGTCCTCCTTGGGCAGGAAGATGCCGAGATAGCCGCCGGCGTCGCCGGACTTCGGCATAGGGTGGCGCAGCGGCACCACCTCCTCGATCAGCCCTTGAGCGGCCGCCTTGTCCGATCCCTCGTAGAAGCGCTCGTGCTGGCCGACCGAGCCGATGCCGCGCTCGCCATAGCCCATGAATGTCAGGACCTTGCCGGCCTCCAGCCGGCCGGCATAGAGCGCGGGCGCCGGACCGATGCCGGTGACCGGCCGGGTGAGCTGAACGATCGCGAAGTCGTATCCGGTCCGTGCCTCCAGATCGCTGTTCCAGCCGGGCGGCGTCGTGATCGAGGCCGCGCGGTAGATGGTGCCGTCGTCGGCCCGGTAGATGTAGCCTCTCACGTCCTTTGGGCTCCCGGTGAAGACGTGGGCGGCGGTCAGCACGTAGCCATGGTCGGCATCGTTGCCGATCCAGGTCGCTGAGCCCACGCCCCAGACGGCCTTGCCGCGGCTCTCCGACATGGCCATCAGCGCCCGGAACTGCGGCTTGTGCGCCAGCCGGATATGCGCGCTGAAGCCAGCGGCCTCGTGCCCCGCTCCACCGCCCTCGGCCTTCCAGGTGCTGTCCAGCACCACCACCGCTCCGGCCTGCCCGGAAAGCAGCCCCAGCAGCAGAACGACAACTGCTCCACGTCGCATGGCAGTCCCAAGGATGTTGCGTCGCTGGGCAGTCTAGCGGCCCTATGCTACCGCGAATATGGCGCTGCTTAGATTCAGGTGATTTGTGCGCCCGATGAGACGCTGGCCGGCAGATGACGTGCACTTCGCTTTTTAGCGATGCGGCGTGGCCCGGTCTCAAAATTGAGGTACAAACGTACTACATCGTCAGCCAATCGGTGGCGGGGCTCGGGATTATGCGGCACCTTACGGCCGGATGCTTGATCGGAGTGATGTTGGCCTCAGCTCTCACCGAGCAATCATTCGGCCAAACAAAGAATGACGGCGCTGAGGCTGTCAGCCCGCCGAACTCGACAGCTGCCCTCGCCATCTCTCAGGCAGAAATGGAAGCGTTTGGTCAAAAAGTATCGAAATGCTGGCGTGGCCCAATAACTAAAAGCAAAGAAATCTATGTTTACATTCTTGTAAAATTAAACCGTGACGGCACGCTATCAGACCAGCCAATAGTAACTTCCGGAGCGAAGGACCCAACAAAAGAAACCCTGTTCCAAAGTCTTGTTGCGAGCGCAATCATGGCGCTGAAAAATTGTCAGCCCTACACAATGTTCAATCCCGACAATTATGAATCCTGGAAGGAATTGGAGCCCAGGTTCGTTCCTTACTACGAACCGCAAACCCGTCAATGAGGAGCGGGTGCCCGTCTAGAAGTTGACTGCCCAACAAGTTCTGGACGGACTGGGGTGCCATTGAGCGCGTGTACCGCGCTGGGCAGCTCAGCATCCTCGCGATTGCCCTCGCGCCCACCATCTGCGACACCGCCCACCCCCGGGACCGCTCGCGCCGATACTCTCAAGGCGTTATAAGTTGCGGTAATCCCTGCGTTTCAAAATCGCGAGCCGTACCATGCCCGTCAGCCACGCCCGTTTCCGCTCGAACCTCGAGACCGAAACCGTGCCGACGGAACACAGCCTCGGCCTCACCACCCGCATGCGGCGCAACCGCAAGAGCGACTGGTCGCGGCGGCTGGTGCGGGAGAACACGCTGACCGTCGATGACCTGATCTGGCCGATCTTCGTCATGGAAGGCGAGGCGCGGCGCGAAGCCATCCCTTCCATGCCCGGTGTCGAGCGGCTGACCGTGGACGAGGCGGTGAAGGCGGCGGCGGAAGCTGCGCGGCTCGGCATACCGGCGCTGGCGCTGTTTCCCTATACCGAGCCTGGCCTGCGCGATCCCGAGGGCAGCGAGGCGCTGAACCATGCGAACCTCGTCTGCCGCACCCTGCGCGCAGTGAAGAAGGAAGTGCCCGAACTCGGCCTCATCACCGACGTGGCGCTCGACCCCTATACCAGCCACGGCCATGACGGACTGCTGGAAGACGGCCGCATCCTCAATGACGAGACCGTGGCCGTCCTGGTGCGGCAGGCCATCGTCCAGGCCGAAGCGGGCGCGGATGTGATCGCCCCCTCCGACATGATGGACGGCCGGGTGGGCGCCATCCGCGAGGGGCTGGATGCCGCCGGCTTCGAGGACGTGCAGATCATGTCCTATGCTGCGAAATACGCCTCCGCCTTCTACGGCCCGTTCCGCGACGCCATCGGCACGGCGAAGACGCTGTCCGGCGACAAGCGCACCTACCAGATGGACCCCGCCAACGGCCTGGAAGCGCTGCGGGAAGCCGCCCTCGACGTGGAGGAAGGCGCGGACATGCTCATGGTGAAGCCCGGCTTGCCCTATCTCGACATCGTGTTCCGGGTGAAGGAGGCGTTCGGCCTTCCCACTTACGCCTACCAGGTGTCCGGCGAGTACGCGATGCTCGAAGGCGCGGCCCGCAACGGCTGGGTGGACGGCGAGCGGATCATGCTGGAGAGCCTCATGGCCTTCAAGCGCGCCGGGGCCGACGGCATCCTCACATACTTCGCCCCGCGCGTGGCCGAATTGCTCAAGGCCCGCAGGTGAACAAGGCGGAGCGCCCCCTCCCCGTCACCCTCGCCGATATCGAAGCCGCCCGCCCCATCGTCGAAGCGGCGGTGCTGCGCACGCCCACGCTCAAGGCGCCGCGCCTCTCCGCGCTCACCGGCGCCGAAGTGTGGGTGAAGTTCGAGAATTTCCAGCTCACCGCCTCCTTCAAGGAGCGCGGCGCGGTGGCAAAGCTCGCGCGCCTCTCGGCTGAAGAGGCCCGGCGCGGCGTCATCGCCATGTCGGCGGGCAACCACGCGCAGGCGGTGGCCTATCACGGCACGCGGCTCGGCATCTCCACCACCATCGTCATGCCGGAGACGACGCCCCAGGTGAAGGTGCTGGCCACCGAGGCGTTCGGCGCCCGGGTCGTGCTCCACGGCGACACCGTCGCGGATGCGGAGCTGGAGGCGCGGCGCATCGCCGAGGAGGAGAAGCGGGTCTTCGTCCATCCCTATGACGATGTGGACGTGATCGCGGGCCAGGGCAGCATCGGCCTGGAAATGATCGAGGACGGCACGGATTTCGATTCCATCGTTGTTCCCGTGGGCGGCGGCGGGCTCATCTCCGGCATCGCCGTGGCGGTGAAGGGCCGCGCGCCCCGCACCGAGGTGGTGGGCGTCGAGGCGGCGCTCTACCCGGCCATGCGCAGCATGCTGGACGGCACGGAGCGCCCGTCGGGCGGGCCGACCCTGGCCGAAGGCATCGCCGTGCGGAACGTGGGGCGCATCACGGCCGAGATTATCGCCCGGCTGGTGCCGCAGATCGTGCTGGTGGAGGAGAGCGCCCTGGAACGGGCGGTGAACGCCTTCCTCACGCTCCAGAAGACCGTGGCGGAAGGCGCGGGCGCGGCGGGGCTCGCCGCGCTGCTCACCGAGCCGGAGCGCTTCCGCGGCAAGAAGGTGGGCCTCGTCCTGTGCGGCGGCAATATCGACCCGCGGGTGCTCGCCGGCATTATGGTGCGCGAGCTGGAGCGCGACCACCGCATCGTCTCCTTCCGCCTGACCATCCTCGACCGGCCCGGCATGCTGGGGCGCATCTCGACCCTTCTCGGCAAGCTCGGCGCCAACATTCTGGAGGTGCACCACCGCCGCACCTTCCTCGACGTTCCCGCCAAGGGCACCCGGCTCGATCTCACCGTCGAGACCCGCGACCAGGCCCATGCCCAGGCCATCGAGGCGGCCCTTGAGGCGGAAGGGCTCCCGGTGCAGCGGCTGGGGGCCGGCGGGGCGGAGTGGTAGGCCCTTTTCTGCCTTGCGCGCGCCGCACTCGCACACCACTTTACGTGCGAGGAGATGACTTCAGATGAGCTACTCGTCGCCGGAGAACGGCCGCATCGGGCAGTCCACGCAGGACCGGCCCCATGCCTATGATCCGGTAACCCAGCCGGAATATTTCGAGGGCGTGCTGTCGCGCCGGCTCGTGGCTTTCTGCATCGATGCGGTGATCATCATCGCGCCCATCGTGCTGCTGGCGCTGTTCATCTTCGTGTTCGGCATCGTCACGCTGAGCCTCGGCTGGATGCTGTTCCCGGTTCTCGGCCCGGCCTTCGTGATCTGGGCCATCTGGTACAATGCGGTCACCCTCGGCTCGCCGGCGTCGGCGACGCTGGGCATGCGCGCCATGGATCTTGAGATGCGCACCTGGTACGGCGCACCGTGCTATTCGTTGCTCGGCGCCGTGCATGCGGTGGCGTTCTGGGTCTCCATGAGCGTCTTCACACCCTTCGTGCTGCTGGTCGCCCTGTTCAACGGCCGGCGCCGGCTGCTGCACGATTTCCTCGTGGGAACGGTGCTCGTCAACAACGAGGCGCGCGTCGCCTCCCTGCGGCGTTCCGCTTTTTAAGCGAGGGCGCCACGGAAACCTTTGACCGACTCGTCAGCGGGAGCGATGCTGGAGGGACGCCCCCAGTGAGAGGCGCCGGGGTTCAAGTGCCGTGACCGAGCATCCGCGCGACACGCCGCAATTCTATCTGACGGCCCCCTCGCCGTGCCCGTATCTGCCCGGCCGCGAGGAGCGGAAGGTGTTCACTCATTTGGTGGGCGAGCGGGCGACCTCCCTCAACGACGTCCTGACCCAGGGCGGCTTCCGCCGCAGCCAGTCCATCGCCTACCGCCCGGCCTGCGAGGGCTGCCGCGCCTGCGTTTCCGTGCGCATCTGCGCGGCGGATTTCGAGGAGACCCGCGGCTTCCGCCGGGTCCTGTCGGAGAATGCCGACCTCGTGGGCACCATGCGCCAGCCGGCACCGACGTCCGAGCAATATGGACTGTTCCGCTCCTACGTCACCGCCCGCCACGGCTCGGGCGGCATGGCGGACATGAGCGTGCTCGACTATGCCATGATGGTGGAGGACACCCACGTCGAGACCCGCCTCGTGGAATACCGCAAGCGTGGGCCGGACACGCGCATCAACGGCAAGGGCACCGGCGACCTGTTCGCCGTCGCCCTCACGGACGTGCTCGCGGACGGCCTGTCCATGGTCTATTCCTTCTACAATCCCAACATCCCCCAGCGCTCGCTCGGCACCTTCCTGATCCTCGACCACATCGCCCGCGCTAAGCAGATGGGCCTCCCTTACGTCTATCTCGGCTATTGGGTGCAAGGGTCGCGGAAGATGGATTATAAGCGGCGCTTCCTGCCCCAGGAGCGGCTCTCGCCCCACGGCTGGGAACGGATCGATGCACCCGGCCAGGAAAAGCCGGTTTCGGAGAAACCGGCGGCCGAATGACCCAAGCGTTCAATATCTTTCTCGCGGTGTTCGCAGCGCTGTTCCCCGTGGTGAACCCGCTCGGCGGCGCGCCGATCTTCTACCAGATGACGCGGTATGTCCCTGCGGAGACGCAGGCCCGCATGGCGCGCAGGGTGGCCCTTTACGGGTTCGTCCTGCTGGTGGTCTCGATGGCGCTCGGCTCGCACATCCTGAGCTTCTTCGGCATCAGCCTGCCAGTGCTCCGGGTCGCCGGCGGGCTGGTGGTGACGTTCGTGGGCTGGCAGCTCCTCCATCAGGGAAACCCCACGCCCGAGCGCGATGCCTCGCACACTGTCGATGCCGCCCAGGTGGAAGATCAAACCTTCTACCCAATCACCATGCCTCTCACCACGGGTCCCGGTTCGATCGCGACGGCCGTCGCCCTGGGGGCGCAGGCCGATCTCCACGGCGGCACACCTGCGGAGATGGCGTTGGTCATTATCGCCGCCCTGTGCGGCCTTATCGCCGTGGCGGCAAGCATCTATGTAGCCTATCGCTATGCCGGGGACATGGAGCGGGTGCTCGGTCCGCACGGCACCAACATCCTGGTGCGCCTGTTCGCCTTCATCCTGCTCTGCATCGGCATGCAGATCATGTGGACGGGGCTGAGCGCACTTCTTGGAAGCGTGGTGCATCCGGCGTAACGGGCTCGTCCCAATGGGGCGGTAGATCGAACGTTGCGGCAAGGCCGCGATGACCGGCAGGCGTGATGCGGAGCGCCCGGCTGTCCGGGGTCCGCACCAGCCATCCCAGTTCCAATAGCCGCGTCAGCAGGGCCGCGCCGAGACGGCCTGCCAGATGCGGGCGCCGCTCGCTCCAGTCGAGGCACGTGCGGCACAAAGGGCGCCTCCCCGGCGCATCATCGAGGCTAATGCCGAAATCCGCCAGGAAACGCCGCCCGTCCTCGGTCACGAGACCCGCGCCGTCCGCCAGCACGATGTAGCCCTGTTCGCACAAGCGATCCGCCAGCGCCAAAGCGAGGCGGCCGGCCAGATGGTCGTAACAGGTGCGGGCAATGCGCAGCGCTGCGTCGCGCGGGCCCACGGGATGGTGCCGCGCCGGCCCCGCAGCCGCCACCGCCATGAGAGCCTGCAGGGCCTCGGCCACCTCGAACGTCGCGAGATGGTAGTATCGGTGGCGCCCCTGCCTCTCCAACGCGATGAGACGAGCGTCCAGTAACTTCGCAAGGTGCCCGCTGGTGGTCTGTGCGGTGACGCCGGCATGATATGCCAGCTCGCCCGCTGTCAGCGCCTGCCCGCCCATGAGCGCGGACAGGATATTGGCCCGCGCGGGATCGCCCATGAGCGCCGCGACCTCAGCAATGGTGTTTCCCGAGACCGTATTCGCCATGGGGCCAGGATAGCGGCCTCGCGCCCCGAAGTTCGCGCCCATGCTTCGGCACCGGCCGAAACATCGCGGCGGTGCCTTTGCTATGAGGAGGCCTCCACCCACCGACCATCAGGACCAAACATGACAGAGCGTCCCGCCAGCCTCGCGCCAGAGCTGGCTCTGCTTCTCGCGCTCTCGATCCTCTGGGGGGCGTCCTACACCTTCATCCGCGTGGGGGTCGAGACCATCCCGCCGGTCACGCTGATCGCCGCACGGACGATCATCGCCGGCTCCCTTCTCCTTGCCCTGCTCCATTGGCGCGGGCTGCGGCTGCCACGGGACCGGGCCATGTGGGGGCGCTTCCTGTTCCAGGCCGGCCTCAACAGCGTCGTCCCCTTCACCCTCATCGCCTGGGCGGAGCAGACGATATCAGCGGGGCTCGCCACCATCCTCAATTCCACAACGCCCCTTTTCGCCTTCCTCATCACCGCTCTCGTCACCCGCCACGAGCCCGTGAGCGGGCGCAAGCTTCTGGGCGTCGCCGTGGGGCTGGCGGGCACGTGCCTCATCGTCGGGGTGCAGGCGCTCGGGGGGCTCGGGCACTCCGTGTGGGCGCAGCTCGCCATTGTCGCTGCCAGCGTTTGCTATGCGGGGGCGGCGATCTTCGGAAAGAATTTCAGGGGGCTGGACCCGATCCTGCCCGCCGCCGGCTCGCTCCTCTGCGGCGCGGCGATCCTCGTGCCGTTGAGCCTCCTCCTCGACCGGCCGTGGACGCTCCGGCCATCGCAGGATTCGATCCTTGCCCTGATGGCGTTGTCGGTGTTCTCGACCGCCTTGGCGTTCGTCATCTATTTCCGGCTGGTGCGGACGCTCGGCTCCATCGGCACCACGGCCCAGGCCTACCTGCGCGTGCCCATCGGCGTCGCCATCGGAGCGCTCGTGCTCGGGGAAGCCTTGCCCTGGACGGCATGGATCGGCCTTGCCTGCGTCATGGCCGGCGTGGCGGCGATGACGGAGCGGCCCTGACGCCACTACCGTACCGGGTCCTCGCCTGCGAGCCCCCGCCGCTGGTCCTCCAGGGCATCCGCATAGGTATGGAGGGCGTCCGCCTCGTCCAGCAGCCCTATCACCTTGCCGGAAGCCGTATCCACCACCGCGAGCACCGGCGTTCCGGCCCCCTCGAACAGATGGATCGCATCCTGCACGTTCATGTCCGCCGCCAGCACCCTGTCGCGGCACAGGGCGAGCGCCTCGGCCGGTGTGTCGTTGCTGGCGCCGTAGGTGGTGATGAGGCGGATCAGGCCGGCATAGCGCCCTGCCCCGTCTTCCAGCGCCACCACGCGGTTGGCCACATTGGTGAATTTGGCGTGCAGGTCGCCGATGGGGCCGTCGGCAGGGAAGACCGGCGGGTCCCGGCGCATCACCCGCCCCACGGTCAGCTCCCGCAGGATGCCCACGTCATGGGCTCCGCGGATGCTCTCGCCCCGCAGATGCATGCGCCAGGTGGAGAAGGAATAGCCGAAGCACAGGCGCACGGTGAGCGAGCAGACGATGGCGGCCGTGAGCACCACCCCTGCAATGGCGAGGTTGCTGGTGGCCTCCAGCACGAGGAAGGTCATGGTGACGGGGCCGCCGACGATCCCCACCGCCAGGGCCGCCATGCCCACCACCGAGGAGATCACCGGGTCCACGTTCAGCGACGGCGCCACCAGTAGCGCCACGCCCGCGAACAGCTTGCCGAGCATGGCCCCCATGAACAGGGCCGCTGAGAACAGGCCGCCGCGAAACCCCGAGCCGAGCGAGCAGGCGGCGGCGAGGATCTTCAGCACCAGGATGCCCGCCACCGCCAGGGTCACCCCGGCGCCCACTTGGATGTGCAGCGCCGCCTCGCCGCTGGAGAGCACCTGCGGCGAGATCACCGCCAGCGCGCCGACGCCCAGCCCGCCCACCATGGGCCGCAGCGGCTGCGGGATGCCGCTCTTGGAAAAACCCTGCTCCACCAGCGTCATGAGCCGCATGATGCCGATGGCGACCATGGCCCCCACCAGCCCCAGCAGGATGAAGAGCAGATAGTCCGCCGGCAGAATGTCCGGTACCTCGGGGATGATGATGGGCGTGCCCACCACCCCGAGCTCGCGCGCCGAGAGATAGCCCAGCAGCGCCGCCGCCATGATCGGCGCGACGGTCGGGATGGCATAGACGCCGATGATCAGCTCGAAGGCATAGAAAGCGCCCGCCAGCGGCGCATGGAACGCCGCCGCGATGCCCCCCGCTGCGCCGCAGCCCACCAGGATGCGCAGATCGCTGCGCTTGAGGTTGAGCTTCTGCCCGATGGTGGAGGCGATGCCCGAGCCCCATTGGGTATAGCCCGCCTCCATGCCCACCGAGGCGCCGAAGCTATTGCCCAGCACCGTCTGGCTGGAGAGGATGACGCTGTCCCGGAGCGACATCTTCCCGCCTTCCAGGGCATTCGCCTCGATGGGGTCCACCACCTGCCCCGGCCGCAGGCGCTTCACTACGAGCGCGTAGAGGCCGAGCAGAAGGCCGCCGGCGGCGGGCATGAAGTACATGTAGGGCGAGGTGAGCGACGGCACGATGCTCAGCAAACCGCCCGGCCCGGTGTTGAACAGAAGCTCGTGCATCTCATGGGCGGCGATGCTCATGAGGGTGGCGCCGGCGCCCGCAAGCGTCCCCACCACGCAGGCGAGGAGGACCATGGTCACTTCCCGCTGGAGCGAAAACCGGCCCAGCAGGCGGGCAATGGCGGCACGGCCGGTTTCGCGCGGAGCGACCTTGAAGACCTGCTCCTGCGCCTCCCCGCTCATGCCGCCGCCCTATGCGAACTTGTTGTTCCGAGGGAAACCCTTGGGCGGCAGGCGGCCGGAAGTAGCGCGCTCGCCCTGCCAGTCGAGCAGTTCGTTCACCGTCCAGGTGCGGCCGGAGGAATCTTCCCAGGTAAGGCCGTCCGCGCGGGCGAACACCTTGAGGTCGGATACGCCGCCCTCCTTGTAGCGCTGGAGCCGGACGCCCCGGCCGCGTGCCATTTCCGGCACCTGGTTGAGCGGGAAGAGGAGCAGCTTGCGATTGTCGCCGATGACCGCAACCGTGTCGCCCACAACGGGCACGGCCGCGTAGGCCTTCTCCGGCGGGTCTACGGTGAGCACCTGCTTGCCCTTGCGGGTATTGGCGAGGCAATCGTCCTCGCCCACCACGAAGCCGCGGCCTTCCCGGGTGGTGACCAGGAGCTTGCCGCCGGCCTGATAGGCGAAGACGCGGACGATCTCCGCCTCCTGCTCCATCTCGATCATCAGGCGGATGGGCTCCCCATGGCCGCGCCCGCCGGGCAGCTTGGAGGCATCCAGCGTGTAGAAGCGCCCGTTCGAGGCGAACACCATGATGCGCGAGGTGGTCTCGGCAAAGAAGGCATGGGCAAGGGTGTCGTCGCCCTTGAACTGGAGGCCGGACAGGTCCTGCACGTGGCCCTTCAGCGCCCGGATCCAGCCCTTGTCGGAGACCACCACTGTGATGGGCTCGCGCTCCACCAGCGCCTCGGTGAAGGCATCCTCATGGATTTCGGGCGCCAGCGCGAAGCTGGTGCGGCGGCGGCCCAGTTCGGTATCGGGGCCGTAGGCCTTGCGGGTCTCGCGGATCTCCTTGGCGATGGTCCGCCACTGGGCCGGCTCGGAAGCGACCAGCTTGTTGAGCTGGTCCTGCTCCTTCGAAAGCGCGTCGTGCTCCTTGCGGATCTCCATCTCCTCCAGGCGGCGCAAAGAGCGCAGGCGCATGTTGAGGATGGCTTCCGCCTGGGTGTCGGTGAGCTTGAAGGTCGCGATGAGCGTCGCCTTGGGCTCGTCCTCCTCGCGGATGATGCGGATCACCTCATCGAGATTGAGATAGGCGATGAGATATCCGGCCAGGATCTCCAGCCGCCGCGCGATCTCAGCGAGGCGGAACCGGGAGCGGCGCAGCAGCACGTCGCGGCGATGGGCCAGCCATTCCCGGAGCGCGTCGGCCAGCGACAGCACTCTGGGGATTTGCCCGCGCACCAGCACATTCATGTTCAGCGAGACGCGCGCCTCAAGCTCGGTGAGCTTGAACAGGCTCTCCATGAGCACTTCGGGGTCCACCGTGCGGGCACGGGGCTCCAGAACAAGGCGGATGTCCTCGGCGCTCTCATCGCGCACATCGGCGAGCAGCGGCAGCTTCTTGTCGGTCAGAAGCTCGGCGATCTTCTCCACGAGGCGCGATTTGGGCACGCCATAGGGAATTTCGGTGATCACCACGAGATAGGTGCCGCGCCCGCTTTCTTCCTTGTGCCAGCGCGCGCGCACCCGGAACGAGCCGCGCCCGGTGGCATAGGCTTCCGCGATGCCCACCGGATCCTCGACCAGGATGCCGCCGGTGGGAAAATCCGGGCCGGGCACGAACTGGAGGAGATCGGAGGCCGGCGCCGCCGGGTGATCGAGCAGGTGCAGCGCCGCGTCCAGAAGCTCGGCGGCATTGTGGGGCGGGATGGAGGTCGCCATGCCCACGGCAATGCCCTGCGAGCCGTTGGCCAGCAGGTTCGGAAAGGCCGCCGGCAGCACGGACGGCTCGTCTTCCGAGCCGTCATAGGTGGGCCGGAAGTCCACCGCGTCCTCATCGATGCCGTCCAGAAGGAGGCTCGCGGTCGCGGTCAGGCGCGCCTCGGTGTAGCGCATGGCGGCGGCGTTATCGCCGTCCACATTGCCGAAATTGCCCTGCCCGTCCACCAGCGGATAACGCTGGGCGAAATCCTGGGCGAGGCGCACCAGCGCGTCATAGACCGCCTGGTCGCCATGGGGGTGGAACTTGCCGATGACGTCGCCCACCACGCGGGCGCATTTCTTGAAGCCCTGTCCCGGATCGAGCCGCAACTGCCGCATGGCGTGCAGGATGCGGCGATGCACCGGCTTCAGCCCGTCGCGCGCATCGGGGAGCGCCCGTTGCGTGATGGTGGACAAGGCATAGGCCAGATAGCGCTCTTCGAGCGCGGTCTTCAGCTCGACGGGCTCAATGGCACCGTCGCCGGGCGGAATCGTGCGTGCGGCCATGGTTCGCAGTAGCGCGATGCACCGCGCGGCACAAGGCGCAGTGCGGATGACGCAGCGGCTCGAGCATATCTTGCACAGCTTTGTCCCGGATCGGCCGCACCTCTGCCGCAAGAATGAAGAAAATGCAGTGATTCGTTTAAGAGTATGAATGCACGTTCAATCGTGCAGTAATTCAACACCTGTAACCATACCGCGAATTCATGTTTTGATTTTTCATGGAACACAACAGCGACATTCGGACGTTTCACCTTACAGCCAGGTGCTGAACGGCGCCAATGCAGGCTCTCTAGGAGTAGGCGATATGAAACGACTTGTTGTTGCTATGTGCGGTGCGGCTGCGCTTGGCGTTGCGTCCTTGGCGACGCAGGCGAGCGCCATGCCCCTTTCCACTACCAACCCGCTGAAGGGCTCGGAAGTTTCGACGCAGGCGCAGGACGTGGCCTGGCGCCGCGTGTGCGGGCCGGTGCGACGCGGGCCGGTGGTGGTGACCCGGTGTAACAATGTCTGGGTCGGCCCGCCGCGCGGCCGCGGCTATTACGGCAACGGCCCGCGTCCCGGTCCGGGCTATGGTTATGGCGCTCCTGGCCCCCGCTACGGTTATGGCGCTCCCGGCCCGCGGTATGGTTACGGCGGTCCCCCGCGCGTTGGCATCGGTTTCTACTGATCCCAGCGTCGCATAGAAGCGATGAAGGCCGCGCGGGCATCCGAAAGGACCAGCCCGCGCGGTTCCAGGATACGGCGGGTGAGGAAATAGCCCGTCAGCCCGAAGGCCTGTTCGACCTCCGCCATGGTGGGCGTCACCTGACTGGCCAGAAGGAAGGTCGGCAGCGGCAAAAGCCGCTCCGCAAAAGGCGCTCCCGCCGAGGCCGAGACCGCCCGCCCGCTCTTGGGCGAGACATAGATCAGGTCATCCCGCCGGCCGGTCGAGGCGCATGAATCCAGTTCCAGCCCGAATCCCAGTTCCGCCAGCATCGCCACCTCGAACCGCGCCAGCAGGATGGCGGCGGACGTGGGCTCCTCGAACGCCTCGAGGATGGCGTCGAGAATGCCGAACAGGCCGGGATGGGGATCACGCTCGGGCAGAAGATGGATCAGGCTGGTGATGTGGCTCATGCCATAGGCGCCATGGGACAGGCGCATGAGCGCCTCAGCCCGCAGCTTCAGCGGCTCCACGGTGAAATTGCCGAGATGGTCGTCCAGCCGCGCCCGCCACGTGACAAGCAGCTTGTTGCCGGGCTGGAGGATGGGGGCCTGCCGACGGGATTGTCCGCCGCGGACCAGGCCCTGATGCCGCCCCCGCGCATAGGTCATCACCTCGACGATGGCGCTGCCCTCGCCGTGCCGCCGCACGCCGGTGACGATGCCTTCGTCGGTCCATTCCACGGTGGCGTCAGCCCCCCTTCGGGAATTCCAGGCCCATCTCGCGATAGCGCTCCGGGTCGTCCGCCCAGTTCTCGCGCACCTTCACGAACAGGAACAGATGGATTTTCTGCTCGGTGATCTCGGCGATTTCCGCCCGGGCCTCCGTGGAGATGGCCTTGATGGTGGAGCCCGCCTTGCCGAGCACGATCTTCCTCTGGCTCTCGCGTTCCACATAGATGGTCTGCTCGATGCGCACCGAGCCGTCGCGCAGCTCCTTCCAGGAGTCCGTCTCGACGGTGGAACGGTAGGGCAGCTCGTCGTGCAGGCGCACGAACAGCTTCTCCCGCGTTACCTCCGCCGCCAGCATGCGCATGGGGGCATCGGTGATCTGGTCCTCGGGATAGAGCCAGGGGCCGGCGGGCATGTTCTCGGCGAGCCAGCCCTTCAAATCGTCCACGCCGTCCCCGGTGAGGGCCGAGACCATGAACACCTGCTCGAAGGGCAGCCGGGTCGTCAGCTCGGTGGTCAGGGCGAGGAGGGTATCGCGGCGGATCAGATCGATCTTGTTGAGGATGAGCGCGCGCGGGCGCTTCACCTGGGCGAGCGGCCCCAGCAGGGCCTCGATGTCGGGGTCGATGCCGCGCTTAGCGTCCACCAACAAAGCGACGAGGTCGGCGTCCGAGGCACTGGTCCAGGCGGTGGAGACCATGGCCCGCTCCAGCCGCCGGCGCGGCGAGAAGATGCCGGGCGTGTCCACCAGGATGATCTGCGCGGCGCCGTCGATGAGGATGCCGCGCACGATGGCACGCGTGGTCTGCACTTTGTGGGAGACGATGGAGACCTTGGTGCCCACCAGCGCATTGGTCAGCGTGGACTTGCCCGCATTGGGCGCGCCGAGGAGCGCGACGAAGCCGCAGCGGGTTTCCTGCGGCACGGCGGGCGTCAGCGCCTGGGGCGCATCCTCTTCCGCGTCGTCGTCTTCCGCATCGTCCTCGTCGGAATCATCATCATCGAGGTCTTCGTCGTCGAACGCGTCATCCTCGGGCTCCCGCCCGTCGACGTCCTCGTCCTTCCGTCCGTCGATCTCCAGATCCTCGCTGTTCACGTCTTCGATTTTCAGGTCCTCGATCTCTTGATCCTCGCTCATGCCTCGCTCCCTTCCGCAACGCCCTCGCGAGCGAGAAATGCGGCGGCCGCCGCCTTCTGGGCTTCCTGCTTGGAGGCGCCGGGCGCCTCCGCCGTCTGAAGCCCGGGCAATTCTACAGCAACAAGGAAGCGGGGCGCATGGTCGGGGCCGCTGCGCGACACCTCCCGATAGGCCGGCGGGGGCAGCCCGCGCGCCTGCGCCCATTCCTGGAGCACGGTCTTGGGGTCCCGCAAAGGCCGCCGGGGCGCTTCCAGCCGGGCGCGCCAGAACCGGTCCACGAGCTTGTGCGCCGCCTCGTAACCGCCATCGAGATAGGCCGCCGCCACCACGGCCTCTGCGACATCGGCCAGAATGGCGCGCCGCTTGCGCGCGCCGGATTGGGCCTCGCCGGGACCAAGGCGCATGCAGGCGCCGAGCCCCATATCCTCCGCCACCTCCGCGCACGCTTCCTCGCGCACGAGATCGGCAAGGCGGCGGGACAGCTCACCCTCTTCCGCCTGCGGGAAGGCGTCGAACAGCATGTGCGAGACGATGCTGCCGAGCACGTGGTCGCCAAGGAATTCCAGACGCTGGTAGGAGCGCAGGCGCGGCGCCTCGCCCTTCACCGCGCTGATATGGGTCAGCGCCAGATCGATCAGCGCCTTGTCCGCGAAAACATAGCCGATGCGCGCTTCGAGCCCGGCCAGATCGTCACCCTCAAGGCTCATCGGACCATCGTGAACAGGCGGGCCCAGCGCACGGTCCAGGGCCACATCCACACCTGCCAGGCGGCGGCGTGCTCATCCACCGAGAAGAAGATGATCTGCGCCTTGCCGATCAAATTCTCAAAGGGAACATAGCCCACCTGGCTCAGCACGCGGCTGTCGGCTGAATTGTCCCGGTTGTCGCCCATCATGAAATAATGGCCGGGGGGGACGTTATACACCTGGGTGTTGTCGTAGAAGCCGTTGTCGACGATATCGAGCGTCTCGTAGGAGACGCCGTTGGGCAAGGTCTCCTTCCAGCGCTTCACTGGCACCATGCGGCCCGAGCCGTCATCCTCGGTCACGTCGGAGAGGCGCTCGCGCTTCACCGGAACGCCGTTGATGTTGAGCACGCCCTCGATCATCTGGATCTTGTCGCCGGGCATGCCGACCACGCGCTTGATGTAATCGGTCTCGTTGTCCTTCGGCAGCTTGAACACCACCACGTCGCCGCGCGTCGGCTCGGAGCCGAAGATGCGGCCGGTGAACAGGTTCGGCGAGAAGGGAATGGAATAGCGCGAATAGCCGTAGCTGAATTTGGAGACGAACAGGTAGTCGCCGATCAGCAGCGTGTCCTTCATGGACCCGGAGGGAATGTTGAAGGGCTGGAACAGGAGGGTGCGGATCACCAGCGCGATGAGGAGCGCATGGACGATCACGCGAACGGTTTCAATAAAACCGCCTTCCTTCTTGGAGTCGCTGGTCGCTGTCATTGAGTTTCCGGTAAGTGTCCAGGCGTCGATGCCTGAGTCTTGTCGCCACAGACGGCCGCACCGCCGCATCGCGCCCCAAGGACAACGTGCCAATTCAGTCCGTGCAGCCGGGTTTCTATAGACGCTTCACGCTGCCCCGGCAACGCAAGGCCCACCTTGCCCACCACGGCGATAACCTGCCCTTCCGGCATTCCCGCGTTACACCCGTGTCGCTTCGAGCAGCCCGTCCGGGTCCACGTCGAAACGCGCACGCATGACGCCGAGGGCGTTGAGATTGCCGTCACGATAGCTCACCTGGCCCACATGGAACCATTTGTCCAAGATCAGGTGCGCCCGCACATGCTCATAGCCCGGCACGAAACCGGAGCGGACCTCGGCGGGGATGAAGGCCGCCTCATCCATGTGGCGGTAAAGGGTGGTCCACATGCGCCCGCCAGTGTCGAGGCCGAGCATGCGGTCGGTGCCGAAATTCACCTTCGACACGGGAATGCGGTCGAGGTCGAACAGCGAATAGCCCGGCCAGAGATACCATGCCCGCGACCGGTCGTGCCGCTGGACGTAACCGTAGCAGGGCTGGCCGGCGAGGCGCGCCATCATGTCGTCCGGCGCCAGAGGAATGAGGTCGTGATCGAGCGTCGCGAAACGCCGGACGCCCGACGGCAGGACCAAATTGCGCAGGATCCAGTTGAGCGCGGTGGCGTGGGAGCGCGAGGAGAAGCGCTTCACCAGCGGCGCGCGCGGCAGGCGGCAATAGATGCGGCCCGCCTGCTCGCAGAAGGCCCTGATCTTCGCAGGGGCGTCCGGATCGTCGGAATTGTCGCAGACCACCAGCGGTGTGTCGGGCAAGAACCTCGCCATGGCATCGGACAGCAAAGCGATGGCGGACGGCACGTTGAAGGCCACGGTGAAGGCCACAAGCGGCGCATTCAGCCCGCGGATCTCCTTGACCACGCGTGCCTGATCGGGGCTGCGGCGCCGGTAATGGACGGCATCCAGCAGCTTGTAGCGCATATGGAAAAGGCTTTGCTGGACCGAACCGGCAAGAAGCACGTCGCGAAATTTAGGTCGACTCACCCGTACTGGCTCCCATGGGCAGCCCCGATTCCCGGGGACCCGGCTCCGCGCTGATGATCACATAGGCGGCGCAAAGCGGTCCCTCGTCGGTGAGGCTGAGCTCGATATACGCCTGATATCCAGGCGGAACCATGGCCTTGAGCCGCGCCGCAGCGCCGCCTGTGAGCTGCAATGTCGGCTTCCCCGAAGGCAGGTTCACCACCTCCATGTCGCGCCAGAACACACCGTGGCTCAGCCCCGTGCCCAGAGCCTTGGAGCAGGCTTCCTTGGCGGCGAAGCGCTTGGCATAGGTCTCGGCCCGGCGCATGCGCCGGTCCGCCTTGGCCCGCTCGCCGGGGGTGAAGACACGCTCGAGGAAGCGGTCGCCGAACCGCTCGATGGACTTGGCGATTCGGCGCGCATCGCAGAAATCGGTGCCCAGCCCGACGATCACGCCACATGCTCCAGGCGGGGATCGGCGCGGCCCTTGGCGATGCATGCGCGCATCCGCTGAACCACCGCATCGAGGCCAGAGAAGATCGCCTCGCCGATCATGAAGTGGCCGATATTGAGCTCCGCGATCTCCTCGAACCCGGCGATCATCTCGGCTGTGGCGTAGTCGAGGCCATGGCCGGCATGGACCTCAAGGCCGAGGGTCGCCGCCAGCGTCGCACCCGCCTGGAGCCGCAGGAATTCCGCCTCTGCCTCCGCTGCCTCGCCCGCCGCGCGGTGGTCGCACCAGGCCCCCGTATGCAGTTCCACGATATCGGCGGAGAGCGCCTGCGCCGCCTCGATCTGGCGCAGGTCCGGCGCGATGAAGAGGGAGACGCGGATGCCGGCGTCCCGCAAGATGGCGATCTTCGGACCGAGTTCGGCGGCCTGACCAGCCGCATCGAGCCCACCCTCGGTGGTGCGCTCCTCGCGCCGCTCCGGCACGAGGCAGCAGGCATGGGGCTGCGTCTTCAGGGCGATGGCCACCATCTCGTCGGTGGCCGCCATCTCGAAATTGAGCGGCAGGGCCACTTCCGCCTTGATCCGCGCCATGTCGGCATCGCGGATGTGGCGCCGGTCCTCGCGCAGATGGGCGGTGATGCCGTCCGCTCCCGCCGCCATGGCAAGGAGCGCCGCGCGCACCGGATCGGGATGCACGCCGCCGCGTGCGTTGCGCACGGTGGCCACGTGATCGATGTTCACTCCGAGCCGCACCGGCGCCGCGCTGCGCATGATCGCTCTCCTCTTGTCTTAGCCGTTCGACCGCTCGACGCTGGATACCACCGCGCGGGCCCTCAGGTCCGAAAGAATGCCGTTCAGGTGGCGCAAGTCGAACACGCCGAGATCGATGACCATTTCCGTGAAGTCCGGGGAGCGCGAACGCATCTCCAGGCCCTCGATATTGCCGTTCCGCTCGGCAATGGCGGCGGCGACCTGGGCCAGCGAGCCCGGCTCGTTCACCGCCGTCACCACGATCTGGGCGGGGAACCGGCCCTCGCTCAGCTCATCCACATCCCACCGCACGTCCAGCCAGCGCTCGGGCGTCTCCTCGAACTTCTGGAGATCGCGGGACTGGATGGGATAGATGGTGATCCCCTCCCCCGGCGTCAAAATGCCGACGATGCGGTCGCCCGGCACGGCGCCGCCCTTCGGGGCGAAGCGCACCGGCAGATCGCCCTTGATGCCCCGGATGGGAATGGCGCTGGCATCGTCGGGGATGTCGGGGATCTTGAACTTGAGGTTCTGCCCCTTCTTCAGCTCGAACCAGCCTTCCCCGTTGGGCGCCTTGTTGGAGCTGCCCCGCTCGTCCGCCCGCTGGGCGGTCCAGTCGGGATGGACCGCGCGCACGAGGTCGTCCGCCTTGATCTCGCCCCGCCCCACGGCGGAGAAGACATCGTCCAGGGTCGAGCGCGCAAGGCGCGGTATGCCCTTGGCGAGGGCCTCCTCTGAGAACAGCTTGCCGGCGCGCGCGAAGGCCCGCTCGGCGATCTTGCGCCCGAGGCCGGCATATTGCGCCCGGACCGCCGCCCGCGTCGCGCGCCGCACCGCCGCCCGCGCCTTGCCGGTGACCGCGATGGTCTCCCAGGCGCCGGGCGGAGTCTGGGCCTTGGAGGTGATGATCTCCACCTCGTCGCCATTCTTCAGCTCGGAGACGAGGGGCGCGATGGTGCCGTTGATCTTGCAGCCCACCGCCGTGTTGCCGACGTCCGTATGGACCGCATAGGCGAAGTCGATGGGCGTGGCCCGCCGCGGCAGGGCGATCAGCCGGCCCTTGGGGGTGAAGCAGAAGACCTGGTCGTGGAACAGTTCGAGCTTGGTGTGCTCCAGGAACTCCTCGGGGCTGAGCCCCTGGGAGAGGTTCTCGATGGTCTTGCGCAGCCAGCCATAGGCGCGGCTCTCATTGGAAAGGACGATGGTCTGCTCGCCCGAGGCGTCCTTGTAGAGCGCATGGGCGGCGATGCCGAACTCGGCGATATCGTCCATGTCCTGGGTGCGGATCTGCAATTCCACCCGCTGGCGCCGGGGGCCGATGACGGTGGTGTGCAGGGAGCGGTAATCGTTGGGCTTGGGGGTCGAGATATAGTCCTTGAAGCGGCCCGGCACGATGGGCCACTTGGTATGGACGATGCCGAGCGCCCGGTAGCAGTCCTCCACCGATTTCACGATCACGCGGAAACCGTAGAGGTCGGAGAGCTGCTCGAAGCCGATGGCCTTGCGCTCCATCTTGCCCCAGATGGAATAAGGCCGCTTCTCGCGCCCCTTCACGATGGCCTTGATGTCCCGCGAATTCAGTTCCGCCTGGAGTTCGTGCTCGATCTCCTCCACCAGCGGCCCGTTGCGCTCCCGCAGCTCCGCCACGCGGGTGGTGATGGAGGCATAGGCTTCCGGGGAGAGCTGGCGGAAGGACAGGTCCTCCAGTTCCTCGCGCATGTCCTGCATGCCCATGCGGGCGGCCAGCGGGGAATAGATATCCAGGGTTTCCTGGGCGACCCGGTCCCGCTTCTCCTGCGGCACGTATTTCAGCGTGCGCATGTTGTGGAGGCGGTCGGCGAGCTTCACCAACAGCACGCGGACATCGTCGGCGATGGCGAGCAGCAGCTTGCGGAGGTTTTCCGCCTGCTTCGCCTGCTTGGAGACGAGGTCCAGCTTCTTGATCTTGGTGAGGCCCTCCACCAGCTCGGCGATCTGCTTGCCGAACAGGCGCTCGATCTCGGCCTTGGTGGCGCCCGTATCCTCGATGGTGTCGTGCAGCAGGGCCGCCACGATGGTGGCGTCGTCCAGCTCCAGGTCCGTGAGGATGGCCGCGACTTCGAGTGGGTGCGAGAAATAGGGGTCGCCGGACGCGCGCAATTGCGTGCCGTGCGCCCTCATGGCGTAGACATAAGCGCGGTCGAGCAGCGCCTCGTCGGTCTCAGGATTGTACCGGCGGACGCGGTCGACGAGCTCGTACTGGCGCATCATGGCCGAACGGACCGTCGCAAACAGGCGGAGGCATGGCGCCTCCTGGGAAATTCCATTCCCAGGATATCGCCCGCCTGCCGCATGGGCGCAAGGCTGAAATTGCCTTCACGCCCAAATGCATAGCTGCCTCAAGGAAGAAGCAGGGTGGAGCCCGTTGTGGCCCGGCCTTCCAGGTCGCGATGGGCCTTCTGCACATCCCTCAAGGCGTAGGTCTGGTGGATGGGGATTTTCAGCGCCCCTTTCAGCACCGCCTCGAACAGATCGTTGGCGGTGGCGTAGAGGTCTTCCTTGGTGGCGATGTGGGTGTTGAGCGTCGGGCGCGTGGCGTAGAGCGAGCCCTTCTGCGACAGCAGGAGCAGGTTGAAATCCTTGATGGCGCCCGAGGCGTTGCCGAACGAGACCCAGAGTCCACGCGGCTTCAGGCAATCCAGCGAGCCGGGATAAGTGTCCTGCCCGACGCCGTCATAGACCACGTCGCACCCCTTGCCCTTGGTGATCTCCTTCACCCGGTGCACGAAATCCTCCTCGCGATAGAGGATCACCTCGTCGCAGCCATTGGCATAGGCGAGCTCGGCCTTGTCCTTGCTGCCGGCCGTGCCGATGACCTTCGCACCGAGCGCATGACACCATTGGGAGAGCAGGAGCCCCACCCCGCCGGCCGCCGCCTGGATCAGCACCGTGTCGCCGGGCTTCACCTCATAAGTCTTGCGCACCAGATATTGCGCGGTCATGCCCTTCAGCATCATCGCCGCCGCCGTGCGGTCGTCGATGGAGGCCGGCAGGTGCACCAGCCCGCCCACCGGAATGTTGCGCGCCTCGCAATAGGAGCCGGTGATGGTGGCGTAGGCGATGCGGTCGCCCACGTGGAAGTCGTTCACATGGTCGCCCACGGCCACCACGACGCCCGCGCCCTCATTGCCCGGCACGAAGGGAAGCACCGGCCCCTTGTAGAGGCCGGAGCGGAAATAGGTGTCGACGAAGTTGAGCCCGATGGCGGTATGCCGGATCTGCACTTCGCCATGCCCCGGCGGGGGAAGGTCCACGTCCTCATAGGTCAGGACCTCCGGTCCCCCGTATTTGTGAATGCGGACCATTCCCACCATGTGCATCGCCTCCCGCCCTTTGCGGCGCCACCCTCAGGACAGCCGCTCGCTGGGCCGGGATGATAGGGGCTGGCAGCGGGCCGGCAAGCGGCGGCGGTACAAAAAGCCGTCAGGAGTTTTCGCCCTCGACGCATGGCCTTATGATAGGTGCGTCGATGGAGAATGGCGGAGAGACGCGCGTGGGTGAGTCTATCGAATGCGACGTCGCCGTGGTGGGCGCGGGTCCCGCCGGCCTTGCGGTTGCATTGGGGCTGGCGCGGCGCGGGGTGCGGACCACCCTCATCACTGGCCCTGAGCGGGCGCGCGACCACCGCACCACCGCCTTGATGGAAGGCTCCGTCCGCTTCCTCGCAAGCCTCGATGTGTGGGAGCGCCTCGCGCCACATACGGCGCCGCTGCGCGACCTGCGCATCGTCGATGCCACCCACCGCCTGGTGCGCGCACCCGAGGTCAAGTTCCGCGCCAGCGAGATCTGCCTCGACGCCTTCGGCTACAATATCGAGAATGAGGCCCTGCGCGGCGAGCTGATGGACGCGGCCCTCGCTTTGCCCAGCCTCCATGTGGCCCGCGCCTCGGTGACGGGCCATTCGGCCGATGCCGGGCACCTCACCCTCTCTTTGGATGATGGCGCCGCCGTCACGGCACGGCTCGCCATCGCAGCCGACGGGCGCAACTCCCGCATGCGCGAGGCGGCGGGCATCCGCATGCGCTCGCGCGCCTATCCGCAGGTGGCCCTCACCTTCACCGTGCGCCACACCCGGCCGCATGAGGACATCTCCACCGAATTCCACACCGAGACCGGCCCCTTCACCCTCGTTCCCCTGCCCGGCAAGCGCGCCTCCATCGTCTGCGTGGTGAGCGAGCGCGACGCAGTGCGGCTTCTGGGCCTCGACCCGCCTGCCCTCGCCCGCGAGCTGGAACGGCGCGCCTTCTCCCTCCTCGGCGCTTTCGAGCTGGAGGAAGGACGCGGCGCCTTCCCGTTGGCGGCGGAGACGGCGGAACACCTTGTCGCCCCTCGTCTGGCGCTGGTGGCGGAGGCGGCCCATGTGATGCCGCCCATCGGCGCACAGGGGCTCAATCTCGGCCTGCGGGATGCGGCGGCGATCCTGAACCTTGCGGGCGACGCGGTGAGCCTCGGGGAGGATCCCGGCAGCGAGAGCCTGCTGTCGCGCTACGCCTCCGATCGCCGGCGCGACATCGACACCCGCATGGCGGCCGTGGACGTGCTGAACCGCTCGCTGCTCTCCGACCTCGTGCCGGTGCAGAGCCTGCGCGGCCTCGGCCTCTATCTGATGGACCGCGTCGGCCCCTTGCGCCGGGGGCTCATGCGGCTGGGGGCGGGCCTGAGGGCGGCGTGAGCCTTCACCAGAGGCCGCCCAGCGGCAGCATGTGCTGCTGGAGCAGATAGAGCACGCCTGTCACCGTCACCACCGAGGCGGTCGTGCCGAGCAGCACGGCGGCCGAGGCCTGTTCCACATAGACATTGTATTGCCGCGCCAGAACGAAGCAGTTCAGCGCCGGCGGCAGCGAGGCCATCAGCACCCCCGTCTCCACCCAGCTGCGCGAGACGCTGGCGAGGGTGGTGAGGCAGATGAGTGCGATCACGGGGTGGGCCAGGAGCTTCAGCGCCAGCAGCGGCGCCAGTTCCGGCGGCGCCTTGCCCAGTGGCCGCAGCGCCACCGTGACCCCCAGCGCGAACAGGGCGCAGGGCGCGGCGGCGTTCTTCAGGAAATCCAGCATGCGCTCCACCGCGCCGGGCGCGCGGAATTCGAGCCAGGCCGAAAGGATGCCCAGCAGGGTCGCGATATTGAAAGGGTGGGTCAGCACCCGCTTCACCACCAGATGCAGCGTCGCGCGGAGCGACCCCTTGCCCGAATGCACCGCCACCAGCAGCGGCACGAGGGTGAAGAAGAAGATGCTGTCGCAGGCGAAGATGAGCGCCGCCGGCGTCGCCGCCTCCTGGCCAAGGGCCGCCAGCGTCAGGCCCGGCCCCATATAGCCGACATTCGCATAGGCCCCGACCGTGGTGGCGATGGCCGCCTCGCTGAGATTCCCCCGCCGCAGCCACAGGCTCAGGGCAAGCGCCAGCATGGCCGTGCAGAAGGTGGAAACCACCGCCGCCAGGATGAAGCCGGGATTGACCAGTTCCGAGAACGGCGTCTGCGCCACGATGCGGTAGAACAGCGCCGGCAGCGCCAGATAGATGATGAAGAAGGACAGCCAGGAAAGCCCCGCCTCCGGCAGGTGCACGAAGCGCCCGCAGCCGTAGCCGAGGAAGATGAGGCCGAAAAAGGGAAAGGCGAGGCCAATGAGGTCGGACATGAAGAACCGCGGGGATGTATGCCCCCTCATTAAGTGAACGGAAAAGTTTTCACCACCTCCTTGGAAGCTGCCCGCAGCACTAGGAACCGCAAGGATTTCCCATGACCGCCGCCGAGATCGAGATTCGCCCTTTGGAGGCCGGCCAGCATGAAGCCTGGCTGCCGCTCTGGCGGGGATACCAGGCCTTTTACGAAGTGGACATTCCCGCCGCGGTGTCCGAGGTGATGTGGGCGCGCCTGCTGGACGCTGCTGAGCCCATGTGGGGCGCGCTGGCGTGGAGTGGCGCGAAGGCCGTGGGCCTCGTGCATGCGATCCAGCATCGGTCCTGCTGGACCGTTGGCGATTATTGCTATCTCCAGGATCTGTTCGTGGACCCCGCCATTCGCGGCGCCGGCATCGGGCGCGCGCTCATCGGCCATGTGTATGAGGCGGCGGAGCGAAATGGCTGCTCACGGGTCTACTGGCTGACGCACGAGACGAACACATCCGCCATGGGGCTCTATGATCAGGTGGCGCAGCGCTCCGGCTTTGTTCAATACCGCCATTTTCTGCGGTAGCGGGCACGGTGCTCGGCCACCTTTACGGAAATCCACAACACGCCCTTGAATCGCAAACCCCATCAGCGTAGGTTCCGCGCCTCGCTTCGGCGCCTTGGCGCCCGCAAGCCTATGCAGCTGTAGCTCAGTTGGTTAGAGCGCCGGTCTGTGGAACCGGAGGTCGGTGGTTCGAGCCCACCCAGCTGTACCATTCCACACAGCCTGATGGTCATGCCGCTTTCGTGCCACGCTTTGCCTTGGTGCGCGCAGCTCCACGAGGCGACGCCGCGGTCATGGGAATCGGCGTCACGCGCGGCGCCTCCTGCGCCGGACGCACTGCCGTGCGCAGGTCTTCCACCAGGGCAGAGAAGGCCGCATGGCGCGCCTCCGCGTCCGGCACCCGCAGGATGGAGGAGGGATGGACCGTGGACATGCCTCTCAGGCCGCCCGGATATTCCACCTCCAGCCCCCGCTCCCGCGACAAGACCACCTTGCGCCCCGCCAGCGCCTGCGCCGCCGTTGCTCCGAGCGCGATCACCAGAGAGGGCCGCACCAAAGCCAGCTCCTGATCGAGCCACCAGTGGCAGGCCTGAATCTCCCCCCGGTCGGGCCGTTTATGGATGCGCCGCTTGCCGCGCGGCTGGTGCTTGAAGTGCTTCACCGCATTGGTGACATAGGCCTGCTGTCGGTCGAGGCCGGCTTCCGCCAGCGCTTGGTCCAGGAGGCGGCCGGCCGGGCCGACGAACGGGCGACCTTCAAGGTCTTCCTTATCGCCCGGCTGCTCGCCCACGAGCATGATCCGGGCGTCCGAAGGTCCCTCCCCGAACACCGTCTGGGTCGCATCCCTGTAGAGCGGGCAGCGCTCGCACCCCGCCGCCTCGGCCGCCACCGCGCGGAGCGGGCCGGAGAGTTGCTGAGAAAAGCGCGCTGCCTTTGCCACGGGTTCAGGCGACCACAACCCACGCGCCGGCCTTGCGCAGTTCGCCGCGCGGCAACTCCGGCTCCTTCTGCTCGAAGCCGTTCGCGGCGAGGATCAGGACGCGGGCATTGCGGATGTCAGTCATGGTCGGGTTTCTCCGTGCCTTGAGCCCCACCTTCTCCGAACGTCCTGCCCTCACCGATGTTCCTCGCAGGCCGGTCCTGCAGGAGGGAGGGACCGCCCGTTTGATTCCTGAGGGCTGCGCCAGCTTTGGAAGTTGCGCTGCCCAACGTTTGACCACATACCCGCGGGGGCGGTGGTGGAAGCAGCCCACACGGCTATATTCTCTGCGACGAATGGTCTTGGAGCCGTTCGGAATTTGACGACGGCAGGCATTGCCTCTTGGAGTTTGTTCAACCGCCGCTTTAGCTCTCCATTCCTGCTGAGCTGGCCGGCAGAATTGCCATTGGTGATAGCGTGACCCACCCTGTTTCTTCTCCCCCGCCCCCCGTCGCCCTGTGTGACTATGAGCACCTCGCAGAACAGCGCCTGTCGCCCAACGCCCGCGCCTATCTGGAGGGCGCTGCCGCAGACGAGATCACGCTGACCGAGAACAGGGCCGCCTTCGACCGGCTGCGCCTTTCAAGCGCGGTGCTCCGGGACATGAGCGAGGCCAGCACCCGCACCCACCTTCTGGGTCTTGAGCTCGACCATCCCATCCTCCTGGCGCCGGTGGCGTACCACAAGCTGGCCCATCCCGACGGCGAGCTGGCCACCGTGCACGGCGCAGGCGCCGCCCGCGCCGCAATGGTGGTGAGCACCCAGGCGAGCGTTGCCCTGGAAGACATCGCCCGCGCGGCCAAGTCGCCGCTCTGGTTCCAGCTCTATATCCAGCCGGACCGGGGCTTCACTGCCGAGCTCGTGGCCCGCGCCAAGGCCGCCGGCTACAGCGCGCTGGTGGTCACCGTCGATGCCCCGGCGAGCCTGCGCAACCGCGAGCAGCGGGCCGGCTTCCGTCTGCCGCACGGCGTCGAGGCGGTGAACCTGAAGGGCATGGCATCACCGAATGTCGCTGCCGGGGCCATCGGCGAGAGCCCGCTTTTTTCCGGCTTCCTCGCCGGCATCGCCACCTGGGCGGACATCGAATGGCTACGCGGCATCTGCGACCTCCCCATCATTCTGAAGGGCGTCCTCTCGCCCACTGATGCGCACAAGGCGGTGGCGGAAGGCGTGCGGGGCCTCGTGGTCTCCAACCATGGCGGCCGGGTGCTGGACACCCTGCCCGCCACCATCGAGGCGCTCCCCCGCATCGCTGACACCGTGGAAGGACAGGTGCCCATCCTCCTGGACGGCGGCATCCGCCGGGGCACCGACATCCTCAAGGCGCTCGCGCTCGGCGCGTCCGCCGTCATGGTCGGCCGGCCCTACATGCACGCGCTGGCGGTGGCGGGCGCGGCGGGCGTCGCCCATGCGATCCATCTGCTGCGGGCGGAACTGGAGGTGGCCATGGCCATCACCGGGCGGGCACAGCTCGAGGAGATCGACGACACCGTCCTCTGGCGTCCCTGACCTTAGCGGAACCCTTTCAGCCACGCTTGCGTTCTCAGGACAGCAAACGGAGGCTTCAGCATGCCCAAGGCCGCTCTCTACACCATCATCGCCGTGCTCCTCGTGGGCGGCGGCGTCCTTGCCTATCAGGCCCTGGAGCGGGACCGGAACACGCTCCAGATCGAAGTCGGCCCCAATGGCATGAAAGTGGACCCGCCAGGTCGCTGAGGGCACCCACGCACCATTCAGCCGCGCCAGATTCCCCTGCGTCATCAACTAATTAATGGCTAAGTTGGAACGGCCTTCGCAGGCTGTCGTTCTGTTCATATGGCTGGGACGGCAACACCTACCAAGGAGAAACCCATGGCCAACCCCGATAACAATCGTGGTGGATCTGGGAATTTTGCCCAGGATCGTGAGCGTGCATCTGAAGCCGGCCGCAAGGGTGGCCAGCAGCAGCACGGCAGCCAACAGGGCACCCAGGGCCAGCAGGGCCAGTCCGGTACCGACAACCGCCAGCAGGGCGGCGGAAATTTCGCCCAGAACCCCCAGCGCGCCGCGGAATCCGGCCGTGAGGGCGGGCGTAGCACCCCGGATGAGAAGCGCTCCTTCTCGCAGGACCATAACTTGGCCTCGGACGCCGGCCGCAAAGGCGGCCAGCGCTAAGGCCCACCAAACTGGTGCTTAACCGGCACGGGAAGCCCCTCTCCTCGGAGAGGGGCTTTTTTTCATGCGCTGCGCTTTCGCGCGCGGATGACACCCCGCGCGCAGGTGGGATAGGGTCCCCCCGTTTTTTAATTGGGGGATTGTCTGATGCGTCGTCGGGATTTTCTGGCCGGGGTTGGCGCACTTGGCCTTGCTGCTCCTCTCATGGCGCGCGCCGCCTTCGCCCAGGGGGCACCGGCAAAGCCCCCAACCGACCAGACCGTCGCCCGCCTCGCCATCTATCCCGCACTCGGCATCTGCCGCGTCGGCGGCAGCCCGGAATTCTTCTACGCGCCGGAAGTGCCTGGCCTGCCGCCGATTCCCGACGGCAGTTACAAGGGCAGCGACGAGCACATCAAGAAGCAGGCGCAGCGCTTCCGCGTCTATGCGTTCAACGCCGCCGGCGAGGTGCTGCGCGAGGTGACGAGCGCGGAGGCCAACATCGAATGGTCCGTGCGCGTGGCGAACACCAAGGGCGCCTGGTACGGGTTCAACAATCCCCTCGACAATGGCGAGCTTGCCCCCGGCCTTCCCGGGACGCTGCGCAACCAGGCCATCAGCGACTGGAAGGCACGCGGGGAGATGCTGGTGATCGACACCGGCGTCCATAAGGTTTCCGGGCGCGGCATCAATCTCAGCGGCAACAATCCCGCTTATGCCATGGTGGGGCAGTTCTGGAAGCGCGAGCGGGTGAAGCTCGCCGCCCTCGGAACGGACGATGCCGGGCGCCTTGTCGTATTCCCCGGCGACGGCGTGGCGAAGTCCGCCATCCCGAACAATCCCATCACCAATTTCTCCGACAATGATGGCTGGCACGACGATTGGTGCGACGGCCCGGTGGATGCGCGCATCACCTTCAAGGACGGCCGGACGGTGGAGGCCGAGAATGCCTGGGTCGCCTGCTGCGGCCCCGACTTCGCGCCGGAGATTCCCGCCTTCATCACGCTCTACGACGTGATGACCGACGTGGCGATCGATGCGGGCTGGCTTCCCGAGGTGAAGCCGCCTTATTCGTTCCGGCGCGACGTCTATCCCCTCTTCCGCAGCCTCGATCTGATGGACTGGGTGGCGGCCGCCTCCGCCATGAGCCGGCAATATGCGGATATGGGCGACCTCAGCAATCCCGCTTATATGGCGAAGCTCGCGGACCCCTCCCCGGCCAACAAGGCGCTTCGCCAGAAGGTGTTCGCCGCCTTCCGCGACCCCGACAAGAATCCCGCCACGGACCAGGACCAGCAATTCAAGGTGCCGCTCATGCTGGGCGACGGCATCAATTATACCGCCTCGCCCTTGCGCTGGTTCCGCATTCCCAAGCACCAGTATGCGATCCTGAAGGCGTGGGCGGACGGCGCGTTCATCGCCGATCTCAACCCCGAAGCGCCCGAGCCGGCCATCGGCTTCGAGGAGATCCCGCTGGCCCAGCAGCCTGAGGCCCTCAACCGGGCGGCGCTTTCGGCCTGCTCCGGCGGCGCCTTCCATCCCGGCGTCGAACTCACCTGGACGCTCCGCCACAAGGAGCTGTTCCGCGGCGCCTACCGCATCCGCAAGGCCGAGGACCGGGACCCCACCCTCGTGCAGGATATGGGGCTGCTGCTCACGCCCGAAAAGGCGTTCGGCGGCTTCGAAAAGACGCCCGCTGCAGTCGGCCCGCAGATGCCCGGCGACCTCACCCGCTGGATGGGCCTGCCCTGGCAATGCGACGCCTTCAGCTGCCAGCAGGTGCTGTTCGCCCACGACTTCCTGAACGCCACCTGGTGGCCGGCTCTGCTGCCCATCGATGTGCTGCCGGAGATGAACTACAACGCCCTCATGGATGCGAGCCTCGACCCGGCGGAGCGCATCAAGTTCTTCGGCGCCAGGGTTGCGTGGTCGCGCGGCGCGGCGGGCATCGGCTATCACGCCAATGCCAGCTATACGGACGGCCTCAACCGCATGATCTATCTCTGGGAGCGCATGGGCTTCGTGGTGAGCCGCCCCGGCCCCAAGGATGCCGGGAAGCCGAAGGAAATCCCCGCCAAGCTCTATGTGGAGGTCGGCCGGGGCTCCATGGACCTCACCCTCAACTCCCCGCCCTTCCTCGGCATCATCCCGCCGCCCAAGCCCTGATCGGCGATGGTGGAGCGCGTGCGCCTCGCCATCGCAGGCGCAGGCATCGCCGGGACTGCCGCGGCCCTCACGGCCGCGCAGGCCGGCGCATCCGTGGTGCTGCTCGGCCCTCCGCCCACGGGCGGGGACAGGCCGGGCGAATCCCTGTCCGTCTCGGCGGGCGGCGTCATGGCCGAACTCGGCCTCACTGAGCTGGTGAAGGCAGGGCCGCATCGCCCGAACCTCGTCACCCATGCGGCCTGGGGCCTCCCCGTCCTCGCCCAGCGCCACGCCATGATGCATCCGGAGGGCGGCGGGTTCGTCCTTGATCGCCCCGCCTTTGAGAAAGGGCTCGCCGGGCGCGTGGAAGACGCCGGCATTCCCTGGCTCCGCGCCAGTGTCGTATCCGCCGTGCCCGCCTCGGGAAACGGCTGGGCGATGACGCTCTCCGATGGCACCCGCCTCGCAGCGGATTTCGTGATCGGCTGCACTGGCCGCGCTGCCATCATCGCCCGCCGCCATGCGCGCCCGTTCCGCGCCGACCGGCTGGTCGCCGCCTATGGGTTCCTGTCCCGCAGCGATTCCGAGGTGGAGCCCACGGCCGCGACGCTCATCGAAGCCGTAGAGAATGGATGGTGGTATGCCTCCCTCCTCCCGGACGAGCGGCTGAGCCTTGCCTTCTTCTCAGACCCCGATCTGCTGCCGCGTGGGCTCTCGCGCGACGTCGGCCTGTGGCAAGAGCTGGCGGACGAGACGCGTTTCATCCGCCGCTGGCTGGAGAGCGCCACGTTCGAGATGGCGGCCCCGCCCCGCCTCGCCAGTGCGGCGACCACGTGGCTCGCGCCCGCGGCAGGAGAGGCCTGGGCCGCGGCAGGAGACGCCGCCTGCGCCTTCGACCCCCTCTCCTCCCATGGCATCGCGACCGCCCTCTGGACCGGCCGCAAGGCCGCTCTGGGCGCCATCGCGGCGCTGGGCGGAGATGAGGCTCCATTGCGAACCTATTCCGAAACCCTTGCCGGCGCCGTCACCGACTTCCTCCTCCAGCGCGCCCGCATCTACGGTGCCGAGCGCCGCTGGCCTCAGGCACCCTTCTGGGCCCGCCGGCAGCGCTGACGATACGGCCGGGCCCGCCGCAAAGGCCAAGGTTCCGCTACGCTTTCTCAACCCTCTTATTGCCGGGGACGGAACCGCACGCGCGCGGGGGTGTTGCACCTAGGCCGGAACCATGAATCCGGCACCTTCCCCCTTTGAAAGGCATTTGATGCGGTGTCGTAGCGTTGTTATCGCGGCCCTTCTCCTGGCCGCTTCGCCCCTTGCATCCCTGTCGAGCGCACAGGCGCAAACGCCATACGGGCATCCCGGTCAGTACAATCAACCCGGCCCACACAACCCGCCAGGCCAATACAATCCGCCCGGCCCCCGCGGCCCCAACGGGTATGTCCAGCCGCGCCCGCCGGGTGCGCAGGCCAATCCCTATGCCTGGCGCAAGAAGGGTGGGCACCTGCCGCACGGGCGCGGGCAAGTCGTCAATGATTACCGTCGCTACAAGCTCAAGCCGCCGCCACGCGGCTATCACTGGGTGCGCGACGGCGACAACTACATGATGGTGGGCATCACCAGCGGCATCATCTCCAGCATCCTGAGCGGCATTCACTGAAGGCCGGCGGTTACCTCTAAAGCGGTATGACCGATCCCGCTTTAGAGCACGCTCCCTATGGCCCTCTATGCTGTGCGCCGAATCTTGCGATGATTTAGCCAGCCCGAGGCACCAGCCCCCCGCCCCCGGGCACCGGGCTGAGCGGTTCTGCAACGCCGCTCAGCCCACCCCCCTCTTCAAAGCCCGAGGATCAGCCGCCCCACCGCATTGTGCCGTGGAGCGACGCTTCGGCATCCCGGCGGCGGCGGTTAATCCTTGAGATCCGCCGGTACCTTCCCGCCATTCTCCGCCAACTTCCGCAGCACCTGCTTGTGGAGCCATACGTTCATCGTGGCGCTGTCGCCGGTGTCGCCGGAATAGTTGAGCTCCTTCGCCAGCTCCTTGCGGGCGGCCAGCGAGGAATCAATGTCGAGGAGCTTCATTAGGTCGACGATGGAGTGCTTCCAGTCGAGCTTCTCCTTGTTCTTCGCGGCAAGGCCATCCAGGACCGCCGCGACGTCCACAGCGTCCGCCTTTCCGCCGGCCGGTGCGGAAGGCGCTGACGATGCCGCGCCCGCTGTGGCCCCGCCCGCAGGCGCCTGTGCCTCGGTCCCGGCTGCCGGCGTCGCGGCGTTGGCACTTTGGCCGAATATGGTCGACATGATCCGTCCGAACACACTCATCCTGTCCTCCCACGATCTGTGACGGAGCAGGAACCCGCGCGCGTGGAAAAAGTTCGGTCTCATGACCGTCAGCGCTCGGCGGACACTCCGCGCGCCGCGTGATTCGACGCAAAGGACGGATGCTCGATCGCGCGTCGTCGTATCCCCCATCTGGGGGATGCCCATGCGTCAGAAAACATGGATGATCGGTACACCCGTGGGGACTATCCGACATTCGCCCGATGGGTGGGGGGCAGAGTGACAATTGCGTGTCGCTCAGCCCCCTTTCCTTTTCGGGCTGAGCAATAGCTTCCCCAATCGGTTCGGCCTCTGAGCCCCCGCCAGGACGCGCCTACCGGCATCCAGTCATGGTGATTGCCGAAATGCTCCGCAGAATGGCGGATAGTCTCTCCCGATCCCTCAGCTGCATCAGGGGCGCGCTGTCCCGCACCGCGGCCTCGCCAGGAGACCTGCCGGAGACGCTGCACGCCCTGGGCGGCGCCATCGCAATGCTGAGGAAATCAGGGAAAGTGGCGGGAGTGACGGGGCTCGAACCCGCGACCTCCGGCGTGACAGGCCGGCGCTCTAACCAACTGAGCTACACCCCCGAAGCGCGCTGTGCCCGGTGAGGCGGCGCGTCGAGATGGCGGGTGATAAAGGCCACTTCCCTGCAAGTCAAGCGACCGTCGCCGCATTGACATGCCCTGTGCAAAACATCGCGTCAAAAGGCGTAGATTGCAGGGCTGTCGGAGGAAAATGGTGGGCGGTGACGGGCTCGAACCGCCGACCCTCTCGGTGTAAACGAGATGCTCTACCAACTGAGCTAACCGCCCATCCGCGGAGCAATAAGCGTCGTGCTGCGTCGACGCAAGACGCGAGCCCGCGACCGCCCGCCAGACAGCGCGGCGACGCAGAGCGGGCAACTAGGCGCCAGATAAGAGAAAGCCGCCCAGAAGGGCGGCGCGGCGGGCGCGGGCCATACAGACCCGGCCTCGCCGGAACCCGGGGGCGCCGCAGGCCGATGCGGCCGCGCGCGCCCTTACGGGAAAGTCACATCAGCCGTTGACGGCTTCCTTCAGGCCCTTGCCGGGCGTGAACTTCGGCGCCTTGGACGCGCTGATCTTCACCGGCTTGCCGGTGCGGGGATTGCGGCCCTCACGAGCGGCGCGGGTGACCACGGAGAAGCTGCCGAAGCCGATGAGCTTCACTTCCTGGCCCTTCTTCAGGGCGTCGGCGATGATCTCGAACGTCGCGTCCACCGCGGCCTGCGCAGCCGCCTTCGTGAGCTTGGCCTCGTCGGCCACCGCGGCGATCAGTTCGTTCTTGGTGGTCATGTGACCGTTCCTTCCGTTGTTGTCCTCGAATCGTAAAAGGCGTCGCCCAAAACGATCGGCGGGAAAATTTACGGAAAATGCGGCTTTTGCAAGCGAGATCCGCTCCAAACCCGCATAAATACACGATTTCGGGCGCTTGACTTTAACCCAAGAAAAAGGGCGGCGCGGGTTTCGCGCCGCCCTTGCGAGCGTTAAGCCGTTGAAAAAGCTCAGTGTGCGACCATACCTGCCGCATCGTCGCCCGGAACCACGGCTTCCACAGGTCTTTCGACCCATTCGATGGGTTCGGGACGCCGCACCAGCGCATGGGCGAGAACCTCATCCATGCGAGACACCGGAACGATCTCCAGCGCGTTCTTCACATTCGCCGGGATGTCCGCCAGGTCCTTGGCGTTCTCCTCGGGAATGAGGACGAGCTTGATGCCGCCGCGCAGGGCCGCAAGGAGCTTCTCCTTGAGGCCGCCGATGGGCAGCACACGCCCGCGCAGGGTGATCTCGCCGGTCATCGCCACGTCGCGGCGCACGGGGATGCCCGTGAGCACGGAGACGATGGTGGTGGCCATGGCGACACCCGCCGACGGCCCGTCCTTCGGGGTCGCCCCCTCGGGAACGTGGACGTGGATGTCGCGCCGCTCGAACAGGGGCGGCTCGATGCCGAAGTCCACCGCCCGCGAGCGGACGTAGGACGCCGCCGCGGAGATGCTCTCCTTCATCACGTCCCGCAGGTTGCCGGTGACGGTCATCTTGCCCTTGCCGGGCATCATGACGCCTTCGATGGTCAGCAGCTCGCCGCCCACCTCGGTCCAGGCAAGGCCCGTGACGACGCCGACCAGGTCCTCGCCCTCGATCTCGCCATAGCGGAAGCGCGGCACACCGAGGAAGTCCTCGAGATTCTTCTCGGTGACCTTCACGGACTTGCGCTTGGAAACCACAAGCTCCTTCACCGCCTTGCGGACGAGGTTGGAGATCTCGCGCTCCAGGTTGCGCACGCCCGCCTCGCGGGTGTAGCGGCGGATCAGCGTCATGAGCGCGCCATCGTCGATGGACCACTCCTTCGGCTGCAAACCGTGCTTCTGCACCGCATTGGGGATGAGGTGCTTGCGCGCGATCTCCGCCTTCTCGTCCTCGGTGTATCCGGCGATGCGGATCACTTCCATGCGGTCGAGAAGCGCCGGCGGAACGTTCAGCGTATTGGCGGTGGTCACGAACATCACGCTCGAGAGGTCATAGTCGACCTCCAGATAGTGGTCGTTGAAGGTCCCGTTCTGCTCCGGGTCCAGCACCTCCAGCAGCGCCGCCGAGGGGTCGCCCCGGAAGTCCGCGCCCATCTTGTCGATCTCGTCCAGGAGGAAGAGGGGGTTGGCCTTCTTCGCCTTGCGCATGGACTGGATGACCTTGCCCGGCATGGAGCCGATATAGGTCCGCCTGTGACCACGGATCTCGGCCTCATCCCGGACGCCGCCCAGCGACACGCGCACGAACTCGCGGCCCGTCGCCTTGGCGATGGACTTGCCGAGCGAGGTCTTGCCGACGCCCGGAGGGCCGACGAGGCACAGGATCGGGCCCGTGAGCTTGTTGGCGCGGCTCTGCACGGCCAGATACTCGACGATGCGCTCCTTGACCTTGTCGAGGCCATAGTGGTCGCTGTCGAGGATCGACTGGGCGAAGTCGAGGTCCTTCTTGACCTTGCTCTTCACACCCCACGGGATGGAGAGCAGCCAGTCCAGATAGTTGCGCACCACCGTCGCCTCGGCGGACATGGGCGACATCTGGCGGAGCTTCTTCAGCTCGTGCGTCGCCTTCTCCCGCGCTTCCTTCGACAGCTTGGTGCGCTTGATGCGGTCTTCCAGCTCCTGGAGATCGTCGCGACCGTCCTCGTCGCCCAACTCCTTCTGGATCGCCTTCATCTGCTCGTTGAGATAGTACTCGCGCTGGGTCTTCTCCATCTGGCGCTTCACCCGCGTGCGGATGCGCTTCTCCACTTGGAGCACGGAGATCTCGCTCTCCATGAGGCCCAGCACCTTCTCGAGCCGGTCGGCGACCTTGATGGTCTCCAGCACGCCCTGCTTGTCCGGGATCTTCACGGCGAGGTGCGAGGCGATGGTGTCCGCGAGCTTGGAATGGTCGTCGATCTGGCCGACGACACCCACCACCTCGGGGGACACCTTCTTGTTGAGCTTCACATAATTCTCGAACTCGTTGACCACCGAGCGAGCCATGGCTTCCGCCTCGACCCGGTCGCCGACCTCGTCATCGAGCGTGATCGCCTCGGCCTCGTAGAGGTCCGAGCGGTCGGTGTACTGGACCACCTGGGCACGGGTGACGCCTTCCACCAGCACCTTCACGGTGCCGTCGGGCAGCTTCAGGAGCTGCAGGACGGTCGCCAGCGTGCCGACGCGGTAGATAGCGTCGGGAGCCGGATCATCGTCCGAGGCGTTCTCCTGGGTCGCCAGGAGGATGTACGTGTCGCCGCGCATCACCTCTTCAAGGGCGCGAATGGACTTCTCGCGACCCACGAACAGGGGAACGATCATATGCGGGAAGACGACGATGTCCCGCAAAGGCAGAACCGGGAACGTCTGGGAGACACCCGGGACCAGCGGTGGGCGCGGCTTCTGGCTCGTCATGACCCAATCCTTTCTATTGGCGCAGGCGCAGGCGAACGCATGTCCGCCTGCGGAGCGCAGCCGGGACGGGAGCGGGATTTCAATGCTGGAGCGGCTGGACGGCCGCGAGAGGCACGAGCACCGAGCCCGGAGACCGGATTCTTCAAAACATAAATGGAAAGCGCCGGGGCGGGTTTCAAGGTGCGCTGCAGCGCTGTCCACGGGGCAATGCCGCCGGCCGTCTTGGCGATGGTCGTCTTGGCCGTGCGGACGAGCCCCACCCCCGCTTCAGCGCTTGCCGCGCTGAGACGGGGTGTGGGGCGCGCGGGGTCACGCACTGGCGCCCGCGTCGCCGACCCGATCGGCGTAGATATAGAGCGGCCGGGCGTTCTGCTCGACCACTTCCTTGCTGATCACCACCTCTTCGACGCCTTCCAGGCCGGGAAGGTCGAACATGGTGTCCAGCAGGATGCCTTCCATGATGGAGCGCAGGCCGCGGGCGCCGGTCTTGCGCTCGATGGCCTTGCGGGCAATGGCGCCCAGCGCCTCCTCGTGGATGGTGAGGTCCACGCTCTCCATCTCGAACAGGCGCTGATACTGCTTCACCAGCGCGTTCTTCGGTTCGGAGAGGATCTGCTTGAGCGCGGCCTCGTCGAGGTCGCCCAGCGTCGCCAGCACCGGCAGGCGGCCGATGAATTCGGGGATCAGGCCGTATTTCAACAGATCCTCGGGCTCCACTTCGCGGAACACCTCGCCCGGCCGGCGGTCCTCGACGGACGCCACCTTGGCGGCGAAGCCGATGGAGGTGCCGCCCTTGCCACGGGCCGCGATGATCTTGTCGAGGCCGGCGAAGGCGCCGCCGCAGATGAACAGGATATTCGTGGTGTCCACCTGCAGGAATTCCTGCTGGGGGTGCTTGCGGCCGCCCTGGGGCGGCACGGACGCCACGGTGCCTTCCATGATCTTCAGCAGCGCCTGCTGGACGCCCTCGCCCGACACGTCGCGGGTGATGGAGGGGTTGTCCGACTTGCGGCTGATCTTGTCGATCTCGTCGATGTACACGATCCCGCGCTGCGCCCGCTCGACATTGTAGTCGGCCGCCTGGAGCAGCTTGAGGATGATGTTCTCCACGTCCTCGCCCACATAGCCCGCTTCCGTGAGCGTCGTGGCGTCGGCCATGGTGAAGGGCACATCAAGGATGCGCGCCAGCGTCTGGGCCAGCAGCGTCTTGCCCGAGCCGGTAGGCCCGATCAGCATGATGTTGGACTTCGCCAGTTCCACGTCGCCGTGCTTGCTGGCGTGGTTAAGGCGCTTGTAATGGTTGTGCACCGCCACCGAGAGCACTTTTTTCGCGTGGTCCTGGCCGATGACATAGTCATCGAGGACCTTGCGGATCTCCTTCGGGGTCGGGATGCCGTCCCGCGACTTCACCAGCGAGGACTTGGATTCCTCACGGATGATATCCATGCACAGCTCGACGCACTCGTCGCAAATAAAGACCGTAGGTCCCGCGATGAGCTTGCGGACCTCATGCTGGCTTTTGCCGCAGAACGAGCAGTAGAGCGTGTTCTTGCTGTCGCTGCCGCCGGTCTTGCTCATCTTCATTTTCCTCCGGCCCCCCTCCGCGCACCGGACGTGCCCGAACCGAGGAACCCAATGCGAAAGGTGCGACGGCGTTACCGTCTCATCCTCCCGGTCCGACCCCACGGCCGGAACTCAGCCAATCATCCTCCGACACTCCAATCAAGGCATATGCATGGATTATGCCCATCCGGCTTACCCGAGGATCGCACTCCGCTCAATGCCGAGACCGCCGCAAGATGCGCCCGGTCCCTGCATAAGCAACGCGGGAAACCCCTGCGCGGGTTCAAAAGACCGCGCAGCTTCGTGATGAAGCGGACGTATCCGCCGAGCGGAATGCAGTGCAAGCCGGCTCATGTTTCCATGCAAGCGCGATCTTGCACTGCACGCAAGGGCCCTGCGGCATTCCCGCCGTGCAAAATCGGAAGGTCAGACCTTCGCTGCCTCCTCGACAGGACGCTGATCGATCACGGAATCGAGGAGACCAAAGTCCTGCGCAGCGCTGGCAGTCATGAAATTATCGCGCTCAAGGGCTTCCTCGATCTTACCGATCGGCTGGCCGGTGTGCTTCACATAAATTTCATTCAGCCGCTGCTTCAGGCTCATGATCTCCTTGGCATGGAGCATGATGTCCGTGACCTGGCCCTGGAACCCGCCGGAGGGCTGATGGACCATGATTCGCGCATTCGGAAGCGCGAAACGCAGTCCCTTTTCGCCAGCGGTCAGCAGAAGCGAGCCCATGGAGGCCGCCTGGCCGATGCAGAGCGTGGACACCGGGGGACGGATGAACTGCATGGTGTCGTAGATGGCGAGGCCCGACGTCACCACGCCCCCGGGGGAGTTGATGTACATCGAAATCTCTTTCTTGGGGTTCTCCGCCTCAAGAAACAGAAGCTGGGCCACCGCCAGCGTGGACATGCCATCCTCCACCGGCCCGGTGAGGAAGATGATGCGCTCCTTCAGCAGGCGCGAATAGATGTCGTACGCGCGCTCGCCCCGGTTGGTCTGCTCGACCACCATGGGCACGAGGTAGTTCATGTAGGTATCAACGGGATCGCGCATCTTGGGTCCTCGGCGCGGACGCCCCGAAGGCACGCCGCGCGCTTTTCGTCACAGTGGAGGCAAGCGGCCTGGGATCAGGCCGCCTTTTCCTCATCCTCCTTGTAGAGCTCCTCGCGCGAGACCGGCTTTTCGGTCACGCTCGCAAGCTCCAGGAGGAAGTCGACGACCTTCTCTTCGAAGAGAGGGGCCCGGACGGACGCCATCGCCTGGGGGTTACGGCGATAATAGTCCCAAACCTGCTGCTCTTGACCCGGGAATTGCCGCGCCCGCTCCACCACCGCGCGCGTCACTTCGTCGTCGCTGACCTGTATATTGTTGCGCTCCCCGATCTCCGCAAGCACCAGCCCGAGGCGCACGCGGCGCTCGGCGATCTTCTGGTAATCGGCGCGCGCTTCGTCCTCGGTGGTGCCTTCGTCAGCGAAGGTGCGGTTCTGCGCGGTGAGATCCTGCTGCACCTGGCCCCACACGCCGTCGAACTCCTGGGACACCAGGGTCGGGGGCACGTCGAACTTGTGCATGCCGTCGAGCGCGTCGAGAAGCGCGCGCTTCACCTTCTGGCGGCTCACGCCGCTGTGCTCCTGGGACAGGCGGGTGCGGATCTGCTCCTTGAGCTTCTCCAGGCTCTCCTGGCCGAGGGACTTGGCGAACTCGTCATCGGGCGTGAAGGCGCCGGGGGCCTCCACCAGCGAGACGGCCACCTCGAAGGAGGCATCCTTGCCGGCCAGCTCACGGGCGGCATAGGCCTCGGGGAACGTCACCTTCACGGTGCGCTTGTCGCCGGCCGTGACGCCGGCAAGCTGATCCTCGAAGCCGGGAATGAAGCTGTTGGAGCCGAGCACCACCTGGATGTTCTCGCCCGTGCCGCCTTCGAAGGCCACGCCGTCGATGGAGCCCACGAAGTCCACGGTGACGCGGTCGCCGCTCTCGGCCGCAGCGTCCTTGACCGCGAAGGGACGGTTGGCGTCGGCGAGGCGGGTCAGGGTCTCCTCGACCTCCGCGTCGGCCACCTCAACCACCTGCTTCTCGATGGAGATGTCCTTGAAGTTGCCGAGCTCGATCTTCGGCAGCACTTCCAGCTCGACCGTGTAGGTGAGATCGCCGGAGCCCTCGATGATGCGGAGCACCTCGGTCTCGTCCTGCGGCAGCTCGACGCGCGGCTGGAGCGCGAGGCGCAGACCGCGCTCCTCGACGATCTTGCCGTTGGCCTCGGTCACGGCCTGCTCGATGACTTCCGCCATCACCGACTTGCCGTAGACCCGCTTCAGATGGGCCACCGGAACCTTGCCGGGACGGAAACCCTTGAGCTGGACGCGATCCTTCAGCTCGATCAGCCGGTCATTGGCCTTGGCGTCGAGCTCGGAGGCCGGGAGCACCACGCGATACGCGTGCTTGAGGCCGTCCACCTGCGTTTCAGTCACCTGCATCGTCTTGCCTTCGTTCATCTCCGCCGGGGCGGCTCTTTGACGTAAAAATAGGGCACGCCTCGTCGGGAGACGCGGGACGCCGCCTCGAATCGGGCTGCATGGTGCGGGCGGAGGGTTTCGAACCCCCACGACTTTCGTCACGGGAACCTAAATCCCGCGCGTCTACCAGTTCCGCCACGCCCGCGCCGTCCGGCTCTAGGCACGGCTCACCGGGTGCGCGCTTCATTTGAATCGGCACCGACCGGGTTGGGGCTTATATCACGCCGGGTTTGGCGCGCAGCAAGAAAAAGCGGGTTAAAGAGCCGGCATCCATTTCCTTGGGGAATTCTGCTTCCCTGCGGGTTTGCAAGAGAAGGAAGCAGGCCGCTTAGGGTCGCAGGGGTAAAGAGGTAAATGCGTCTTGCCCTTTGCGCGTCGGCGGGACAAGGTCGCCACGCTCCAGTCATGCCGAGGAGAGCACTCTTGCGCGTTCGTGGCCCCTCCCGCCGTTCGGTCCTCACCGGAACCGCCGCCCTCGCGTTCGGCAGCGTGCTGCCGCGCCTTGCCTTTGCCCAGGCGACCCCCGCCGCGCCCGCCACCGCCCAGGTGACGCGCCTGCGCGTGGCGACCATGGAGCGCATCGAGCTTGGCGGCTCGACGCCTCTCGCTCTGTTCCAGAACCTCCTGCCCGGCCCGGTGCTGCGAGTGAAGCACGGCGACAAGCTGGCGGTGACGGTGGAGAACACGCTGGAGACGCCGCTCTCCATCAACTGGCAGGGCGTGCGCGTGCCGAACGCACTCGACGGCGTGCCGGGCCTCACCGGAGAGGCCATCGCCAAGGGCGCGAGCACGGACATCTCCTTCGCCCCGCCGGATGCCGGCACCTATCTCTACCGCGCCTTCCAGCCCGAGCTGGCCCAGCGGGCGCTCGCCGGCGCGCTGGTGGTGGAGGAGCCGGGCACCTCGCCTTATGCCTCTGACCATGTGCTGCTGATCCAGTCCTGGGCGCCGGACCCCACCATGAAGGTGCCGCTGCTCACCGTGAACGGCGCCGTGTCCCCCACCTTCGAGGCCCCGGCCGGCGGCCGCTCGCGGCTCAGGCTGGTGAATGCCGGCACGCAGTTCCTGCGCCTGCAGGTGATGGCCTCCTGCTATGTGCTCGCCGTGGACGGCCAGCCCGTGCAGCCCTTCGCCCTGAAGGACGGCCGCGCGCAGCTGACCCCCGGCGGACGCCTCGATCTCGCAGTGGATATCGGCAGCGCCGATCCGATTCCGGTGAATGTGGAGACCAGCCAGCTTCCCATCCAGCTCGCTCTGGTGACGCCGGTGGGCCCCGGCAGCGCGCAGGGCACGCCGCCTCTGCCCGTTCCCGCCGCTCTGCCGTCCAACGGCCTGCCGGACAAGATACCGCTGGAGAAGGCGGCGCGCTTCGAAGTGCCGCTGGGACCGGACAAGGTGGGCCTGTCCTCCTTCGAATCCGTGGGCTCGGTCGCGCGCGGGACCTCGGTGGTGCTCGCACTGGTCAACCGCTCCGAGGCGCCCGTGGCCGTGCAGCTCCATGGCGTCCCGGCCCGGCTCCTCGACGGCGCGGACGACGGCTGGAAGCCCTGGTGGCACGACGCTGTCCCCGTCGCGCCCAAGGCGACGGTGCGTGTCGCGCTGGTGGCGGATGCTCCGGGCAAATGGGCCATTGTCGGCCTCCGGGGCGGTGATGGCGCCGTGGTGGCGGCACGCTCGTACGAAGTGAAGTAGCGCCGGAGCGCCCTTCGAGGGCGTTTGTCCTGGACAAGCGAAGCCGCAGGCTGAGCGCAGATCCGGGACCCAGCGCAAGACTCCGGCAAAGTCGGCAATGGCGCGGCCAGCGCTAAAACACGCCTCCGCTGCGCAGCAGCGAAGGCTCATTGAAGTGCCTTCGGCAGTCTTTGCGCTGGGTCCCGGGTTGCATTCCACGCCTACGGCGTTCCATGCTCCCACGACAACAGCTCCAAGGGGGTCTCAGCTCCCCGCCAGATCCGCGAACAGCCGGGCATAGATGCGAGGCAGAGCCTCGGGCAAGTCATCTGCGATGAGGCCGGGGCCGGCCTCCCGTGCCGCCTCGCCATGCAGCCACACCGCCGCACTCGCCGCCTCGAAGGCGGGCATGCCCTGGGCCATGAGGCCGCAGCAGATACCGGCCAGAACATCCCCTGCCCCTGCAGTGGCAAGGTAGGCCGGCGCATTCTCGGCGATGGTGGCATGCCCGTCCGGCGCCGCGACCACCGTGTCCGGGCCCTTCAGGACCACGACGGCGCCCAGGCGCCGTGCCGCCGCGCGGGCGCGGGCCAGCTTGGACGGCGCATCCATCACTGCACTCTCCCCGCCGAACAGCCGGGAAAACTCGCCCTCATGGGGGGTGACAACCGCCGCCTTGGCGCCCGCCAAGGCAGAAGCAAGCGCCTCAGGCGCGCCCGAGAAGCTGGTGAGGGCGCCCGCATCCACCACGAGGCTGCGCGCGGGGCCGGCGCAGGCATCGAGCATGCGGCGCGTGCCCTCCCCGGCCTCAAGGCCCGGCCCGAGCACGATTGCGGTGAAGCGCAGGTCTTCGAGAATCGCGGCCACCTCTTCCGGTACGGAAGCGGGCCGCGCCATCAAGGCCGCGTAAGAGGCCGTATGGACGGACAGGGCATCCGGCGGGCAGGCCACCGTCACGAGCCCGGCGCCGGCCCGGAGCGCGCCCCGCGCGGCGAGGCGCGCCGCGCCCGCGGTCCAGGCGCCGCCGCTCACCGCCAGAGCGTGGCCGCGACGATATTTGTGGCCGCCCTGCGCGGGCACAGGAAAGCTCCCGCCCCAGGCACCGGGGTCGTTCAGCGCGCATTTCGGTGCGATCTGATCCAGCACCCCATTGGGAATGCCGATATCGGCGACCCGGACTTTGCCGCACAGGGCTCTGCCGGGAAAAAGCAGGTGGCCGGGCTTGCGGCGGAAGAAGGTAACGGTCTCCACGGCCTGTGCGGCGGCGCCGCGGACGCGCCCGGTGAGCCCGTCAAGCCCAGACGGCAGGTCCACCGCGACGATGGGCCGCCCGCTCGCCGCCATGCGCTCCACCAAGGCACGGGGCGGGCCTTCCAGATCCCGTCCCAGCCCCGCGCCATAGAGCGCATCGACGATCAGGTCGACGGCCTCAAAGGTGATGTCCTCGGCGCTTTCCACCGGCCCGCTCCAGCGCCTCGCGGCCGCCGCCGCATCGCCGAGGAGCGCATCGCGCCGCCCGAGCAGCGCCACGCGTACCTTGAAGCCGCGCTGGGTGAGCACGCGTGCTGCGACAAAACCGTCGCCGCCATTGTTTCCGGGGCCGCACAGGATGGCGATCCGGGTGGGGAACGGGCGCCGCGCCACCACGTCCGCCACCGCCGTTCCCGCGCGGTCCATGAGGGTGGTCCCCGACGTGCCCCCGGCGATGGCCAGCGCATCCGCCTCCGCCATTTCGGCGGGCTCCAGCAACGCGTTCATTCCCAGCCCTTCCTGCCTAATTCTGACCCAGAGCCATCCCGCCCGCGCGGATTTTTCTGCCTATTTTCCACCCATTATGCATATTATTTGATCATTCATCCGAGATTGCCGTCATCCCGACCCAGCGTTTGCGTCCATGGCACGCATCCTGCTTAACGGGAGGGCGGTGTGACCTGCCGGCGGCAGGCCAGGCCACGGGAGACGGAGCGCATGAAGAAGATCGAGGCCATCATCAAACCCTTCAAGCTCGACGAAGTGAAAGAGGCATTGCAGGACGTTGGATTGCAGGGCATCACCGTCACGGAAGCAAAGGGCTTCGGGCGCCAGAAGGGCCACACGGAACTGTATCGCGGTGCCGAATACGTGGTCGATTTTCTTCCCAAGGTGAAGATCGAGGTCGTCCTCGCCGATGATATGGTCGAGAAGGCCGTGGACGCGATCCGCCGCGCCGCCCAGACCGGCCGCATCGGGGACGGAAAAATCTTCGTTTCCAGCATCGAAGAGGCGATCCGCATCCGGACCGGAGAATCCGGCCTCGACGCCATCTGACGCTTCAATTACCAAACAACCTGTCTCTGCAAGAAAGGCAGTTGCAAATGACAACGGTCAAGGACGTCTTCGATTCCATCAAGGCGAACGACGTAAAGTACGTCGACCTGCGATTTACCGATCCGCGCGGCAAGTGGCAGCATGTCACTTTCGACCTCTCCATGGTGGATGAGGAGCTGTTCTCCGAAGGCACCGCCTTCGACGGTTCCTCCATCGCCGGCTGGAAGGCCATCAACGAATCCGACATGCAGCTTTTGCCGGACCCGGCCACGGCGTGCATCGATCCGTTCTTCTCCGAAACCACCATGTCCATCGTCTGCGACGTGCTGGAGCCGACCACGGGCGAGCCCTATGCCCGCGACCCGCGCGGCATTGCGAAGAAGGCCGAGGCGTACGCCAAGTCCACCGGCGTCGGCGACACGGTCTATTTCGGCCCCGAAGCCGAGTTCTTCATTTTCGACGACGTCCGCTTCAAGGCCGACCCGTACAATACCGGCTTCAAGCTCGATTCCATCGAGCTGCCGATCAACGGCGACACGGACTATGAGGGCGGCAATCTCGGCCACCGCGTGAAGACCAAGGGCGGCTACTTCCCCGTGCCCCCCATCGACAGCGCGCAGGACATGCGCTCCGAGATGCTCGGCGCCATGGCCAAGATGGGCGCCCGCGTCGAGAAGCACCACCACGAGGTGGCCTCTGCCCAGCACGAGCTCGGCCTGAAGTTCGGCCCCCTCGTCACCATGGCCGACCACCTGCAGATCTATAAGTACTGCATCCACCAGGTGGCCAATATCTACGGCAAGACGGCGACCTTCATGCCGAAGCCGGTGTTCGGCGACAACGGCTCGGGCATGCACGTCCACCAGTCCATCTGGAAGGACGGCAAGCCGCTCTTCGCCGGCGACAAGTATGCCGACCTCTCCCAGGAATGCCTGTGGTACATCGGCGGCATCATCAAGCATGCGAAGTCGCTGAACGCCTTCACCAACCCGCTGACCAACTCCTACAAGCGTCTGGTCCCGGGTTATGAGGCGCCCGTGCTGCTCGCCTATTCGGCGCGCAACCGCTCGGCCTCCTGCCGCATCCCCTACACCAACAACCCGAAGGCCAAGCGCGTCGAGGTCCGCTTCCCCGATCCGGGCGCGAACCCCTACCTCGCCTTCTCGGCCCTCTTCATGGCCGGCATGGACGGCATCCTGAACCGGATCGATCCCGGCCAGGCCATGGACAAGGACCTGTACGACCTGCCCCCGGCGGAGCTGAAGCAGATCCCGACCGTGTGCGGCTCGCTCCGCGAGGCGCTGAAGTCCCTCGAGGAGGACAATGCCTACCTGACCAAGGGCGGCGTGTTCGCTCCCGACTTCATCGAGTCCTATATCGACCTGAAGATGACCGAGGTGATGCGGTTTGAAATGACCCCGCACCCGGTCGAGTTCGAGATGTACTACTCGGTCTGAGCCGGACGGCACACCGAGACAACAGTCTCTCCCAACTGGGGCGCCCTTCGGGGCGCCCCTTTTGTTTTTGCGGGACCGGCAGCTGGCCCTCAGTCCAGTTCGCCGATCGGCTGCGGGGTCGGCGGCACCAGGGGGTTCCCGGATTTTCGCAGCCGGAGGAACACCTGCACCGTGATCAGCACCACCACCAGGAACAGGAAAGCGGCGCTGATGGGCCGCTCCAGGAAGGTCATCAGGTCGCCGCGGGAGATGAGCATCGCCCGCCGGAACGTCTCCTCGAAGCGCGGGCCGAGCACGAAGCCCAGCATGATGGGCGCCGGGTGGAACCCGAGCTGGAGGAGGACATAGCCCGCAATGCCGACCGCCAGGGTCTGGGCCACGGTGAAGAGGTCGTTATTGGCGCTGTAGACCCCGATACAGATGAAGAACAGCGCACTCGGATAGAGATAGCGATAGGGAATGGTGAGCAGCTTCACCCAGATGCCGATCATGGGCACGTTGAGCACCACCAGGATGATGTTGCCGATCCAGAAGCTCGCCACGAGGCCCCAGAAGATGTCCGGGTGCTCCGTGATGAGCTGCGGCCCCGGCGTGATGCCCTGGATGATCAGGGCGCCGAGGATGAGCGCCATCACCGCATCGCCCGGAATACCGAGGCTCATGGTGGGGATGAAGTCTCCCTGGACCGAGGAGTGGGTGGCCGCCTCGGGGCACGCCACCCCCTCGATGGCGCCCCGCCCGAACCGGTGGGGCGTCTTCGAGATCTTCTTCTCCGTGGAATAGGCGACGAAGGAGGCGATGGTCGGCCCGGTGCCGGGGATCAGCGCGCACAGCGAGCCGATGAGCGTGCCGCGGATCATGGCCGGAAAGGCGAGCTTCAGGTCCGCCTTGGTGGGCCGCATGTCCGCGATGCTCACCCTGCTGTGCTCGGTGGAGATCTTCTTGACGTTGTTCACGCTCTTCAGGAACTCGGCGACGCCGAAGATGCCGAGCGCGAGGGCGACGATCTCAATTCCGTCCATCAGTTCGGGGATGCCGAAGGTGAAGCGCGGCTCGCCGGAATTGATGTCCGTGCCCACAAGGCCCAGCAGAAGGCCGAGCACCGTCATGGCGATGCCCTTCAGCGGCGATCCCTTCGCCAGGGTCGCGCCGGCGAGCAGGCCGAGAAGCATGAGCGAACAGATGTCCGCCGGCCCGAACTTCAGCGCGATGGCCACCAGAACCGGCGCGAAGAAGATCATCTCCACGATGCCGAAGGAGGCGCCGACGAAGGAGGAGATGACGGTGACGCCCAAGGCGACGCCGCCCCTGCCTTGCTGCGTCAGCGGATAGCCGTCGAGGCAGGTCACCGCATGGGGCGGATGACATGGCAGGTTGAGGAGGATGGAGCAGATGGCGCCGCCATACTGGGCGCCATAATAGATGCCCGCGAGCATCAGGATGGCGGCCACCGGCTTCATGGCGAAGGTGAGCGGCAGCAGCACCGAAATGGCCGCCATCACGCCCATTCCGGGCAGGACGCCCACCAGGTTCCCGAAGAGGACGCCGACGAAGCACCAGAAGAGGTTTTCCGGCTGGAGGGCGACACCGAAGCCACCCCAGAGATCATTGAGCGCGGTCAGCACGGCGGGCCCTCACCACAACTGCAGGGGAATTTGAAGGGCGTACCAGAACAGCCCGATGAGGATGCCGGTCATGAGGCAGGCGAGGCCCAGCGCACCTTTCCACGACATGGTGCGGTCGCCCATGGCGGAGATGAACACCAGCGAGAAGGTGGCCGGGGCGAAGCCCACATAGGCCGCGAAGAGGACGAAGGAGAGCATGCCCGCGATGATGGCGGAGCAGCCCCGGATATCAGGCAGATGGAAGGTCTCGCCCGGCTCCATCTCCACCGGGCCGCTGCCCTTCAGGAATGCTGAGACGGCGATGGCGCATCCAAGCCCGGTAAGCAGCACGCCGAGGATGATGGGGAAATAGCCCGCACCCATGTGAAAGAGGGTGCCGATCGAATGCGTGCTCCCGATGCAGACGGTCCCGACACCGATCGCGGCCAGGAGCGAACCGCCATAGACGTCCCGCCAGGATAGAAAATGGTGGATCAGGGCGTCGCGCCGCGCGCTGCCTTTAGGGGGTGTGCCGGGCACACCAAGAGAGTCCCGGCCCATGCTGGGTGACGGCATTCGTCTCACTTCCTCCACATGCCGATCTGCGCCGGCCTTCTTGTTTTAGATCCGCGGCGGAAGCTGTGCTTCGCCGCCATGTTGCCCGTAAGGCATGTCTCTCGTCGAAATAAACTGGCGTTAGGTAAGTTTTCCCTACGTAATTTACCAGTTTTCCCTCTCGACGAGATGACGTATCGGCATTTATTACCTTGCGTAATATTTATGCCTTCTGGGTACGTTAAATATATCCAGCGACGTATTCTTATGTCCGGGGGAATTTAAAATGCAAAGGAAACTTTATTTGCAGTGCAACAGAGCGTCAGCATGCTGCGCACATGCGTCCTCAAGCGCCTGATCCAGACGCGTAGCGCGGCCCGCGCGAAGGCGCTGTCACACGCCCCGGTCTTTCGCTAGGTAAGATGGCTCTTCTGTCGGGATGGCCATTGCGAGCGAAACCCATGACCCAGAATTTCGATTCCGAGCCGATGGCGGTCGCCCGCGAGGCGCACGAGGATGCCCCCACCAATCCCTCCACCAGCCCCACCCTCGGCGATGTGGTCGCTGCGCGTTTCGGCCGGCGTGACCTCTTGAAGGGACTGCTCGGTGTCGCCGCCATCGGCGCGACGCTTTCTCCCCTCGCAGTGGATGCGGCGAAGGCGGATACACCCGCCGCCCCCGCCCCCGGCGATGCCAGCCGCTTTCCCTTCCCCGAGCTTACCGCTGCGCCGGATGAGACCATCCATGTGGCGGAGGGCCACGAGGCCCACGTGCTCGTGCGCTGGGGCGACCCCGTGCTGCCCGACGCGCCGGCCTTCGACCCGGCAAACCAGACGCCGGCCGCCCAGGCCATGCAGTTCGGCTACAACAACGACTTCGTGGGCTACATCCCCCGCCCCGGCGCGGACCCGGCCGCGCGCGGGCTGATGGTGGTGAACCACGAATATACCAGCCCCGAATTGATGTTCCCCGGCATCGCCCCCCAGCGCGCCAAGGACGGCTTTCCCGGCATGACGCGCGAGCGCGTGGACATCGAGATGGCCGCCCATGGCGGCTCGGTGATCGAGGTGGCGCGCGAGAACGGTCGCTGGCGCGTGGTGCCCGGCGCACCCGAGGCCCGGCGGATCACCGCGACGACGCCCATGGAGCTTTCCGGCCCTGCGGCGGGTGATGATCTCCTGAAGACCGCCGCGGACCCCACCGGCCGGGCGGTGCTCGGCATGGTCAACAATTGCGCCGGCGGCGTCACGCCCTGGGGGACGTGGCTGACCTGCGAGGAGAACTTCAACCTCTATTTCCTCGGCAAGCCGGACGCGCATCCCCGCCGCACGGCGCTGCGCCGCTATGGCGTTCCCGCGGCCTATTTTGCCTGGGGCCTGTTCCACGACCGCTTCGACATCGAGAAGACGCCCAACGAGCCGAACCGCTTCGGCTGGGTGGTGGAGATCGACCCGCTCGACCCCGCCTCGACGCCCAAGAAGCGCACCGCCATGGGCCGCTTCAAGCATGAGGGCGCAGCCAATGTGGTGAACGGGGACGGCCGCTTCGTGGTCTATCAGGGCGACGACCAGCGCATGGACTATGTCTATCGCTTCGTGACCGAGCGCCCTTACGACCCCGCCAACCGCGCCGCCAATCGCGATTTGCTGGATACCGGCACCCTATCGGTGGCCGTCTTCCATGCGGACGGCAGCGGCGAGTGGCGGCCGCTTGTGTTCGGCCAGGGCCCGCTGACGCTGGAGAAGGGTTTCGCCAGCCAGGCGCAGGTGCTCATCGAGACGCGCCTTGCGGGCGATGCGCTCGGCGCCACCAAGATGGACCGGCCGGAGGATGTGGAGGTCAACCCGAAGACCAATAAGGTCTATGTGATGCTCACCTCCAACGACGCCCGCAAGGAAGACGAGACCAACGCCGCCAATCCCCGCGCGAAGAATGTGTTCGGCCACATCGTCGAGATCACGCCCGCTGGCGGGGACCATGCGGCGGACCGCTTCACCTGGGAGATCCTGGTGAAGTGCGGCGATCCCTCCGTTGCCGACGTGGGCGCCACCTTCTCTTCCGCCACCACCGGCTATGGCTGGTTCGCGAACCCGGACAATTGTGCGGTGGACAGCGCCGGCCGCCTCTGGGTCGCCACCGACGGCAATTCGGCGAAAAGCACCGGCCGCACGGATGGCATCTGGGGCGTCGAGACCGAAGGCGCGGGCCGCGCCACCGCCAAGCGCTTCTTCTCCGTGCCCATCGGCGCGGAGATGTGCGGCCCCTATTTCACGCCTGACGACACCACCTTCTTCGTCGCTGTCCAGCATCCCGGCGAGAGCGAGGACGGGCGCGTCTCCTCCTTCGACGACCCTTCGACCCGCTGGCCGGACTTCCAGCCCGGCATGCCGCCGCGGCCGTCCGTGGTGGCGATCACGAAGGTGGGGGGAGGCCGGGTGGGGACCTGAGGCGCAGCCGGCGTATCGGCTGCGCGAAAAACGTCTTCAGTGCAGTAGCCACCACGCGCCGCCGATGAGCACCAGCTCCCCCACCACCACGCCGGCAAAGACCGAGCGGCGGATGGCGAGAAACGCGCCGATGCCGCACAGGATGCAGACGAGGCGCAGCCAGAGCGGGATATCCACCAGCGGGCCCGTGGGCACGAAGATCAGCCGCGCCACGATGGCGGCGAGAAGGGCGGCGGCCACCGACCGCACCCAGAGCAGCAGTTCGCTGCCCTCCTGAACGCGCCGCCCGGCGATCACCGCCAGGGAACGCCACATCTCCGTGGGCAGGAAGCCCACCAGGATCACGATGAGGATGGCGCTCCATTCGTCGAGATGGATCATGCCCGCTTCCTCCGCATGGCCCGGCCGATGAGATAGGCGAGCGTGCCGCCGCCGAGGCCGCTGATCATCAGGTCCGCCCCGCCGCTCAAGCCGGCCACGAACGGAGTGGTGAGGAAGCCGAAGGCAAGGGCGCACCAGTCGGTCACGCCTTCCGCGCCGCGGATCATCAGCAGGGTGAAGGAGATGGCGGTGAGGAACTGCAGGCCGACGGACATGGCAGGGGGCAGCTCGCCGGCCATCTGGTAGCCGATGGCGGTGGCCGAGATGGAGATGAGCAGGAGGCCGATGCCGAGCCCCATGGTGAAGGTGAACCGGCCGGACGGCGGCAGCTTCGGCAGGAGGCGTTGTCCCTCCGCCCACATGGTCATGGCGACGAAATGGGCGTTGATGAGGTCCTTCCACAAGGCGTTGTGGGTGCTGCGCATGTAGGGCGCGAGCGACACCACCATGGGCAGGAGCCGCATGGAGGACAGCCCCACGGCCAGCGCGATGGGCAGGAGGCCGACGCCGCTGGCGAGTCCGCCCACAAGGATGATCTGCGCCGGAAGCGCCCAGACGAGGAAGGTGGAGAGAAGGCCCGCAAAGAACGGGAAGTTCATGCCCTGGAGCAGGCCGCCATACCCGATATAGCCCGCGAAAAGCACGAAGCCGGGCACGGAGAGGGATTCGCGGAGGCCGGCGACAAACCACAGGAACGTGCTGCGGGGGTGATAGGCGTAGGGCTGTTCCGGGGACGGATGTGGGGTGGGACTTGGGGGAGGCACGGGGACTCGCTCGCAAGGCGCATTCGGGCGCCGTCTGGCTGGAACCTATCAAATCACCCCGCCCGCAGTACCCGCCGCCGACGCAGAGCTGAGCCCGGTTCCATGCGCGGGCGCGCGCAGCTTTCGTTTGGGCATCATATGGTCGTAGAAGGCAGCCTTCCGCGTTCGCCAGAGCCGATCCTTGCGCATCATCCCCGTCCCCTATTGCGACCCGGCCGCGGCCTTCGCGCCGTTCAGCACCGACCCCGTGGCCGCGCTGCTGGAGAGCGCCGCGCGGGACGGTGCGCGCGCCCGCTATTCCTATGTGGCCGTCGAGCCCTTCCGGGTGATCTCGGCGGAGGCGGACGGCGTGCGGGTGGACGGCAGGCTCGTGCCGGAGGACCCATTCTCGGTGCTGGTGCGGGAACTGGCCGCGCTGCCGCCGGCAGAGGGGCCCTGCCCCGTGCCGTTCCGCACCGGCGCGGTGGGTTTTCTCGGCTACGGGCTGGGCCGCCATGTGGAGCGGCTGCCGCTCCCCAGGCCAGACGATGCGCGCGTGCCGGACATGGTGATCGGCCTCTACGACACGGTGATCGCCTTCGATCACGAGGCGCAGGCGGGCTATCTCCTGTCGAGCGGCGCGCCCGAGAATGCGCCGCAAGCGCGGGCGCTGCGGGCGGAGGCGCGGGCCGCCCATGTCATGGCCCGGCTCGGCGTGGTGGGCGATGCGCCCGCCCCGGACTGGAGCCTGCGGGGCTCGTGGGAGAAGGAGCAGCCTCGGGCGGGCGTGGAAGCCGCCATCGCACGCACCATTGCCTACATCCAAGCAGGCGACATCTTCCAGGCCAACATCACCCAGCGCATGCGGGCGGCCCGGCCGGCCGGCCTTTCTGATCTTCAGCTCTATCTGCGTCTGCGGGCGCTGAGCCCCTCCCCCTTTGCGGCGCTTCTCGCATGCGGACCGGACGCCGCCGTGATCAGCGCGTCTCCCGAGCGCTTCCTGCGCCTCTCTCCGGCGGGCGAGGTGGAGACACGGCCCATCAAGGGCACGCGCCCCCGCCATGCCGACCCGGCGCGGGACGCGGCGCTCGCCGCCGAGCTTCTGGCGAGCCCGAAGGACCGGGCCGAGAATTTGATGATCGTCGATCTGATGCGCAACGATCTTGGCCGCGTGTCGGAGCTGGGGAGCGTGAAGGTGCCGGTGCTCAACGGGCTGGAGACCTTCGCCTCGGTCCATCATCTCGTCTCGGTGGTGGAGAGCCGCCTGCGCGCAGGCCTCGGGCCGGTGGACCTGCTGCGCGCCTGCTTTCCCGGCGGCTCGGTGACCGGCGCGCCGAAGATCCGCGCCATGGAGGTCATCCACGAGCTGGAGCCGAGGCCCCGCGGGGCCTATTGCGGCGCCATCGCCTGGATCGGCCTCGACGGGGCGATGGATTCGTCCATCGTCATCCGCACCATCACCCGTTCCGGCGAGACGCTGCTGGCGCAGGCCGGGGGCGGGATCGTGGCGGATTCGGACCCGGCCGAGGAGTATGAGGAGAGCATGGTGAAGATCGCGCCGCTGCTGCGCGCGCTGACGGGGGACGCGCCATGAAGGTCTGGCTGAACGGCGCCGTCCTGGATGCGGACGCGGCGTGCATCGCGCCGGGGGACCGGGGCTTCACTTTGGGCGACGGCCTGTTCGAGACCATGCAGGCGCGGGATGGCGTGGTGCTGCGGCTCGATGCCCATCTGGCGCGGCTCGCGCGCAGCGCGGCGGTGATCGACCTGAACTTGCCCGCCGTCGATTTCCCGGCGGCGCTTGCCGCGACGCTCGCTGCGAACGGGCTTGCATCGGGGGTGCTGCGGCTCACCGTGACGCGCGGTTCCGGCCCGCGCGGGGTGCTGCCGCCGGCCGCGCCTGTCCCGACTGTGCTCATCACGGCCGCCCCCCTCGCGGCGCCCGCCCCGCCCGCGCGGCTGGTCATCGCCCAGATCACCCGGCGCAACGAGTTCTCGCCGCTTTCAGGCATCAAATCGCTGAACTATCTGGACAATATCCTCGCCCGCCAGGAAGCGGCGGCACGCGGGGCGGATGATGCGGTGCTCTTGAACACGCAGGGGCGCGTGGCGGAGACCACTATTGCCAATCTATTCGTGGTGTGCGGCGGAGAGATGCTGACGCCACCTTTGGGCGAGGGCTCCCTGCCCGGAGTCATGCGCGCGGAGGTGCTGCGGCTGGGGGCGGTGGAGCGGGCTCTGATGCCAGAGGATCTTGTACGGGCGGAGGAAATCTTCCTGACCAGCAGCCTCGGCATCCGCTCGGTGGGCGAGATGGAGGGGCGCTCGCTCTCCGACTTTGCGACGGCAGACGCGATGCGGGCGAAGCTGGGGTGAGCGGGCAAGTGCAGAATGATCCCCTCTCCCGCTTGCGGGGGAGGGTTAGGGAGGGGGAAAAGCGCCCTCTCCGCATGGGAAGCGTTGCCAGGAGCAGGCAGACCGGCCTTCGGCCGGCCCCCTCCCCGGCCCTCCCCCGCACGCGGGAGAGGGAGCGAGCGGCGGCGCCTCAGGTGTGGATCACCCGGCCATACGCATCGAGCACGCTCTCGTGCATCATCTCCGACAGGGTCGGGTGCGGGAACACGGCGTGGATCAGTTCCTCTTCCGTGGTCTCCAGATTCATGGCGATGACGAAGCCCTGGATCAGCTCGGTGACTTCCGCGCCCACCATGTGCGCACCCAGGAGCTCGCCGGTCTTCTTGTCGAAGATGGTTTTCACCAAGCCTTCAGGCTCCCCAAGCGCGATGGCCTTGCCGTTGCCGACGAAGGGGAAGCGGCCGACGCGGATCTCGCGGCCCTGCTCCTTGGCCTTCTTCTCGGTGAGGCCCACGGAAGCGATCTGGGGCGTGCAATAGGTGCAGCCGGGGATCTTGTTCTTGTCCATGGCGTGGGTGTGGAGGCCCTTGATGGTCTCCACGCAGATCACGCCCTCATGCTCCGCCTTGTGCGCCAGCATGGGCGGCCCGGCCACGTCGCCGATGGCCCACACGCCGGGAACGTTAGTGCGCCCGACGCCGTCGGTCACGATGATGCCGCGCTCGATCTTCACGCCGATGGCTTCCAGGCCCAGGCCGTCCACATTGCCCACCACGCCCACCGCCGAGATCATGCGGTCCACGGTGAGGTCGAGCTTCCCGCCCTTGGCGTCCTCCACATGCGCGGTGAGGCTATCGGCGTGCTTGGTGACGCCGGTCACCTTCGCGCCGGTCATGATCTTCATGCCCTGCTTCTCGAAGCGCTTGCGGGCGTGGGCGGCGATCTCCTCATCCTCCACGGGGAGGATCTGGGGCAGCACTTCCACCACGGTCACGTCGACGCCCATGGTCTTGTAGAAAGAGGCGAACTCGATGCCGATGGCGCCCGAACCCAGCACCAGCAGGGTCTTCGGCATCTTCTCGGGCACCATGGCCTCGAAATAGGTCCAGATGAGCTTCTTGTCCGGCTCCAGGCCCGGCAGCGCGCGCGGGCGGGCGCCGGTGGCGACGATGATGTTCTTTGCGTTGTAACCGCCCCCGCCCAGCGCGCCCTTGGGCGGGTTCTCGGCAGCGGTGACGGAGATCTTGCCCGGCCCGGTGATCGTCGCCGTGCCCCAGATCACGTCCACCTTGTTCTTCTTCATCAGGAAGCCGACGCCGGTGTTCAGCTGCTGGGAGACCCCCCGCGAGCGCTTCACCACCGCCGCCGCGTCGAACGAGACGTTGTCGGCGGAGAGGCCGTAATCCTTGGCGTGCTGCATGTAATGATAGATCTCGGCCGAGCGCAGCAGCGCCTTGGTGGGGATGCAGCCCCAGTTGAGGCAGATGCCGCCGAGATGGGCCTTCTCCACCACCGCCGTCTTGAAGCCGAGCTGGGCGGAGCGGATGGCGGCCACATAGCCGCCGGGCCCGCCGCCGATGATGATCACGTCATAGGTGTCAGCCATTGCCGTCTCCTTGCCGCGCGGCGCGCGGGATGGCAGTCGAGAATTTCAGCGCCTTGAGCGCCGCTTCGAACAAGGTCAGATCGCGCCAAGGATCCGCCACGGGCGCGTCGGGCAGGATCATGGACCAGCCGGCGGCGTTGATCGCCTCGGCCATCATGAGGTTGTCGGGAAGATCGAAATCCTCCACGTGCAAGCCGTCCGAGAGCACCCCGCTATGCGCCGCATCGTGCCCGAGCGCGCGGCGGGTGCGCGCCACCAGATTCTCCGGGTGGCCGCTATAGCCCATCACGGCCTTGCCGAGCGCGAAGCAGAAGCCAAGCTCGAACACTGTGCCAGGGTCCGCGCTCACGCCCCGGAACGGGGTGAGATTGGCGATGATGGCGTCGGAGGCGCGCATCATCTCCACATTCTTCTCGAAGATCAGCCGGCTCGCCTCGGGCGCGTTCACATCGACGCCGCCATCCATGGGGGAGAGCCCATGGAAGCCGTGGCGGGCGCAGGCTTCCACCTTGCGCCGGCTGATCTCGGTCGCGTCGTCCAGGAACACTTCGGGGCCTGCGAGATAGATCTTCATTGGCCCGCATCCCCGCCCGTCACACCAGCATGGCGAACGGCTTCTCCACATAGTCCTTGAACGCGCCGAGAAGCTCCGCGCCCAGCGCCCCGTCCATCACCCGGTGGTCGCAGGTGATGGTGGCGGTCATCTGGGTGACGATCTTCACCTCGCCGCCGCGCACCACGGCGCGCTGCTCCGAGGCGCCGATGGCGACGATGGAGGATTGCGGGGCGTTGATGATCGCCGTGAAATTGCGGATCCCCATCATGCCCAGGTTGGAGATGGAGGTGGCGCCGCCGGAATATTCCTCCGGCTTCAGCTTCTTGGTGCGCGCCCGGCCCGCGAGGTCGCGCATCTCGTTGGAGATGGCGGACAGCGTCTTGGTCTCGGCCTTCTTGATGATGGGCGCATAGAGCCCGCCGTCGATGGCCACCGCGACGCCCACGTCCGAATGCTTCATGCGCAGGACGCGGTCCTCGGCCCACACCGCATTGGCGGTGGGCACCTTCTGGAGCGCCAGCGCCATGGCCTTGATGATGAAGTCGTTCACCGAGACGCGGAAGGTCGGCTTGCCGTCCTTGTCCTTGGGCGCGGTGGCGTTCACCGTCTCGCGCAGCTTCATCAGCTCGTCGAGGTCGCAATCCACCGTGAGGGTGAAGGTGGGGGTGACCTGCTCGCTTTCCACCAACCGCTTGGCGATGGTCTTGCGCATGCCGTCGAGTTGGACTTCCTCATAGGTGCCGGGCTCGTACAGCGCCTTCACCTGCTCGGCGCCGGGGGCAGTCGCGACCACTGCCTTCGGCGTGGCGGCCGGGGCAGCAGTGGGTGCGGCAGCAGCGGCGGGCGCAGCCGCCGGCTTGGCGCCGGGCTGCGCGCCTTCCAGGTCGCGCGCGACGATGCGGCCGTGCGGGCCGGAGCCGGAAAGCGCGGCGAGATCGACGCCCTTCTCCTTGGCGATGCGACGGGCGAGCGGCGAGGCGAACACGCGGCCGCCCTGCCCGTTCGAGGCCGGCGCGGCGGCGGCAGGCGCGGGAGCCGGCGCCGCCGGAGCGGGGGCGGCAGCAGGAGCCGGGGCAGCAGCCGCAGGTGCAGGGGCCGGAGCGGGCGCGGCGGCCGGGGCCTTGCCGCCACCGGCGCCGGAGGCGGCCGCCTTCACGTCCTCGCCTTCACCGGCGAGCACGGCGATGAGCTGGTTGACGGGCACGTCCTGCGTGCCCTCGGGGACGACGATCTTGGCGAGCACGCCTTCGTCCACGGCCTCCACTTCCATGGTGGCCTTGTCGGTCTCGATCTCGGCGAGCACGTCACCGGACTTGACGCTGTCGCCTTCCTTCTTGAGCCACTTGGCGAGGTTGCCCTTCTCCATGGTGGGAGAGAGGGCCGGCATGAGGATCTCGATGGGCATGTGTCTCGTCCCTCAGCGATAGGTGACGGCCTTCACGGCCTCGATCACGTCCGCGACCGAAGGCAGGGCCAGCTTCTCAAGGTTGGCGGCGTAAGGCATGGGCACGTCCTTGCCCGTCACCCGCAGCACCGGGGCGTCGAGATAGTCGAAGGCGTCGGACATCAGCCGCGCCACGATCTCGGCGCCGACGCCGGACTGGGGCCAGCCCTCTTCCACCGTCACGCAGCGGCCGGTCTTCTTCACCGAGGCGACGATGGCCGGCACGTCCATGGGGCGGATAGTGCGCAGGTCGATGACCTCCGCCTCGATGCCCTGCTTCGCCAGCTCCTCAGCGGCTTTGAGCGCATAGGTCATGCCGATGGACCAGGCCACCAAGGTCACGTCCTTGCCGGGGCGGGCGATGCGCGCCTTGCCGATGGGCAGAACATAATCGTCCAGCTTCGGCACCTCGAAGGAGTGGCCGTAGAGGATCTCGTTCTCCAGGAAGATCACCGGGTTCGGATCACGGATGGCGGCCTTCAAGAGGCCCTTGGCGTCCGCCGCCGTATAAGGCGAGACCACCTTGAGGCCGGGGATGTGGCTGTACCAGGAGGTGTAGTCCTGGCTGTGCTGGGCGGCGACGCGGGCGGCCGCGCCGTTCGGGCCGCGGAACACGATGGAGCACTGCACCTGCCCGCCGGACATATAGAGGGTCTTGGCCGCCGAATTGATGATCTGGTCGATGGCCTGCATGGCGAAGTTGAAGGTCATGAACTCCACGATGGGCTTCAGGCCCGCCATGGCCGCGCCCACGCCGAGGCCGGCAAAGCCGTGCTCGGTGATGGGGGTGTCCACCACGCGCCTGGCGCCGAACTCCTGGAGCAGCCCCTGGGTGATCTTGTAGGCGCCCTGATATTCGGCGACCTCCTCACCCATGACGAACACATCGCCGTCGCGGCGCATCTCTTCCGCCATGGCATCGCGCAGGGCCTCGCGCACGGTCATGGTCACCATCTCGGTGCCGGCGGGCACGTCCGGGTCCGGCTGCACCTGGACCTGGGGAGGCGCAGCGACGGCGGAGGCGGCGGGCGCCTTCTGCGGCTCAGGCGCGGACGCTGCGGCGGGCGAGGGCTGAGGCGCGCTTTCCGCCGCCTTCTGCTGCGGCGCGGGGGCCGCGCTCGCATCCTCGCCATCGGCCAGGATGGTGGCGATGGGGGTGTTCACGGCCACGTCCTGCGTGCCTTCGGGCACCAGGATCTTGCCGAGCACGCCCTCGTCCACCGCTTCCACTTCCATGGTGGCCTTGTCGGTCTCGATCTCGGCGATCACGTCGCCGGATTTCACCGCGTCGCCTTCCTTCTTCACCCATTTGGTGAGGTTGCCCTTCTCCATGGTGGGAGAGAGCGCCGGCATGAGGATGTCGATGGGCATGGTTGTCAGCTCTGGCTCGGCGTCGTCCTGGCCGCTGACGCAGCCTTGGCGGGACGCTCATGTGTGAGATTGGTGTAGACGGAGGCCGCGGCGACCGCGACCATGACGGAAGCGATGAGGGCGATCTGGGCCTTGCCGGCCCGCCGCCCGTGGACATTGCCCGGGTCCTGCCGTCCCTTCGAGGCGAACGGCCAGATGATGATCTGGGCCCGGCGCGAGAAGCTCACCGGGCCCGTGGCCTCCTCCGCCAGCGTGCCTTCATAGACCGCGACGCCCCAGCTCGCGGCGATGCCGATGATGGAGAGGAGGACCAGGATAAGGGCGATCATTGCCATGGGGGTTCCCCTTCGCGGGATGCCCGCCGGCCTAGCGCAGGATATCCGTGTAGAGCTCCGAGACGTCGGGCTCGGGATCGTGGCTCGCGAAGTCCGCCGCCTCGTTGACGATGTCGCGGATCTGCGCGTCCACCTTCTTCAGATCGTCCTCGGTGGCGAGGTTGCCTTCCAGCAGCCGGGCACGCACCTGCTCGATGGGGTCGTGCTCGGTCCGCATCTTCTGGACCTCCTCCTTCGACCGGTACTTCGCCGGATCGGACATGGAGTGGCCGCGATAGCGGTAGGTCTGCATTTCCAGGATATAGGGGCCATTGCCCTCACGGGCGAAAGCGAGCGCGCGCTCGCCGGCCGCCTTCACTGCGCGCACGTCCATGCCATCCACCTGCTCGCCGGGGATGTTGAAGGAGGCGCCGCGCTTGGAGAAGTCGGTCTGGGCGGAGGCGCGGTTCACCGCGGTGCCCATGGCGTACTTGTTGTTCTCGATCACGTACACGACGGGCAGCTTCCAAAGCTCCGCCATGTTGAAGCTCTCATAGACTTGGCCCTGATTGGCCGCGCCGTCGCCGAAATAGGTGACGGAGACCGAGCCGTTCTCGCGATAATGGTTCGCGAAGGCGAGGCCGGTGCCGAGCGGCACCTGGGCGCCGACGATGCCGTGGCCGCCGAAGAACTGCTTCTCGATGCTGAACATGTGCATCGAGCCGCCCTTGCCCTTGGAATAGCCGCCGCGCCGGCCGGTCAGCTCGGCCATGACGCCCTTCGCCTCCATGCCCGTGGCGAGCATGTGTCCGTGGTCGCGATAGCCGGTGATCACCTGGTCGCCGGGCTTCATGGCGAGCTGCATGCCGACCACGACCGCTTCCTGGCCGATATAGAGATGACAGAAGCCGCCGATGAGGCCCATGCCGTACATCTGGCCCGCCTTCTCCTCGAAGCGGCGGATCAGGAGCATCTCCCGATAGGCTTCAAGTTCCTGGTCTTTGGAGAAGGTCGGTACCTCACCGGGTACCGCTTCGGCGCGGGCTGCCGCCTTGGCGGCGGGTCGTTTGGTAGCCATCGTCGTCGTCCTCAGGAAACGCTCGAACCTGAGGAAGCTCTAGCGCACCTGAAACGAGGCTCAAAGCGCCATTTGCGCTCTGCTGCACCGCAACATGTTGCAAATGCTTGATATTGTTGAGTTGAACTTAGTTTCAGTTCATGTGTGACATAAACTCAAACTCAGTTCATCGGGTCGGTTTCAGCAGCACCAGATCCTTCTGGTGGACAAAATCCAGCTGTCGCCGCCCCTCTTCATCGAGCAGATCGGGATCGAGCCGCCGGGCATCGAGAAGGGAGACCTTGTGCTCGATGGCGATGCGTGTGGCTTTGAGCTTTGCCAGCTCCGCTTCCAGCTGCGCCGCGTCCTGCTCGTAGCTGCGCTTGGCCATGATGCCATGATCGCCGCTATAGGCGTGATAGGCGAAATAGGCGATGACGCCGCCGGCAACCGCATAGAGCGCCAGAGCGGTGAAGATGGAGCGGAGACGCGAGCGAGTCTGCATGCGCTCTTTGTAGGGGCTGCAAGTTGCCGGGCCGTTAAGGGTCCATGTCGCGCCGTTTTGTCCTGGACAAGAGAGAGCGCAGCTCGAACGCAGATCCGGGACCCAGCGCAAGCCTCCACCGAAGGTGCTTCAACTCGCCGGCGCCGCCACGCGGCGATGGCGCTTTCACGCTGGTCGCTCATTGCCGACTTCGCCGGAGTCTTGCGCTGGGTCCCGGATCTGCGCTCGCGCTATGCGCTCGCTTGTCCCGGACAAAGGCGTGCCAGCCTTACGCCTGCTGCACCCGCGACGCGCCGAAGCGGCGCTTCACCAGGGCGGTGCGCTCGGGCAGAACGCGCAGCGCCACGTGCATCGCCCCTTCCGGATCGACGCGGCGCTCCAGCACCTCGCCATGGCGGTAGAGCCAGCCGAGGCCCTCGCCGTCCTCCGCCGCCACGGTCACGTCCAGCGTCACGCGGCCGGCGGTGATGAGGCGCTCCATGACGTCGAGGAGGTCGTCCGTCCCCTCTCCGGTCAAGGCGGAGACGAGGACCGGCCGGTCGGCGAGATCGATGCGCTCGGCGGTGTTGGTAAGCTGTTCGCGCGCGTCCGGTGGCAAGAGGTCGATCTTGTTCCACACCTCCACCATGCGCCCGCCCGGCTCCACATCGATGCCGAGATCGGTGAGCACGTCGCGCACGTCCTGCGCCTGGGCGTCCGTGTCGGGGTGGGACATGTCCCGCACATGCAGCACCACGTCCGCCTCGATTACCTCTTCCAGCGTGGCGCGGAAGGCGGCGACGAGCTGGGTAGGCAATTCGGAAATGAAGCCCACCGTGTCGGAGAGGATGATGCGGGTGCCGTGCGGCAGGTCCACACTGCGCAGCGTCGGGTCGAGCGTCGCGAACAGGAGATCCTGCGCCATCACCTCGGAACGGGTGAGGCGGTTGAACAAGGTGGACTTGCCGGCATTGGTGTAGCCCACCAGCGCCACCACGGGATAAGGCACGCGCTTGCGGCTGGTGCGGTGGAGGGCGCGGGTGCGCTTCACCTGCTCCAGGTCCTTTTCGATGCGGATGATGCGCTCGCCGATCTGCCGGCGGTCCGCCTCGATCTGCGTCTCGCCGGGGCCACCGAGGAAGCCGAAGCCGCCGCGCTGGCGCTCAAGATGGGTCCAGGAGCGCACGAGGCGCGAGCGCTGATAGGTGAGGTGGGCCAGCTCCACCTGGAGCGCGCCCTCCTTGGTGCGGGCGCGCCGGCCGAAGATCTCGAGAATCAGCGCCGTGCGGTCCACCACCTTGGTGGCCCAGGCCTTTTCGAGATTGCGCTGCTGCACGGGGGAGAGCGCCGCGTCCACGAAGACGAGGCCCACCTCCTCCGCGAGGACGATGCCGGCAATCTCCTCCACCTTCCCGGATCCGAGATAGGTCGCCGGCTTTACTTCAGAGAGCGGAACCAGCCCGCGATAGACCACGTCGAGGTCGATGGCGAGAGCAAGCCCCGCCGCCTCCTCGAGGCGAGCCTCGGGCGAGCGGCGCTCTTCGGCGCTACGCGCCGCGCGCTTGGTAAGGGTGGGCGTGATGACGGCGCAGCGGGTGGGCGGGGCGAGACGGTCGATGCCTTGAAGCCCCGCGCCAGGGCTACCCTTCCTCGCGCCTTTGGCGCTCGGGCGCTCCATGTACGGTTACGCCTTCTCCGCCACCACCTCGTCCGTGGGATCGAACAGCTGCACGGGATGGCCCGGCATGATGGTGGAAATGGCGTGCTTGTACACGAGCTGGGAATGCCCATCGCGCCGCAACAGCACGCAGAAATTGTCAAACCAGGTGACGACGCCCTGAAGCTTCACCCCGTTCACGAGAAAAATGGTGAGGGGGACCTTGCTCTTGCGGACGTGGTTCAGGAACGTGTCCTGGAGATTTTGTGTGCGTTCCGCCGCCATTTTCGTATTCCGTTTGTTTCGGCGTTGCCCCGTCCTCCGCCACGCGCAAAGCGCCCGGCGAGGCGGGAGTTAGACTTGATAAGATGGCACAGCGCGCAGAACGTGCAAGGATATTTTGCTTCGCAGCATTCTGCGCTGCACTGCGTCAGGAGCCGACTTCCGTAAAATCATGAAAGCGTGCGCGCAAGCGTCGCGCCACCGGCCCGACGGTGCCATCCCCCACCTTGTGGCCATCGATCCTGATCACGGGCAGCGCGACCCCGGTGGCGGAGGAGATGAAGGCTTCCCGTGCGCGAAGCGCCTCCGCGCGGCTGAAGGGCCGCTCCTCGATGGCGAGGCCCTCGGCCTCCGCCACCTCCATGAGCACGGTGCGGGTGATGCCGCGCAGGATGCCCATGTCCGCCTGCCGCGTCACCAGCGCGCCCTCGGCACTGACGATCCAGGCATTGGTGGAGGAGCCTTCCGTGATGTTTCCGGCTTCATCCACGAACCAGGCTTCGCGGGCGCCCGCCTCCTTGGCCTGCTGCTTCGCCAGCACGTTGGGCAGAAGCCCCACCGACTTGATGTCCACCCGCTCCCAGCGATTGTCCGGCACGGTGATGACCGAGACGCCGGCCGCGGCCGTCGCGTCCATGGCGGCGAAATCCATGGCGCGCGCCGTCACCACAACCGAAGGCGGTGTCGAGGCTGCGGGAAAGGCGTGGTCGCGCCTGGCGATGCCGCGGGTCACCTGGAGATAGACGAGGCCGTCGCGCACGAGGTTCCGCCGCACGGTCTCGCGCAGCACCACCAGCAACGCCGCGCGGGACATGGGCGGCCGGATGCCCAGCTCGCTCAAGGAACGATCCAGCCGGTCGAGGTGCCGCCGCGCGTCGATCAGCTTTCCGCCCCGGACCTCGCACACCTCATAGACGCCGTCGGCGAACTGGAAGCCGCGATCCTCCACATGGATGCCCGCGTCCCGGTGCGGGACATAGAGACCGTTGACATAGGCGATGCGCGACATGGACGACCGGAACCTCAGGTGCGCCAGAAGGCGAGATGGATGAGCACGAAGGCGCCGACCGTCTCCAGCCGCCCGGCGATCATGGCGAACGCCGCGCCGAGCACGGAAAGCGGCGGCAACGAGGAGATGGCCGGCCAGCCGGTGGTGGCCTCGTCATAGAGCGGGCCGGTATTGGTGATGGCGGCCACGGCGCCGGTCAGCGCCGCATCGAAGCTGGGCGCCCCCGCGCCGATGGCGATCAGAGTGGCGGCAAGGGTTGCGAACACCGCGACCAGGCCCACCCATACTCCGCGCATGGCCGAGCCGATGCCGCCCTCCCCGGTGCGCGCGGGCTGGACGATGTGGGGCGAGATGAGGCGCATGAGATCGCCCCGCGCCCGCGCCAGCATGGCCCGCACCCGCAGGATCTTCAGGCCGCCCGCCACCGAGAGCGCGCCGCCGCCGATGAGCGCCACCACCAGCAACAGCCCCGCCGGCAGGCTGGCGAAGGTGTCGGCCGCCGGCGGCATGCCGCTGGTGGAGATGAGCGAGGCGGCGGCGAACATGCCCTGCGACAAAGACTGGCTCACCGGAATGTCCGAGGGCAGGCGGAACAGGATGACCGAGAAGACGAGGCCCACCATCAGCCAGTAGGCCAGAAGGACAAGGCTTTCCGGCTGCTCGGGCGCGGCATGGATGCGCCGGCTCACCAGCGCCTTGTGCCAGCGCACGCTGGTGGCCGCCCAGAGCAGGAAGGGCAGCAGCAGCCAGCGCGTGGCGATCCCCGTCTCCAGCGCCGCCTTGGCCTCGGGCGGCAAGTGGGCGCCCGCGGAGGCGACGGCGGTGGCGAGGCAGAAGGCGGAATAGAGGCCGTTGCGGTCCGCCAGCATCACGACGAAGGCGAGGAAAGTGGCAGCCGCGTAGATGGGCGTCACGTCCTTCACCACGCCTGCCGTATCCACCGCATCCAGCTCGTCCAGATGATAGACGACGCGGTTCGGCAGGCCGCCGATGCCGGCGGGGGCGAGCACTGCAACGCCGGAGATGATGGTGAGGAGCCCGCCGCTCCATTGCAGCAGGGCGAACCAGACAAACAGGCTCTGTGGCCCATCCTTCACCGCCGTGAAGCCCGTGGTGGTGAAGGCGGAGAGCGCCTCGAACCAGGCGCGCCACAAGGTGAGGCCCGTGGCATAGGCGATGGCGGGGGCCGCCACCACGGGCACGATGATCCATAGCGCGGCCAGCGCGCCGAACACCTGGAAGCGGCGGATACGCCCGCCGAGGCCGGCGCTGGAGAAGCGCATGGCGCCCGCCAGGAAGATGCAGCCCAATGCCGTGCCGAGGAAGGCCGGCGCCGTCCCCTCCCCCCACCGCGCCGAGACCAGAGCCGGCAGCAGCGCGGCGATGCCGGTCCAGGCCAGCGCGAGAGCGAGAAGGCGAACGATGGACGCCATGGATGGCGGCTCAGAAGAATTCGAGGCTGACGCGGAACAACTGCTCCACGCGCTTGATGCGCTCTGCCAAGGCGAACAGGATCACCCGGTCCTGGGCTCGCACCACCGTATCGCCCGTGGGCAGGATCACCTGCCCACCGCGGACGATGGCGCCGATGCGCAGCCCGTCCAAGAGGTCGATGTCGCGCAGCGGGCGGCCTACGAGGGGCGAGGTTTCCAGCGCCTCCGCCTCGATCACCTCGCCCGTCCCGTCCAGCAGGGAATGCACCCGGTGGATGCGGCCCCGGCGCACGTGCTGGAGGATCTTGGAGACGGTGATCTGGCGCGGGTTCACATGGGCGTCGATGCCGAGCCCTTGGGCAAAGGCGGCATAGCCCTGCTCGTTCACCAGAGAGAGGATGCGGCGCGCGCCGATCTGCTTGGCGAGAAGGCAGGACAGAATGTTGATGCGGTCGTCATTGGTCAGCGACAGCATGGTGTCGGCGTCGGGCACGCCGGCTTCATCCAGGAGGTCGCGGGCGAGCGCATCGCCATGGAGCACCACGGTGCGCTGGAGCGTCTCGGCGATGATCTGCGCGCGGTCGCGCGAGGCCTCGATGATCTTGATCTTGGCGGCCGCGTTCCGCTGCTCCAGCTGCTGGGCCACGTAGAAGCCGATATTGCCGCCGCCGGCGATGACGATGCGCTGGCCGGGGATCTCGTCGTGGCCGAAGATGGAGAGGGTGCGCTTCACCTGGCTCGCCTGGGCAACGAAATAGGCGACGTCACCCGCCAGCATGGCATCGGTGCTCTTCAGCACCACCGGCTTTCCGTCCCGCAGCACGGCGACGATGGTGGCCTGGAGATCGGGAAAAAGCTGGGTCAATTCGCGCAGCGGCGCGCCGACCACCGGGCAGTCCTCACCGCAGAAAACGCCGGCCACCACCACGGCCCCGTCCGCGAAGGTCACCGTGTCGACCGCGCCGGGCAGCGAGAGGCGGCGGAGCACCATCTCGCCCACTTCCACCTCGGGGGAGATCACCACGTCCACGGGGAGATGATCGCGCGAGAGCATCTCGCGCCATTCCGGCTGGAGATAGGTCTGGGCGCGGATGCGGGCGACCTTGGTGGGGACGTTGAACAGGGAATGGCCCACCTGGCAGGCCACCATGTTCACCTCGTCTGACAAGGTGACCGCGATGAGCATGTCCGCCTGCTCGATGCCCGCTTTGGCGAGCACGTCCGGGTGGGAGCCGTGGCCCACCACGCCGCGCACGTCGAGCTGCTCGGTGGCGATCTGGATGCGGCGCGGATCGGCATCGACGATGGACACGTCGTTCTGCTCGCCCGCAAGGCGCTCGGCGATGCCGAACCCCACCTGCCCCGCTCCGCAGATCACGACCTTCATCAGCGATTCCCCCAGCCTTTTGGGACCTTAACCTCTCGTCCGTGCAACGCCTATGGCAGTGGCTTCATTTCTCCCTTGCCCAGTCCGTCCCCTCTCCCGCTTGCGGGGGAGGAGTAGGAAGGGGGAATGGCGGCCGCCCCACACCTCGCAACGTTCCACGGCTTCACGTGCCCCCCTCCCCGACCCTCCCCCGCAAGTGGGAGAGGGGGGTTGGAAGCACCAGCCCTCACCCCACCCCGAGGGCCTTCAGCTTGCGGTGCAGCGCCGAGCGCTCCATGCCGACGAACTCGGCGGTACGTGAGATGTTGCCGCCGAAACGGTTGATCTGCGCCGCCAGATATTCCCGCTCGAACACCTCGCGCGCCTCACGCAGCGGTAGGCCCATCAGGTGCTCGCCACCATTGCCGTTAGGCAGGTTCGGCACCAGCGCGCCCACGTCCGGCGGCAGCATGGAGGCGGTGACGATGGCGTCGGGATCGCCGCCGGCCAGGATCAGCACCCGCTCCACATTGTTGCGGAGCTGGCGGACATTGCCCGGCCAGTCGTGGGACTGGAGCACCGCCATGGCGTCCTCGGCGATGTGCCGGCGCGCGAGGCCCGTGGTCTGGGAGATGAGCTCGATGAAGAAGTCCACGAGGTCCGGAATGTCCTCGCGCCGCTCCGCCAGAGGCGGCACGCGGATCGGCACGACGGAGAGGCGGTGGTAGAGATCCTCGCGGAAGCGGCCCTTGGCGATCTCGTCCTCCAGGTTCCGGCCCGTGGAGGAGATGATGCGCACGTCCACGCTCACCTTCTCGGTGCCGCCGATACGGGTGAAGGTCTGCTCCACCAGCACGCGCAGCACCCGGTTCTGGGTCTCGCGCGGCATGTCGGCGATCTCGTCGAGGAAGAGCGTGCCGCCATGGGCCTCCTCCAGGGCGCCACGCCGCTGCTCGCGCCCGTCCCCCGCCTCGACGCCGAACAGCTCGAACTCCAGGCGCTCGGGGGTGATGGCCGCCGCATTGATCACCACGAACGGGCCGTTGGCGCGGTTCGAGGAGGTGTGGATCATGCGCGCGGTCAGCTCCTTGCCGGAGCCGGACGGGCCGATGATGAGGATGCGCGAATTGGTGGGGCCGACGCGATCCACCGTGGAGCGCAATTGCTGGACGGCACCGGAACGGCCCACCAGCTTGTGCGGGGTGTGCTGCTTCAGCTCCTTCACCTCGCGGCGCAGGCGCAGGGTTTCCAGCGCACGCTGGGCGATCATCAACAGGCGGTCAGCGTTGAACGGCTTTTCCACGAAGTCGTAGGCGCCGCGCTTGATGGCGGCCACCGCCGTTTCGATGTTGCCGTGGCCGGAAATCATCACCACCGGCACGTCCGGGTGCTCGCTTTTGATGACGTCCAGCAGCTCCAGCCCGTCCATGCGGCTGCCCTGGAGCCAGATGTCCAGGAAGATCAGGCTGGGCCTGCGGGAGGCGATGGCGGAGAGGGCCGTATCGGCGTCCCGCGCGGTGCGGGCGGAATAGCCCTCATCCTCCAGGATGCCCGCCACAAGGTCGCGGATGTCGGCTTCGTCGTCGACGATCAGGATGTCGTGCGCCATGGGCTCAGGCTCCCAGCGCGGCTTCGGCCGCGACGAGCGGGCCGTCGGCACGGATCCTCAGGCGGATCCACGCGCCGCGTTCTTCCGGGGCGTCGTACAGCTCGATGCCGCCGCCGTGCTCCTCCATGATCTTGCCGACGATGGCAAGGCCCAGCCCCGTGCCCTTCTCGCGGGTGGTGACGTAGGGCTCTAGGAGCCGGTTCCGGTTCTCTTGCGGAAGGCCAAGTCCGTTGTCGATCACGTCCACCACCAAATCGTCTCCGGAGCGTTCCGCGATGACACGGATGCGCCCCTGCCCACGTTGCTCCGCCGGAACGGCCTCAATGGCCTCGGCGGCATTCTTCAGGATGTTGGTCAAGGCTTGCGAAATGAGGCGCCGATCGAACCGGGCGGGGAGGGAGGGAGGGATCTCCGCCTCGAACGTGACCTCAGGATGGCCGACCCGCATGAGGAAGACGCTTTGACGCAGCGTCTCGGCAAGGTCCTGGCTGTCCACCACGGGCTTCGGCATGCGGGCGAACGAGGAGAATTCGTCCACCATGCGGCCGATATCGCCCACCTGCCGGATGATGGTGTCGGTGCATTGATCGAACACGTCGCGATCCTGGGTGATGAGCTTGCCGTATTTGCGCTTCAGCCGCTCGGCGGAAAGCTGGATGGGGGTCAGCGGGTTCTTGATCTCGTGGGCGATGCGCCGCGCCACGTCCGCCCACGCCGAGGTGCGCTGGGCGGAGATGAGCGCGGTGATGTCGTCGAGGGTGACGACCCAGCCATGTTCCCCCTCCCCCGACTGCTCGGTGGTGACCCGCACCGCAAAGATGCGCTCGCGCCCGTCGCGGTTCAGCGTGATGTTGCCCTGGACGACGCGCTGGCGCGCCGTCTCGGCTTCCTTCAGCAAGGCGGCGGTCTCGGGCACCACCTCGGCGAGGGGACGGCCAAGCACATCGCCCTCCTTCACGCCCAATAGCGGTTCGGCGGAGCGGTTGAGGATGGTCACGCGCGCCTCGGGGTCGAGGCCGATCACCCCGGCGCCCACGCCCGAGAGCACGGCCTCGGTGAACCGGCGGCGGCTGTCGATCTGGTCGTTGGCGCGCAGGAGGTCGTCGTGCTGGGCCCGCAGCTCCGCGGTCATCTTGTTGAAGGTCTCGCCCAGCGCAGCAAGGTCACCCTCGGAGCGATAGATGGGCACCTGCACGTCGAGATTTCCCGCCGCCACATGGTTCGCCGCCGAGATCAGCCGGCGGATGGGCGCCACCAGCCATTTGGAGAAATTGATGCCGAGCCAGACCGCCGAGAGCAGCACGATGAGGGTGATCACCGCGTACATGAGCGCGAACGCCACCTGCACGCCGAAGCGGCGGTCCTCCAGGCTCTGATAGTCGGCGAGCGTCTCGCGCGTGGTCTTCAGATAGCCGATGACGCGCGGGTCGATGGGGCGCGCCACGTAGAGGTAGAGGTCGTCATAATCCTTCAGCTTCACCAGCGCGCCTACGAAGTCCGCATCGGTGGGCAAATAGATGATGGGCTGCTCGGTGGTGGCATCGTTGATGGCGATGTTGGCCGGCACCAGAAATTCGCGGCCGATATTCACCTGCGCCCGCTCCACCACGGTGAGGTCGTGGCGGATGATGAGCGAAGCCGGAAGGTTGCGCAGCGCCGCCTGGGCGGTCAGCACCTGCTGGAACCGCGCCCGGTCGGTGTCATACATGGGCTTCAGGCGGGTGAGGTCGTTGCTCATGGCGAGCACGTCGCCGCGAATGTTGAGCGCGTGCTCGCGCACATAGGTCTGGGCGACCTGCACCGCGCTCGCGACGATCTCCCGGGTGCGGATGGAAAACCAGCGGTCGAGGCCGCGATCGAGGGTGAGGCTCGCCACCACCGCCACCAATATGGCGGGCACCACGGCAACCACCGCGAACAGGCCCACGATGCGCACATGAAGCCGCGCTGCGGCGCGCCCGCGCGCCCGCGCCCGGGCGATGCGCCAGACCTCGCGCCCCACCATGGCGGACAGGACGAGGACGGCGAAGGCATTCCCCGCCAGGAGCCCGATCACCACCTCATGGGTGGGGACCACGGGCGTCAGGCCCATCAGGATCAGGAAGGTGGTCAAGGCGGAGGCGAGCGCCACCACCACCATAAGAGGTGCGAACCAGCCGAGGCCACCCATGCGCCCACCGCCGGCAGGGCTGCCCTCAGAACGATCCAGGGTTGTTACATTCATTCCCTATACCCAGGCATGCATCCGAGTCGCAGCCACATGATGCAGTGTAACGACACTGGTGCAAAAATGTGACAGCGGGAACCGCCAGGCGCGGGAATATGCAAGCTTCCCTAAAGGGAAGGTTAGCGCGGACCTCGGATTCGAGCGTCGGGCCGGGCACGGCACCACCACCCTACCGCTCACGAATATAAGTGCGTATCTTCCAGCAATGCGGCGTCGTGGGCCGGCATGGGACGTCCCAGCAGGAAGCCCTGGGCGAAGTCGCAGCCCGCGCGACGGATCTCGCGCAAAGTGGAAAAGTTCTCCACCCCTTCAGCCACCACCGTCATGCCCAGCGCATGGGCAAGGTCCGCCATGACGGAAACGATCTTCCGGGTGCGCAGGTCGCGCTCCAGCCCTTGTACGAAAGACGGGTCGAACTTGAGCACGTCAGCGGGCAGATCCTGCAGATAAGAGAGGCTCGAATAGCCGGTGCCGAAATCATCGATGGCGATGCCGCAGCCGAGGTCGCGCAGCCGTTGCAGCGTCCGGTTTGCCAGAACGGGATGGGAGAGGATCGCGCTCTCCGTCAATTCGAACCGCACATGGTCGCCGATCAATGCATTGCGTTCGAGGATGGCGACGATGCGCGGCACGAGGTCCGGCGCCGAAAGCTGCACCCCCGAGAGGTTGACCGAGACATAGCGCGGGGGGAGGCCCCGCTCGGCTCGCGCACGGTTCCATTGGGCGCAGGCGCGTGAGGCCCGGTCGAGGATCAGTTCGCCGAGCGTGTCCGCAAGCCCCGCCTCTTCAGCCAGGGGAATGAACTCGCTGGGCAATATGATCTCGCGTTCCGGATGGCGCCAGCGCGCGAGCGCCTCAAAGCCGGCGATGCGCCCCGTCGCCACTTCGCGGATCGGCTGGAAGACCGGGAATACTTCCTCCGAGCGCTGCAGGAGCGCCTCGCGCAGCGCGGTCTCGAGATCAAGCCGCCGCTGATGGCTGGCGCGCAGGGAATCGTCGAAGATACGCTGCCCGTCCCGGTCTGCCCGCGAAGCCATCTCGGCGTCCCTGAGAATCCGCTCGACCGGGCCGCCGCCCTTCGCGATGCCGATTTTTCCGCGCACATAGAAGCGCCGCCCCTCGGTCTCGATGGGCGCTTGCACGGCCTCTTCAAGAAGCCGCGCTGCAACGTTCAGCGCGCCCTCGTGGAAGAACAGCGCCGCAAATTCGGATTCGCCGGTTCGCGCCAGGATGGCTCCCTGGGGCAGCAAGGCACGCAGCCGCTGGGCCATGGCGGTGATCAAAGGCTCGATGAAATCTTCGCCGAGGCTCGCTGCGAGAATGGCAAGATCCGGCAGCCGCAGGACAACCGCGCCGGCGAGATCCTCCCGGCCCGCCACCGTCCGCAGGAGCCCGGCCCGGTTGGGCAGCGTTGTCGCGGCATCCTCGAAGGCCAGCCGCTCCAGCGCTGCCTGTGCCGCCCGGTGTTCGGAGATATCGCGCAGATAGGCGGTGAAGAGACGCCGGTTCTCCGCCCGCACCTCCGTCACCGTCAGCTCGATCGGGAACATCTCTCCGTTCGCGCGCTTGCCTTCGATCTCCACCCGGCGGCCCAGGATTCTGGAGGCGCCCCCGATGAGGTAGCGGGCCATGCCCTCCTTATGGGAGTCGGAATGCTGCGGGGGAATAACGGTGTCGCCCAGCAGGCGGCCGATCACCTCCTCCCTGAGATAGCCGAACATCTGCTCCGCCGCCGGGTTGAATTCGGTGATAAGGCCCGCCTCATTGATGGAGATGATGCCGTCCAGCGCAGAGTTCAGCATGGCCACACGACTGGCATTGTTGATGTGCTGTTCGGACTGCGAGCCCTCCACCGACAAGGCGATGGCGCCGGCCACCGCCTTCAGCATGTTCAGTTCCGCATCGCTCCAGACATGGGTGCGGTCGGGAACACAGACGGCGAGATGCCCCCACCAGCGCCCTCCCACCATGACCGGCACGGTCAGGTATCGGATGACCCCGTTCTCGCGGAAGTAGCGACCGAGATAGCCCGGCAGATCGTCTGAAACGCCCTCGATGATCTCGCCGCGCGTGCGGCGCGCAGCCCATTCCAGCTGGGTGGAATCGCCGCCGCCCAACGGGCGAATAGGCGGGTGGGCGTTGACGGTGAGGGGGCCGAGGCCCGGGCGCGCCCATTCCGCACGACATGTGACGCCGAGCCCGATATCGGTGGCCTCGTGCACACAGAACAGGGCGACCCGGTCGTATCCCAGATGCGCGCCCATGGCGGCAAAAAGATCGGGGACCGCGGCGGACCAATCCTTCCGGGTGGCGAGAGCGCCGATGAAGGCGTTCAGCACCTCGAGAAGTCGGTCCGACGCTTCCCCGCTTCCGCCCACGGATACGACCTCTCGGCGCACATCACCTAAATTATGCGCCGCGTCGTAAAAACTACAATCGCAACTGTGGGCTAACCGCTTACCGATTCGTGCGGATCACCTGGATATCCAGGTCCCGGATCTTCTTGCGCAGGGTGTTGCGATTGAGCCCCAGGAGCTCCGCGGCCTTGATCTGGTTGCCCCGCGTCGCCGCGAGTGCAGCGGAGAGCAGCGGATACTCCACATCCCGCAAGATGCGGTGATAGAGCCCCGGCGGCGGCAGATCCTCGCCGAAGCCGCCGAAATACAGGTTCAGATGCCGCTCCACGGAGGCACCGAGGGTGGCATCGCCCGGGCCGTCTTCGGACAGCGCACTCGGCGCCGGCTCGGACAGTTCCGCCTCGATGATGCCGGGGGTGATGATCTCCTGCGGATAGAGCGCCGCGAGGCGCCGCACTAGGTTCTCAAGCTCGCGCACATTGCCCGGCCAGCGATAGCGCTTCAGCCGGTCGAGGGCGGCCGTGTCGATCTGCTTGGCCGGCAGCCCTTCCCGTTCCGCCTGGAGGAAGAAGTGGCGGATCAAATCGGGGACATCCTCAGCACGCTCCCGAAGGGGCGGCAGCCGCAGGGGCACCACGTTGAGGCGGAAGAACAAGTCCTCGCGGAACAGGCCCTGCTGGATCAGGGTGCGCAGGTCCTTGTTGGTGGCGGCGATGATGCGCACGTCGGTCTTGATGGCCGTGCGCCCGCCCACCGTCGTGTATTCGCCCTGCTGGAGCACGCGCAGGAGGCGGGTCTGGGCCTCCATGGGCATGTCGCCGATCTCGTCCAGGAACAGCGTGCCGCCCTCGGCCTGCTCGAAACGGCCGGCATTGCGGGTGGTGGCACCGGTGAACGAGCCCTTCTCGTGGCCGAACAGCTCGCTCTCGATGAGGTCGCGGGGGATCGCCGCCATGTTGATGGCGACGAACGGCCCGTTCCGGCGCTTGCCGTAATCATGCAGTGCGCGCGCCACCAGCTCCTTGCCGGTGCCGCTCTCGCCCGCGATCATCACAGTGAGGTCGGTCTGCATGAGGCGGGCGAGGAGGCGGTAGATTTCCTGCATGGCGGGCGAGCGGCCCACCAGCGGGATATTGTCCTGCTCGTCCCCGCCCATGGACCGGACATCGGCCTTCTTCGGCTCGGCGAGGGCGCGGCCGACGATGGAGATCAGCTCCTTCAGGTCGAAAGGCTTCGGCAGATATTCATAGGCGCCGCGCTCGGAGGCACGGATGGCGGTCATGAACGTGTTCTGCGCGCTCATGACGATGACCGGCAAATCCGGCCGCGCCTTCTTGATGCGCGGCAGCAGGTCGAAGGCGTTCTCATCAGGCATCACCACATCGGTGATGACGAGGTCGCCGTCGCCCTGGCTCACCCAGCGCCAGAGGGTGGCCGCATTCCCGCATGAGCGCACTTCATACCCGGCCCGTGACAGGGCCTGGTTGAGCACGGTGCGGATCGCGGCATCGTCGTCGGCGACCAGGATGCTTCCCGTGGGCATGGATACCTCAGTTGTCCTCGGCTGCGGCGCGCTTGCCGCGATACATGGGCAGGAGCACCCGGAAGGTGGTTCGACGGGGCTGGCTGTCGCATTCGACGATGCCGCCATGGTCCCCTATGAGCTTCGCCACCAATGCAAGGCCGAGGCCAGTTCCGGTGGGCTTGGTGGTCACGAAGGGATCGAACAGGTGAGGCAGAAGGTCCTCGGGCACCCCCTTGCCGTTGTCCTTCACGCAGAACTCCAACGGCAGGGAAACGCGGCTCGACGTGCCTGGCACCGTGAGCCGCACGCCGGGCCGGAATGCGGTGGTGAGCTGGATCTCGCCATCATCGCCGTCGATGGCTTCTGCCGCATTCTTCACCAGATTGAGGAAGACCTGGATCAGCTGATCCCGGTTGGCGAACACCGGCGGCAGGGAGGGATCGTACTCCTCCACGAACCGCACATGCCGCGCGAAGCCTGACGCGGCGAGGGTCCGCACATGCTCCAGCACGGCATGGATGTTGACCGGCTCGCGCTCGATGGGCCGCTCGTCGGAGAACACCTCCATGCGGTCCACCAGCTTCACGATGCGGTCCGCCTCGTCGCAGATGAGGCGGGTGAGCGCCCGGTCCTCATCGCCCGCGGACTGTTCCAGAAGCTGCGCTGCCCCCCGGATGCCGGAGAGCGGATTCTTGATTTCGTGCGCCAGCATGGAGGCGAGCGCGCTCACGGAACGGGCAGCGCCGCGATGGGTGAGCTGGCGGTCCATCTTGTCGGCGATGGTGCGTTCCTGGAGCATCACCACCACATGGCCGTGACGCTCGGCCACCGGGGCCACATGGATGTCCACCACCCGCTCGCTGCCATTGCGCGGCGTGCCGAGGTCGACGCGATATTCATTCACCGCCGCGCCCCGCGCCCGCACCTGGTCGATGAGCCCCAGCAACGGCGTGCCGAACGGCACGAACTCCGAGAAGGCGCGCCGCCGCAGCATGGGCAGGCTCATCTCGAAGAAGGCTTCCGCCGCCACGTTCGCATCGACGATCTGTCCCGTTTCGGACAGGGTCACAACGGGATGGGGCACCGCGTCGAGGATCGCCCGGGTGAAGGTCGCCTCCGGCTCGGGCCGGCGCTTGATTTCGGCCTTCATGCCGCTGCCCTCCAGCTCAGATCGTCGAATGCATCGCGGATGCCGGCCTGAACCTTGGATGGCTCTTCCAGGGTGAGAAGGCGCCCGCGCCATCCCTTCACCCACTCTTCGCTGCGCCCCGTGGCGGCGGCTGCCGCCTCCAGCGCCCAGCCCACATGCTTGCGGGCCTGCCGCATGCCGAGGGCGGCACCGTACAGCGACAGCCAGCCCTCATACATTTCCAGCAGCACGTCCCGCTGTTCCTGCGGCCCCGGCACGGCAGGAACCGTGCCCGTGGCGACGAAGCGTGCCACCTGTCCGGGGAACCAGGGCCGCCCCTGCGCGCCCCGGCCGATCATCACCGCGTCCGCGCCGGAGGCGTCCAGCATGGCAGCGGCGTGGGCGCACTCGGTGAGGTCGCCATTGACCACCACGGGGATGGACACGCGCTCCTTCACCGCCCGCACGGCGCTCCAATCGGCCACGCCGGTATAGAACTGGCAGCGGGTCCGCCCGTGCACGGTGATAAGGCTGATGCCGGCCGCCTCCGCGATCGCCGCGAGCTCGGGGGCCACCGGCGCGCCGGCATCCCAGCCGAGCCGGGTCTTCAGCGTGACCGGAAGCCGCACGGCCGCCCGCACCGCCTCCAGGATGCGGGTCGCCAGCGGCAGGTCGCGCAGCAGGGCCGCACCGGCGGCGCCCGTGGTCACGCGCTTGGCCGGGCAGCCCATATTGATGTCAATGATGTCGGCGCCTCCAGCTTCGGCAAAGCGCGCCGCCTCGGCCATCAGACCCGGCTCGTTGCCGGCGAGCTGGACCGCATGCAGAGGGGCGCCGGGCCGCTCGGCGCGCAGGGTCATCTCGGCGTGGCCGCTCAGCAGGGCCTCGCTCGCCACCATTTCGGAGATGACCAATCCGGCGCCATAGCGCACCGCCATCCGGCGCACGGGCGCATCGGTGATGCCCGCCATGGGGGCGAGCAGCACCGGATTGGGCAGCGTGTGTCCGCCGATTCGTGGCGGGGAACGCAAAGGAAAGAAATGTTCCTGCACAGAAATTAGGCCACCTGTCATTTGCCTACATTCTAGACATTCAGAATGCCCGCGCAAGGGCACGTTGAACGATCCCTAGTCGTTTTCGCTGACGCACCGATATTGCGACATTCCGGCAATGCCTTATTGCCATACCCAGGGGTGGATAAGCGGGTTTCCCGCGGCCCCGCCGCCCCTTGCTCCGCCAGCGCAGGCGGGCTTCAAGGGGGCGCAAATGGCAAGGTGGACCTGAAGCGATGCAGTGTGCCGTCATCGTGGTGGCAGCGGGGCGCGGCAGCCGCACCGGCGGCGCCGTGCCGAAACAATATCGCGTGATCGGTGGCGAAAGCGTGCTGCGCCGCACACTGCGGCTGTTCGCGGAGCATCCTGGCATCGACGCGGTGCAGGTGGTGATCCATCCAGACGACAAGGACCTGTTCGCACAGGCCGGTGCCGGCCTGCCCAAGCTCCTCGCCCCCATTGCCGGCGGCGCGGACCGGCAGGGCTCCGTGAAGGCGGGCCTCGATGCGCTGGCGCGCCGCGCGCCGGATCTGGTGCTCGTGCACGATGCGGCGCGGCCTTTCGCCTCCCCCGAATTGGTGGCGCGCGCCATCGCCGCCGCCGCCGAGCACGGCGCCGCCGTGCCGGGCGTGGCGGTGACCGACACGGTCAAGCTGGTGGACGAGACGGGAATGGTGGTGGAAACACCGGAGCGGGCGCGGTTGCGGGCGGTGCAGACGCCGCAGGCCTTCCGCTATTGGCCGCTGCGCATGGCGCACGCCAAGGCCCATGCGGCGGGCGCTGCGGGCCTCACGGACGATGCGGCGGTCATGGAATGGGCGGGGCACAAGGTGGCGGTCTTTGAAGGCGAGGCGGACAATTTGAAACTCACCCATCCGGCCGACATGGCCCGCGCCGAACGCGCTTTGCGCCCGCCGCTGAACGATGTGCGCACCGGCACCGGCTTCGACGTCCATGCCTTCGGGCCGGGCGACCATGTGATGCTGGGCGGGATCGCCATTCCCTTCGAGCGCGGGCTGGACGGGCATTCGGATGCCGATGTGGGCCTCCATGCGCTCACCGACGCGGTGCTCGGCGCCCTGTGCGACGGCGATATCGGCGCACACTTTCCGCCCTCCGATCCCCAATGGAAGGGCGCCACCTCCGACCGCTTCCTCGCCTTCGCGGCAGAGCGGGTGCGGGCGCGCGGCGGAATCATCGCCCATCTCGACCTGACGCTGATCTGCGAGGCGCCGAAGGTCGGCCCCCATCGCGATGCCATCCGCGCCCGCATCGCCGAGATCGTCGGCATGCCCTTGGACCGCATCAGCGTGAAAGCCACGACGACGGAACGCCTCGGCTTCACCGGGCGCCGCGAGGGCATCGCTGCTATGGCCTCCGCCACGGTGCGCCTGCCGGAGGAAGACCCGCAATGATCGATGCCGATGTCTATGAGCGCGCCCGCCATGTGCTGCATGCCTGCCGCGAGGCGGGCTTCACCATCGCCACGGCGGAATCCTGCACCGGCGGCCTCGTGGCGGGGGCGCTGACCGCCATTCCCGGCTCCTCCGACGTGGTGGACCGGGGCTTCGTCACCTATTCCAACGCCGCCAAGACGGCCATGCTGGGCGTGCCGGAAGAGACGCTCGCCCGCTTCGGCGCGGTGAGCGAGGAGACGGCGCGCGCCATGGCGGCAGGCGCCTTGCGAGTGGCGGGGACCGGCCTTGCGGTGTCCATCACGGGAGTCGCGGGCCCGGGCGGCGGCTCTGTGGAGAAGCCCGTCGGGCTGGTGCATTTCGGCGTGGCGCGCGAGGACGGGGAGATGCGGCACCGGGAGATGCGGTTCGGGGATCTGCCACGCGACGAAATCCGCAAGCGCTCCGTGCTGGTGGCGCTGGAGATGCTGGAAGAGATGGCGGGGTGAATGCCGCGTAGCGCCGCCGTGCCCCGGCTCAGCACGCCGGTTTTGCCGTCGCTTGTCCAGGACAACCACCCAGAACAACCGTCATCCCCGGACCTGATCCGGGGATCCACGGCCATCCGTCAAAGCCGCCGCTGCGGAGCCATGTGGATGGCCGGATCAAGTCCGGCCATGACGGCTCTCTGCTGCATTGGGCAGGCTCTGTCTGCACTGGATGTTGAAAAGCCCCAGCCTGGAACCGGGGCGGACAGACCTTTCGGCCGCCTCGCCTTCCCGGTTCCCCCTGCTCCTTCCGGAGCATGGACCTTCAACTTCTGAAGCGAAGGTCCCGTCGGCGCCGGTGCGGGATCGGAGTACATCCGTCCGTCTCCCGCGTGCGCATGGCGCACAACGTCGGCTGGGTTGAGAAACTAGATAAGAACCAATCGCGCCCAAACAAGGGCGTGAGCGGAACTATTTGATGGTTGCGGCCGACTTCGCGACGAAGCGGCCGTCGAAGGTCTTGGCAAGGTCGATCTTCGCGCCCTTCAGCTCAGGGTCGAACTCCACAAGCATGCCCAACGCGTTCTTCATGCCGCTCTCGGGGATCACGCCGGTGATGGAATAGATCGGCTTGGATGCCTTTACGGCAGCGATATAGAGCGCCTTGTCGCCCAGGAGATATTCCTCCGGCACCACCTTCGCCACGTCCTCGGGGGTCGCAGTCTGAAGCCATTTCAGCGCCTTGTAGAAGGCGTTGGTGAGCTTCTGGGTGGTGATGGGGTTTTCCTTCACGAAGTCGGTCTTCATGTAGAGCACGGCGGCGGGGTTGGTGCCGCCGAAGATGGCGTTGTTGCCCGCCTCGGTGCGGCTGTCGGCCAGCACCACCGCATCCCCGTCGCTCTCCAGCTTGGTGATGACCGGGTCGAGGTTCGACATGGCGTCGATCTCCCCGCGCTTCATCTGCGCCACGGCGGAGGCGCCGCCGCCGACGCCCACGAAGGACACGTCCTCGGGCTTCAGGCCGTTCTTTGCGAGGAGGAAGTTGACGAAGAAATTGGTGGAGGAGCCCGGCGCGGTGACACCGATCTTGGCGCCCTTCAAATCCTTGATGGACTTATACTTGTCTTCCTTGTCCTTCTTCACCACCAGGACGATGCCGGGATAGCGGCCGAGCTCGATGGTGGAGACGATGTCCTGGCCCTTGGCCTGCATGCGGATGGTGTGCTCGTAGGCGCCCGTCACCACGTCGATGGAGCCGCCGATCAGCGCCTGGAGCGATTTCGCGCCGCCGCCGAAATCGTTGATGGTGACGTCGAGCCCTTCGTCTTTGAAATAGCCGTTCCGCTCGGCGATGGTGAGGGGGAGATAATAGAGCAGCGGCTTGCCGCCGACGCCCAGCGTCAGGCTCGGCTTCTCCGCCTTCTGCGCCAGTGCGGGGGTCACGGCGAGCGCGCCGAGGACGGCGAGCATGGCCGCCTTTGCGAACATCTTCATGGGTTTCCTCCTTTTATGATCATGCCTGGCTCGCCGCCGGCGCCGGGCGCCAGACCATGAGCCGGTTCTCGATGGCGGTGACGCCCGTGTCGATGATGATGACGAAGACGGCCAAGACCAGCATGCCGGAAAACACGCCGGTCGTGTCGAACACGCCCTCCGCCTGATGGATGCGATAGCCGAGCCCCGCCGCCGAGCCGAGATATTCCCCCACCACCGCGCCTACGAGGGCAAAGCCCACTGCCGTGTGCAGGGAGGAGAACATCCAGGAGAGCGCCGAGGGCCAGTAGACATGGCGCATGAGCTGGCGCTCGCTCATGCCCAGCATGCGGGCATTGGAGAGCACGGTGGGGCTCACTTCCTTCACGCCCTGATAGACATTGAAGAAAACGATGAAGAAGACCAGCGTCACCCCCAGCGCCACCTTCGACCAGATGCCGAGGCCCAGCCACAGCGCGAAGATGGGCGCCAGCACCACGCGGGGCAGCGCATTGGTCATCTTCACATAAGGGTCGAACACCTCCGCCACGAGCTGTTGGCGCGCGAACCAGAAGCCGACGAGCACCCCGCCCGCCGCGCCGATAATGAAGGCGAGCGCGGTCTCCAGGAGCGTGATGCCGAGGTGATACCAGATGACCCCGGTGGCAAAGTCGCGCCACGTGCGCTCGAACACCGCGATGGGATTCGAGAAGAAGAAGGGGTCGAGCGGGTAGAACGCCTTCTGCGTGAAGACGCCCGCCGGGACCTTGATGGTGGAGCCGAAGTGCCAGATGCCTATGAGCACCACGGCCACCAGCACCTGGAGGAAGAGGAGCCTCAAGCGCTTCTTCATGCCGTGCCCTCCGCCTGCTGATAGCCCTTCACCACCTCGTCCCGCAGCTTCGACCAGATCTCCCGGTGCAGCGCGTGGAAGGCGTGGTCGAGGCGCACCTCGGAGATGTCGCGCGGGCGCGGCAGGTTCACGCGCCACTCACCGATGATGCGCGAGGCCGGCCCCGCGCCCATGATCACCACGCGGTCGGCCAGCGCGATGGCCTCTTCCAGATCGTGGGTCACGAACATCACCGCCTTGCGCTCGGCGTTCCAGAGATCGAGCAGCAGATTGCCCATGATCTGCCGCGTCTGGGCGTCGAGCGGTCCGAAGGGCTCGTCCATGAGCAGGATCTTGGGATCGCGGATCAGTACCTGGGCAAGGCCCACGCGCTTCCTCTGCCCGCCGGAAAGCTGGTGGGGATAGCGCCCCGCAAAGGCCGCAAGGCCCACGCGGCCGAGCCAGCCGCGCGCCCGCTCCTGCGCCTCGGCCGTGGAGATGCCCGCGACCTCAAGGCCGATGGCGACATTCTCGATGGCGGTCTTCCAGGGGAACAGGGCCTCGGCCTGGAACAGGTATCCGGCCCGCCGGTTCAGTCCCACGAGCGGCTCACCGAAGATGGTGACGCTGCCGGCGCTAGGAATAAGGAGGCCCGCCGCGGCGTTGAGCAAGGTGGACTTGCCGCAGCCCGTGGGGCCGACAATGGCCACGAACTCGCCGTCGGCCACGTGCAGGTCCACCCCCTCGACCGCGGTGAAGCTGTCCGGCCCCTGCCCCGCAAAGGTGATGCGCAAACCCGTAAGCGCAACCGCTCGGACGCTGGCGGCATCCCCCACTAGGGGGTGCGCGGCGCTCGCTCCCATCTCTCCTCCCATCGGCCGTTTCGAACGGCCTGTTCGGCAGCGAGGTTAGCGGTCCGCGGGCGCAAGGCAAAGACCCGGATCACGGCGTCTTATTGGAGGAAGGGGTGTTCGCGGCAGGCTGTCGAAGAACCGTCATCCCGCATTGCAATTGGACGCGGGGCATCACACAAGGGGGCATCCGCCTTGCACGTCGTCAGGGTCGACGTGAGCCGCGCAGACAGCCTGACAATGACAATGAACCCCTACCTTCGCGGTCGCTCGGGCCCCGTTCCCGCGCCCCAGCCTTCCGATCCGTCGCCGGTGATGCAGCCGCGCATCCGGGCGCATATCAGCCTCACCAGCGCCGCGCAGAACCATGTGGTGCGCAACGGCCTGCGCCCTCGCCTTGCCGTGCTGATGGAGCACGCGACGCAGTTCGAGCGCATCTTGCTGGCGGGAGACCGGGTCGCCCTGTCGGACGCGACCAATCTCGACCTCTATGTGATGCGCCGGCGTCTGGTGGTGGATGCGCGGGAGAGCACGCTCGAAATCGTGCTGGACGTAGCGCAGAGCCTCTGAGGCCGGCGAGCCCTGAAAGGGGCGATCAACCCCAACCTTCGGCGCATCGTCATGCCCGGGCCTGACCCGGGCATCCACGCTTCTGCGCTGGCACGAGACCTTGCAGGACTTTCCTGGCCGAACCCCGCGGATGCCCGGGTCAAGCCCGGGCATGACGGACGTACTGTTGGCCTGCCCGCGTCAACGACGCGCGGAGATATCAGCGACGGCGGAAGTTCTGCTGGCGGCGGGCGCCGGGCGGGGGCATGGAGCCTTCCGCCTTGTGGCGGAAATTGATGCGGCCGCGGTCGAGGTCATAAGGAGACATCTCGACCACCACGCGGTCGCCTTCAATGGTCCGGATGCGGTTCTTCTTCATCTTGCCGGCCGCGTAGGCCAGGATCTGATGATCATTGTCGAGCCGCACGCGGAAGTTGCCGTCCGGCAGCACTTCCGTGACCGTTCCCTCAAACTCCAGCAGTTCTTCCTTCGCCATATAATCTTCTCCAGCTTCCCAAACTCGGAGCCGGACCCGACCCGATGCTCACACCCGGTCGGTACGTCCGTCTCAATTCAACATCAAAGAACGTTCTTCCGCCCGGCCTGCACTGCACGCCGGGCGGAACGTATTCTAGCGAGGGCGGCGCGAGCCGGCGCCCGGCTTGGCGCCACGCGCAGGAGCATTCCGCAGGAAACCCACGGCGCCGATGCCACCACCATTCGCAGGGGCGGCATTGCCGCCACCCGCACGCTGTTCCTGGTGCCGCGCACCCTGGCGCGCATCACCATGGCGGCCCGCGCCAGCCGCGCCGTGGCGACCTTCGGGACGGCCCTGGGGACGCCCGTCCTGGCGACCCTCGTTTGCACGCCCCTCATGAGAGCGGCCTTCATGGGGACGACCTTCGTGGGTGCGCTTTTCCTGGGGGCGCTTCTCGGAGCGGCCTTCATGCGAGCGCGCCTCCTGGGAGCGGCCGCCATTGTGCGGCCGGCCACCCTGCCGGCGCTGCCCCTCATGGGCGCCGTCGCGGCTGCGGCGGCCGCCATCCGGGTCCGCCGGGAGCGCCGCCGGGGCGGTGCCCGACGCCATCCGGCGGTCCACCGTGGGAAGCTGCATGCGGATGAGCTTCTCGATGGACTTCAGATAGGCCCGCTCCTCGCCGTCACAGAAGGAGATCGCGATCCCCTCGCGGCCGGCGCGGGCGGTGCGCCCGATGCGGTGCACGTAGGATTCCGGCACGTTCGGCAGGTCATAATTGAAGACGTGGCTCACCCCGGTCACGTCGATGCCGCGGGCGGCGATGTCGGTGGCGACGAGGGTGCGCACGGAACCATCACGGAAGCCGGCAAGCACGCGGTCGCGCTGGTTCTGCGACTTGTTGCCGTGGATGGCCTCGGCCCCGAGGCCGGCCTTCTCCAGAGCGCGCACCACCTTGTCCGCGCCGTGCTTGGTGCGGGTGAAGACGAGGGCGCGGTCGATGGGCTCGGCGGCCAGCAGCTCGGCCAGCAGCGCTGGCTTGCTCTGCTTGTCCACCAGCAGCACGCGCTGCTCCACCCGGTCCGCCGTCTTGGCGGCCGGCGTCACCGAGACGGTGACGGGATTGCGCAGCATGGAATTCGCCAGTTCGGCGATGGCGCCCGGCATGGTGGCCGAGAAGAACAGGGTGTGGCGCTTGGCCGGCAGGCGGCGGACGATGGCGCGGATGGCATGGATGAAGCCCATGTCCAGCATCTGGTCCGCCTCGTCGAGGACGAGCACCTGCACCGCGTCGAGCTTCACCGCGTGGTTCTCGACGAGGTCCATGAGGCGGCCGGGGGTAGCCACCAGCACATCGACGCCGGGATGCAAGGCGCGGATCTGGCGGCCCATGGGCACGCCGCCGATGGCGAGGGTCACGGTCACGCCAGTATGGCGGCCGAACTTCTCGAAATTCTCCGTGATCTGGCCGGACAGCTCGCGAGTCGGCGAGAGGATCAGCACCTTGGCCGTCTTCGGCGCGGGGCGGCCGGGATGGCGCGCCAGATGATCGAGGATGGGGAGCGCGAACGCTGCGGTCTTGCCGGTGCCGGTCTGGGCGATGCCGATGAGGTCGCGGCCGGCGAGGATCTGGGGGATTGCCTGTGCCTGGATGGGCGTCGGCGTAACATGGCGCTCTTCAGTGAGGGCGCGGACGATGGGCTCGGCAAGGCCGAGTTCCGAAAAAGAGGTCAAGCTCTGTCTTTCATGCGGCGAACGTCTCCGGCGCGCCGGATCATCCGCGCACCACGCATTCGCGAGGGGAGATGACACCCCGCGTGGCCTGGGCTGTCGCATACAATCATTGAAAATCGGGCAAAACCGACGGGAACGCCTCCTGGCACTCCACCGCTTCCGCTACGCGGCCCGAGAGCAATCGCTCCGGCCCGAGGGGCGCTGCCGATTGCTGCGAGGCGTCATATGGCGCAAATCCATGGAGTTTTCAAGACAAAGCCTCAGCCAGGCCTTTTCCCGCCCCTCACAAGCGCGTGCCATTTGCCTCGTGGAACGCCTCTTTTGTCCCTCTCCCCCTTGCGTTGCGGCGTCGCCTCGCCGAAATGAGGCCGCCGGAGGATCCATGTTCGACGTCTCATCTCTCGTGACCGCCACCACCGAGTTTGTGCGCGCCAACGAATCGTGGGCTCCCGTCCTCGTCTTCGCCTTGGCCTTCGGGGAATCCATAGCCCTGGTGTCGTTCCTCATCCCGGCCACCGTCCTGCTGCTCGCCATCGGCGCGCTGATCGAGGCGAGCGGCCTTCCCCTCGGCCCCATCTGGCTCGCCGCCACCGTCGGCGCGACGCTGGGAGACGCGATCTCCTATTGGATCGGCTTCCACTACAAGGACCGCGCGCGCGGCTTCTGGCCCCTCTCGCGCCGGCCGGACATGGTGGAGAAGGCTGAAGTCTTCTTCCACCGCTTCGGCGTATGGAGCGTCGCCATCGGCCGCTTCTTCGGCCCGGTCCGCGCCGTGGTGCCGCTCATCGCCGGCATCCTCGCCATGCGGCAGATCCCCTTCCAGGTGGCGAACGTCGCCAGCGCCGCATTGTGGGCCTTCGCCATGCTCGCGCCCGGCGCGGCGATGCTGAAGCTGATGGGGCAGTAGGGGGATCACCCCCGCGCTGCACCGGCTTCCGTCAGCTTGCCAAGGCTTTGTCATTGGTGCAGAAGCGCTGGATTCCCCTGAGCATCGGGCGACGAGCCAGACATGAACGCAACGGCTTTGGCTTCCAACCGGTTTTCCAAGACAATCATTGTCGTTCTTATTACTATACTTTTTGCGTTTCTACTTCTGCCAGACGTTCCCATCACAAGATTTCATTTCAATCTAGCCCACCTCGACCCCTCCTGGGCGGCCACGCTTGCTGAGATGACGGCCGCCGGTGCCAGCCAGGGACGAGACCTGATCTTCACCGGCGGGCCCCTCTCTTCTCTTTACACGCGATATTTTCAGCCCCAGTTGGCACCGCTGATCATCGTCTTCTCAGCCGTCGTCTGGGCCAGTTTTGTGTTCGTCGCCTGCGCCATCGCAGAGAAGACGCGCCCCACCCTCGTTTCTGTCTTGCTTCTTGTTCCGCTTCTCACACAGACCCTGCAGCCCGATGCCACCTTCATGGCATTTCCGATGTTGTTTGCGCTTGCGCAGCTTCAGGCGCCGCGTTCCAACCATGTATTGAACGGGTTCATTTTCGCCTTCGCAGCCGCTGCGCTTGTCGCCTGCAAATTTTCCATCCTGCCGCTCGCTTTGCTCAGCGCGGTCGTGATGGATCTGAATGCGCTTTCAAAACGCAGCATCCCCGCCAACACCCTCCTCCTGTTCGGCTTCCTTTTCGCGATCCATGTGCTGACCGGCAGCGAAGCCTCGACCTTTCCGCTCTACCTCGCGATGAGCTTGAACACCTCGGCCGGCTATTCCGATGCCATGAGCATGACGGGAAACCCGCTCCGGCTGGCGATCTATCTGGTCGCTATCGCACTCTTCGTTTTCGCGCTTGCGGCGACCATGGTGCGGAACTTGCGCGGCTCGGCCTCCGCCTTCGTCGAACTTTCCGTCTTCCTGATTTTCGTCGGCTTTATCTTCTTGACCTTCAAATCTGGCTTTGTTCGTCAAGACTTGCATGAATTGTTCGCCTGGTCGGGCCTGACCTGGGCCACGTGCGCCTTCTTGTGCATCCGTTGGCCGACCGCACAAGGCGGGGCATCACCTCGTGTCGCCATCCTTGTGGCTGTGGCGCTCGTGGCTTCGCTTGCCACGCCGGTATTTACGTTGCGCGCAGCAGGTCAGGGCCCACTCGGGCCTGTCGCCAAGCTCGAAGCGGCATGGGCGGAGGCCAAATCAACCTACGCCGCGGCAACGGACCCCCATGGCTGGTGGGATGCCCAGCTTGCACACCGAGAGCAGGCACGCGCGACGCTAAAGGCCACCATCGCCTATCCGCAGTTCGAAGGCGGCGTCGACATGATCGCGTCGGAGCAAGGGAAGCTGATCGCCAACGGGTCCGACTTTACGCCCCGTCCGACGATCCAGGAGTATACGACCTACACACCTCAGGCGATCGCCGCCAACCGGGCCTTCTTCCTCGGCGAGAACGCGCCCAAGAACCTCCTGCTGAAGCCCGAGACCATCGACACGCGCTATCCATCCACTGCTGAAGGTCCGCTCTGGCCGGATTTTTTCAGGCTGTATGAGATCAAGGGCGAGCTGGATGGCCACATCTGGCTGGTGCGCCGTGCCGTTCCACTTCCGGATCTTCTCGGCCCCCCCACGGTCAGTATTGCGCGCTTCAGGCAGCCTGTTCCCATACAGGGGGACGGCCCCCTTTTCGTGAAACTGGACATTCGCAGAACCGCCATCGGCTCACTGGTGAGCATGGCCTACAAGCTGCCGCGGGTGATGATGAAGGTCACCACTTCGCGCGGAGAGACGCTGACCTTCAGGCTCATCCCCGAGATCGCGCGCGAAGGTTTTCTCCTTTCCCCGCTGGTGCAGTCGTCGACTGACATGCAGATGCTGCTCGGCGATCCCGAAGCAAGGAGCCGGCTGCCTAAAATCACGTCCATCGAGCTCATGGCGGGCTCGATGGCGAGCTTCTACTACGACGCCAACATTCCGGTGAGCATCCAGAACTTGGATATCCCATTCGCACCGGCGAATGCCTTCCCGCACATGATGGACGTCTCGGCTATCGTTGAGTCCAATTCCATGAATCCCCCCATGCTCAGGATGACGTCCGAGGGCGTATTCGCCCATCCGCCGTCGATGCTGGTCGCAAAGACAGGCGGGCACTCACGGCTTCTGCTGGGGTTCGGGATCGATGCCGCCGCTTATGCAGGAACCAATCGAACCAATGGCGTCTGCTTCCGCGCGCTTCCGGAAAACGGCTCGGAACCGCTCTTCGATCGCTGCCTCGATCCCATGGCGCAGCCGGCCGATCGAGGGGTTCAGACCGCTGAAATCTCGCTTCCCGCCGGCATGGCGTCCATCCGATTGGAGACTGCATGCCGGGATGATTGCTCTTTCGACTGGTCGTACTGGTCCAAGGCGCGCTTTGAGTAGGCATTTCCACCGGCAGAAGGCGCGACCTGCCCGCCGGTGGAATACAGGACACTTAAAGGCGTTTGCCCTCGCGCCCGGTGCTCGACGCCTATAAGACATGCCCACGCGATGGGATGGTTGTTGTCGGAGCAGATGGCGCTCCCGCCAGCCATGGGGGAGGCCCGCAGTGGCAACTGAGGATCGGCTGGTCGTTGTCACATTCAATTTGACGAAGATTGATCGCGTCGTGCGCTGGGCGCTTGTGATATCTGCCGTCATTTGCGCGACTGCCGTTGTGATCGCCACCGTTAAAGCGATGAGGGGCGCATACTTGCCCTTGCCCTACTGGGATCAATGGGGCGCCCTCACAACGGGGGAAAATCTCGAAATGCTGTTTCATCAGCACAACGAGCATCGCCTCATTGCGTTCAAGCTTATCAGCGTGTTGGACAATTATTTTGCTTCCGGCACCTACAAGGTAAATTTTTCTGTAAGTCTGCTGCTGCAAATTCTTCACGCCGGCCTTCTTATCGCCACGGCCTATTGTGCGGGCCTGAAGCGGATCTATGAAGTTCTCTGGGCCACTGCCATTGCATTTGGCTACCTCTTCTGGGCGGGGCAGGGAGAGAACCTCTTCTGGGGTTTTCAAACCCAATTCTTCGGCGTCTATGCTTGCGGGACCTTGGCTTTCGTGGCGCTGGCGGGACTTCGATCCTGGATCGGCGTCAGCGCCGCACTTCTCGCTGCCATTGCGGCTGTTGGCTTCATGTCGAACGGCGTGCTGGTGCCCGTGCTGCTGCCGGTTCTTGCGATTGGTCTTCGGCGCTCCTGGTTGCAGGTTGGTGCCTTGACCCTTGTCGGCGTTGCCGTGATCGCTTGCTATCTCGTCGGCTATCAAACGCCCGGCGGACATGGCCACCCATTTCGCTCTCTCCAGAATCCTGAGCAGATACTGGCTTATATGCTGACTTATGTCGGCAGCCCGGCCACTGTGCTGTTGCGTGAGGCGATGGCGGGGAAATTGGCTTATCCGCAGACGGTCGCCATCGCCTTCGGTGCGGCTGGTTTGGCATCGACGCTATGCGTAGTGGCCACGTTGGCCGTATGGCGTTCGCTCGCGACCCCGGCGAGGCTGGTACTCATTTCCGTGATCCTCTTCATCACGGCGACCGCATTTGTCACGGCCCTTGGGAGAGTTAATTTTGGCCTCGATCAGGCTATGTCCAGCCGCTATCTGACGCCCGCTCTGGTCTTCTGGGTCGCGTTCATCTTTCTGCTTTGGTCGCTTCTCCCTTCTCCGCTCCGTCTGCTGGTTCCGGTGTCGGCGACTGTTTCGCTTCTGCTCATGCTCCAGGCCAGCGACTTTGTGGCTCGTGAGACGCGCGCTGTAAGGGAAAGGCGCGACGGTGCCGCCACTGCCCTTCTGGCGGGTGTGCGCGACGAACCCGAGTTCGAAAAGGTCTTCCCCCATCCCGATTTCGTTGCGCAAAGAGCCGAAGTCTTGCGGAAAGACCGTCTCGCGATCTTTTCGCTTCCCTGGTCCGATTGGATGGGCAAGCCACTGCAGTCTCAGGTGCACATACGATCAGGCTTTGTCTGCATCGGCAGTGTCGACCAAATCACGCCGATCTCCGCCTCTGCAGACGGCTCCGGCTATCGATCGACCGGCTGGGCATGGGACATCTATGACAAAGCCGCGCCCGAATGGATACTTCTCACCGACGCCCAGGGGCTTGTGGTTGGGTACGGTCTGACGGACAGCTACCGGCCGGATGTACGCGTCGTCATTCCAGCAGTGCGCAGCAATTTCACGGGTTGGCGCGGCCACCTGAAGATGGAGCATCCGGGCGAAGTGCGGGCGTATGCCTTGTCATCGGATGCGCGGTCCGCCTGCCTCATCGGCACGAAAACCTTCCCGTAAATCCCGGTCTTCAAAGGCCGCATCAGCCCTGCGCGCGCTTCGGCCGGAACGAGAAGTGCTTGTGCGCGAGATAGCTCGTCACGATCGGGCTCGCGAGGCCAATGCCATGGGCGACCGTATCGGCGTTCCAGGTGAAGCCGATGGCCGGAAACAGCCATAAGGCGAGGCCCACGCTCACCACCCAGATCTGCGCCAGCGCGACCAAATTCACCAGGAAGAAGCGGGCGTATTGCCCCCCGGCATGGCCGCCTTCGGCATCGAACACATAGCGGCGGTTCAGAAGGAAGGCGACGGTCATTCCCACCGGATAGGCGACGACCACCGCCAGTTCAAAATCCATGAAGAAATTCAGCAGGATCCGGGTAACGAGGTTGACCCCCGCCGCGAACCCGCCAATGGCGACGAACAGGACGAACTGGCGGCTCACGTCAGTTGACCGCCCGCGCCATGGCCTCGCCGAGCCTGATGCTCTCGGCGATGCCGCGGTCCTCTGGATAATAGAAGCAGGTGTCCGCCACCTGCAGCCCGGCGATGGGTGTCTCGACAGGCGGGATCATGGCGGCAAAACCCGGCGGGCAGACGGGCTGCGCGTGGCTCAGGCGCCCCGCCTGCGCCACCAGCAGGTCTTCGGGCTGAATATCCGGATTGATGCGGCGAATGCAGGCGAAGGCCTCGCGGGTGAAGGCCTCGTTGGGGCGGCTCCACAGTGGGTTCGTCACCGGCATGTAATAGGGCACGTAGACGACGCTCTCCCCACCCGGCATCGGCCTGAGATTGGAGAATTCGATGATGCCGGGGATCGGCATGTCCGGCTCCACCACATTCACCCAGAAATGCGGTGTCACCGGCCGCTTCAGCTTCAGCAGAACGCAGACGACGCCGATATTGAGAATGGCGTCATAGGCGGCCTTGCTCTCCGCCGGCAGGTCCGGCACGAGGTCCGACACGAGAGGTGTCGGCACCGTCGAGATCACGGCGTCCGCCGGATAATGGTCGCGCACGGTGGTGACACCCGTCACCCGCCCCTCCGCGGTCTCCACCTTCACCGCGAGCTCGCCGAGACGCACCACGCCGCCCTTTGCAGCGATGGCAGCCATCAGCGCGTCCACCAGGGTCTGCGACCCGTTTTCGATATGGCCCAGTTCCTCCTGCATCAGCGAGCGGCGCGAGCGGCCGATGCGGCGCACGCGGGTCCAGATCCAGGAGGCGGAGACGTTGTCGGCATATTCATAGAATTTCAGCGCGAACAGCGGCCGCCAGAGCTTGTCGTACACCGACTTGCCGCACCAGCGCTCGATCCATGCCTTCGCGGACACATGCTCCAGTTCGTCCCAGCGGTCCTTGCGGGTGGAGACGAAGGCAAGCAGGCCGTAGCGGAACTTCTCAATCAGCGAGAGATGCGGAAAGCGCAGCAGCGCCACCGGATCGCCCCACGGGTTCAGCTCGCCCTTGGTGAAGTAGCCCATGGAGGTGCTGCGCCAGCGCATCTTGTCGCCGATGCCCAGCTCCTCCATCAGCGCGAAGGTCGGGTGATCGGACTTGCAGACGAAATGGTAGAACCGCTCGATCGACAGGCCGGCGAAGTCGAAATGGGCCGCCATGCCGCCAGCCTCGGGCGCCGCCTCGATGAGCGTCACCTGATGGCCTTCGCACAAGGCCCGGTAGGCAGCCGCCAGACCCATGGCCCCTGCCCCCAGAACAACGACGCGCGCCATCGGATCAAAACTCCAGGACGATGGAAGAGTAGCGGGGATCGCGGAAGGTCTCGGTCATGGCCTCGCGGAGCGGGGTCGCGCGGACCCCGAAGATGCCCGGCCAGTCGATCACCTCGAAGATGTCCGGCGTCACCAGGGCCTTGAGCTGCTTCGCGGTGAACGGTGGGTTCTTGTCCACGAGGCCATAAGTCCGCAGCAACAGGCCGAACAGCGCCACCGGGATGGTGACGATCTGGCTGCGCGCATCCGTGACCTGCTTGATGAGGCGGATCAGGTCGATGTAGTCGATCCGCTCCTGCCCGCTGATATTGTACACGCCGCCCGAGAAATCACGCTCGACGCAGGCGGCAATGATGTCGCAGAAATCGCCTTCATAGAGGGGCTGTCGCGCATAGCGGCCATCGCCGGGAATGGGGAAGACGGGCGTCTTCTGCATGAAGCGCGCGAGCCAGCCCAGGTGCTTGCGGTCGAACCAGCCGAACATCAGGGTCGGCCGCAGGACGACGGTGGGCAGGCCGGAGGCCAGCACATAGGCTTCCTGGGCCTTCTTCGTCTCCGTGTACCAGTCCACCGCCGCCGAGTTGACGACCGAGGAAGAAATGTGGACGAGCCGGCAGCCGCCGCGCGCCTTTATCGCCTCGACGAGGCGCTCGGTGGCGGTCTGGTTGTTGCGCGTGAACTCCGCCTCCACCAGGCCGCCGATCTGCGCATGGCCCACCACCACCACGTCGGCACCATCGAGCGCACCCTGCCAACCGTCCTCGCTCGCAAGGTCGGCCTCAATCACCGTGATGTCGGGATGCAGCTGGCGCAGGATGCGGACATTGGCGGCGTGCTTGTCGATGCCGACGATCTGGTGCCCCCGCGCCTTCAGGCGGGGCACGAGATTTTGCCCGACCAGCCCGGCAGCCCCGGTTACGACGATCTTCATTCCGGCCTCAAAGCTTGCTGCGATGGAAGATGGGCCGGGGCAGCCCTCTCACGATTGTCATGATGCCCTTCCAGAACCAGGGCGTATAAAGCACCGCCGCCCGCTTCTCCACCGCCGCCGCGATGTCGGCCGCGACCTTCTCCGGCGCCGCCCAAAGCGGGCCGCCCTGCGGCAGATGGGCCGTCATCTTGGTGGCGACGAAGCCGGGGCGGATGTCGAGCACGTTCACCCCGGAGGCGTAGAGGCGGTGGCGCAGGCCCTCGAGGAAGGTCTGGAGCCCGGCCTTCGCCGCGCCGTAGCCGTAATTGCTCTGCCGCCCACGGTCGCCCGCAACCGACGTGATGACGGCGATGGTGCCTGCGCGGGCAGCCTCGAAGCGCGCGGCCAAGAGATTGGCGAGCAAGGCGGGGCTGACGAAGTTGAGCTTCAGCGCCGCCTCGGCCTCGGCGGGGTCGCTATTCAGCCGCTCCTGCACCGGCAGCGAGCCATAGGCGATGAGCACCACATCGAGACCGCCGAACGCGCTCCAGGCGCCTTCCGCCACATCGGCGAGCTGGCCCGTCTCGGTGAAATCCGCCCCCCGCACGATCACCTCCGGCGCACCGCGCACCTTCAGGTCTGCCGCCAGTCGTTCCAGGCCCGCCATGTCGCGGCCGACCAGAACAAGCCGCGCGCGCGCCTCCGCGCACCGGCGGGCATAGGCGGCAGCAATGTCGGACGTCGCGCCAAAGATCGCCACGCGGCGCTGGCTGTTGCTCAAGAGATCCCCTCCCCCTCTGTAATCCCCATCCGCCGCGCGAATGCGGACGACATGACGGGGTCAAGATGCCGCTCGAAGACGCTCAGGGCCGGATAGCCCTGGGTGAAGCTCCCGCGGGACATGCTGAAATCCTTGGCGGGGTAGATGCGCCCGCCAGCCTCCATCACGATGGCATCGAGGCGCGAGAGCAAGCCGAGCGTTGCCGCGTCGCGGTTCGGAAAGTCGAGCGCCAGCGTGATCCCCGGCATGGGGAACGACATGAGCCCCGGTGAACGGACATCCCCGAACCGTTTCAGCACCACCAGCATGGACCCCTGCCCCGCCGCCGCGATGGCGGAGAGCAGCGCAGCCGTGACGGCGCGCGCATCCCGGGGCGGGACCACCGCCTGAAACTGGTAGAAGCCCGCCGGGCCGTAAAGCCGGTTCCAGCCGCCTATGGCGTCCAGCGGAAAGAACACCTTCTCATAGCTGCCGACGCCGGACTTCCGGCCACTCGGCCCGAGCTTGCGCCAGTACATTGCATTGAAGGCGCGGACGGAAAGGCCGTTCACGAGGGAAAGCGGCGGGGTCACCGGCACCGAGAGCTTCGGCGTGCGCGATGGCGGCGCGGCGGAAACGCCCGGCGCGTGGCGCGCGCGCATGTAGAGGCCCCGTCCGAGATCGTCGCCACTGGCGAGGCAGTCGATCCAGGCCGCCGTATATTCCCATCCATCCGCGCTCTCGGCGTCGAGCGTGAAGAAATCATCGAGCCGGGCGAAGCGGATGTCCTCGGTCTCGACACCCAGGCCCGCCACATGCCGCAGGCGTAGCGTGGCCGTGAGAATGAGCCCGGTAAGGCCGAGGCCGCCGATGGTGGCGGCGAACAGATCCGAATTTTCCGTGCGCGAGCACCACAGGCGCGCGCCATCGCTGCGGGCCAGCTCCAATGCCTCCACATGGCACCCGAAGCTTCCGAGATGGTGGGCGTTCTTGCCATGCACGTCATTGGCGATGGCGCCGCCGACGGTGACGAAGCGCGTCCCCGGCATGACGGGCAGGAGCCAGCCAGAGCCGTCCGGTGCCGGCCTGGAGATGGCGGCGAGGATGTCGGCAAGCGTGACGCCTGTCTCGCACGTCAGGAGGCCCGTGCCGGCATCGAAGGCGACGAAGCGGTCGAGGCTGCGCATGTCGATGAGCGTGCCGCCGGGATTGAGTGCCACGTCGCCATAGGACCGGCCGCAGCCGTGCGCGATGGCGCTCCTCAGCGGGAGCCCGGGCAAAACGGCGGCGGCCCGATCCGGCGTCGCGGGCAAAAGCACGTCATGCTCGGCACGGAGCACTCCGCCCCACGACCCGTAAGTTTTTTTGACCGTGCTCACATCCATGCCAGCAACAGCGCGGTGAAGGCCACTGCGGCGAGGGCCAGCGAAACGCGATCCTTCAGTGCGAAAACCACAGGATCCTCGCTCATGCGCCCATGCACCGTCAGATGCCACACCCTTAGAACCCAGATCAGGGCAACGGGCATCATGGCCCACAGCATGGCGGGATGGCGATAAATCCCGCTCGGATACTGCTCATTGATCAAATAGATCATGAAGATCACGATGGCTGCGAAGCTGGACGCGACGCCCGCTGCCAGCAGCAGCGGAAGGTCCCGCGCCGTATAGCCCCGCGCCACGACCTCCACGCCCCCCGCCTGCACTACGCGGTTCAGCTCCGCATAGCGCTTCACCATGGCGAGGCCGAGGAAGAAGAGCATGGAGAAGGTGAGCAGCCAGGGAGAGACGGCTGCGGCGAGGAGCAGGCTGCCCGCCAACACCCGGATCGTGAACAGCCCCGCAAGGATGAACACGTCGATGATCGGCTGCCGCTTCAGCAGGAAGGAATAGAGCAGCGTGACGACGGCATAGGCCGCGAGCGCCCCGCTCGCCGCGACGGGCAGCAGGGTCGCAAGGCCGGCGGCGAGGAGCATGAGCGCCACCACCGCCAGCACGCCGTCCCGGGGCGGGATGGCCCCCGAAGCGAACGGCCGGAACCGTTTGCGCGGGTGCTGCCGGTCGGCGCTCAGATCCAGGAGGTCGTTGACCACATAAGTGGCCGAGGCGAGAACGCCCATGGCCAGAAACAGGATCACCGCTTGCACAGCCGTCCAGGACGTGGCGTGCTGGAAGCCGAGAATGGGAGCGAGGAAAACCAGGCTGTTCTTCGCCCAATGCTGGATGCGGAAGGCGTGGAGCCAAGTCCGCAGGCCCGCGCGCCGGGTCGGGAAGCGACGCTCGATGGCCTTGCCAGCGGGGAGCATCCGCTCAAGCCGCGCCACATCCCCCACGAGCACGACCTTCTCGGCCGCGGCGAAGATGGGCCGGTCCACGGACCCGTCGCCCGCATAGGCGAAGCGCTCCCCCAGGACGGCCTTGATCATGGCAAGCTTGCGGACACCCGAGAGGTTGATCTCGCCCTCGGAGCCGCGCACCTCGTCGAACAGCCCGAGGTGGGCGGCGACCGCTTCGGCGATCGACTGGTCCGCTGCGGTGATGAGGGCGATGCGCCGCCCGCGCCGCTTCTCGGCACGAAGCCAGGCGAGCAATTCCTCATTGTACGGGAGCAGCGCCGCATCGAAGTCGACACGCCCCGCCACCGTCCGCTTGAAGGCCGCCTTCCCGGCGCGCAGGGGCTCCCAAAGCCCCAGCATCTCCCGCGACGGCCCCTTCATGCAGGCGAGGAAACCCTCATGCAGCGTGTCGGAAGGCGTAAGCGTACCGTCGAGGTCCACCGCCAGAGGAGGATCAGACATGATCGCGGCAGGATCCTGCTGCGCACGGCGGGAATGGTCTGCCCCCGCGCCAGCATGCCCGCCAACCTCAGAAGTCAAGCGATCCACGGCACTTCCATTTCTGCGCGACGCCCCCTGCCGCAGGGCGCTTATTGCACCGCGGCCCTGACGGCACAAGGCGAGCGGGTACACCACCTCGGCGCGGGATGTCCGGCCGGGTTGGAACCACAGTGGAACCGAGGGGTTGGCTCAACGGGGGAAAGACAGTCCCGAAAAAGCGTCCGAGGAAGGTCGACAATGACACGTGTCCACGCCGCAGCTGTAATCGCCACCCTCGCTTTGATCGTGCCGCTTTCCGCGCAGGCACAGGTCGGCACGGAAACGAGACCGCCGAACGCTCCCGGCCCGACTGTCCCCAATTCTCGCCCCGGCGACAGCCTCAGCGACAGCCTCAAGCGAAATGACGGTGTCATTCCACCAACGCAAAACCTCGATCCCGGGATGACGAAGCCGGCTCCAGATACCGGCACCACGCCCGTCATCCCACCGCCGGGCTCTCCGGGTGGTGATCAGGGGGTTCAGCCCAAATAGAAAAAGCCCAGCCGCTGGCAGGCGGCTGGGCTCTGGTATCGGACGTCGCTCAGTTCTTCGTCTTGTCCACCAGCGCCTTGGCCTTGATCCAGGGCATCATCTCGCGGAGCTTCTCGCCCACTTCTTCGATCTGGTGGGCGTTCGCCTTGGCGCGGGTGGCCTTGAACGAGGTCTGGCTGACCTTGTTCTCCAGCATCCAGTCGCGGGTGAACTTGCCGGACTGGATGTCGCCGAGCACGCGCTTCATCTCCGCCTTGGTCTCCGGCGTGATGATGCGCGGGCCAGTGACGTACTCGCCATATTCGGCGGTGTTGGAGATGGAGTAGTTCATGTTGGCGATGCCGCCCTCATAGATGAGGTCGACGATCAGCTTCACTTCGTGCAGGCACTCGAAATAGGCCATTTCGGGGGCATAGCCCGCCTCGACCAGGGTCTCGAAGCCGGCGCGGATCAGCTCCACGAGGCCGCCGCAGAGCACCACCTGCTCGCCGAACAGGTCGGTCTCGCACTCTTCCTTGAAGGTGGTCTCGATGATGCCGGCGCGGCCGCCGCCGATGGCGCTGGCATAGGAGAGGCCGAGGTCATGGGCATTGCCGGAGGAATCCTGGGCGATGGCGATGAGGGTCGGCACGCCGCCGCCGCGCTGATATTCCGAGCGCACCGTGTGGCCGGGGCCCTTGGGAGCGATCATCAGCACGTCGAGATCCTTGCGGGCCTCGATGAGGTTGAAGTGCACGTTCAGGCCATGGGCGAACAGCAGCGCGGCGCCGTTCTTCATGTTGTCGTGCAGGCTCTCCTTGTAGATGTCGGCCTGGAGCTCGTCCGGGGTGAGCATCATCACCACGTCGGCCCACTTGGCGGCATCCGCCGGGCTCATCACCTTGAAGCCTTCGGCCTCGGCCTTCTTGGCGGTGGCGGAGCCGGGGCGCAGCGCCACGACCACGTCCTTCACGCCGCTGTCGCGCATGTTGAGCGCATGGGCGTGGCCCTGGCTGCCATAGCCGACGACGGCCACTTTCTTCCCCTTGATGAGGTTCAGGTCGGCGTCGCGATCATAGTAAACGCGCATCATTCTCTCCTGTTGGGCGTTTTTCTTCAGAGGGTGGAAATCAGGGTGAAACGGGGATGCCGAGGATGGTGGCGAGGCGTCCCTGAACTTCGGCGAGCACCGATGGCGGTGCCCGCTCGATGACACCGAACACGCGGACTGCGTGATCAACCGTCCTCAACTGATCGACAAGGACCGCACCCTTGGTTCGGATGCCTTCTGGCAGTGCAACGTTGTAAGGCCAGTCCCTCAACCGGGATGAGATCGGACAAACCAAAACCCGGCGCGATATCTCATTGTAGAGATTCATGGAGACGATCAGAGCGGGCCGCCGGCCCGCCTGCTCAGTTCCAAGAACTGGGTCAAGCTCGACCCAAGCAATATCACCGGCGGCGAGTGGCATTATCGTCTTTGGGCGGCTTTAGGGAGCCACGCGAATAGTCGTCATCGATGATTTCATCACCGCGATCAGGCCCCCACTCAAGGGTCTCGGGCTCGTTCTCGGGCCCCAGCCTCTTCATTTCGGCGACGAGATCCTCAAGGCGATAGCGCGGGATCTTGACCTCGGGCTCGGCCCGGATGGCGACGGTGGTGCCCTCGCGCTCAAGGTCCACGATCGAACCCGGGCGCAAGCCGAGGTCGTCCGCCACGGATTTCGGAATCCGTACGGCGACACTGTTGCCCCATTTCGCGACCTTGACCTTCACGGTCCGGACCTCATCCAATGTATATCCGGCGGTATATCCGCGCCTGTTTGCCGGCGCAAGCCTCACATGGCCTCCGGGCCACGGGAAATGGCGACCACGCCGGTGCGTGAGACCTCCACGAGGCCGAGCGGCGTCATCAACACAGCGAACTGGTCGATCTTGTCGGACTTGCCGGTGATCTCGAACACGAAGCTCTCGGTGGTCGCGTCGATCACCCGGGCGCGGAAGGCCTCGGCAAGGCGCAGCGCCTCGCTGCGGGCATCGCCGGTGCCGCGCACCTTCACCATGGCCAGCTCGCGCTCCACGGAGGTGCCGTCCACGGTGAGGTCGCTCACGCGATGCACGGGCACGAGGCGGTCGAGCTGGTTGCGGATCTGCTCGATCACCATGGGCGTGCCCGTGGTGACGATGGTGATGCGCGAGAGGTGTCCCTCGTGGCTCACCTCGGACACGGTGAGGCTGTCGATATTGTAGCCGCGGCCGGAGAACAGGCCGATGACGCGGGCGAGCACGCCCGGCTCGTTGTCCACCAGGACCGAGAGCGTGTGCCGTTCGATGCGTTCAGGGGGATGGGACATGGGAGGTCTCTGGAAGGGATCAGGAAGATCGTCATGGCCGGGCTTGACCCGGCCATCTCCCTCCGTTGCGGGGAGATCCCCGGGTCGGGCCCGGGGATGACGGCTCAAAAAAGCCTCAGCCGGTTCACACCAGCATCTTGCCTTCGTCGGTGATGGCCTCGTCGAGATCCACCGCCATGTCGCCGAGGATCATCTCGTTATGGGCGCGGCCCGACGGGATCATGGGGAAGCAGTTCTCCTGCTGGTCCACGATGCAGTCGAAGATCACGGGGCGCTTCACGTCGATCATCTCCGCGATCGCCGCGTCGAGGTCGCCCGGCTTCTCGCAGCGCATGCCAACCCCGCCATAGGCCTCCGCCAGCTTCACGAAGTCCGGCAGCGCCTCCGAATAGGAGTGGGAGTAGCGCCCGCCATGGAGCAGCTCCTGCCACTGGCGCACCATGCCCATGTAGCGGTTGTTGAGGATGAAGATCTTCACTGGCAGGTTGAACTGAATGGCCGTGGACATCTCCTGCATGTTCATCAGGATCGAGGCTTCGCCCGCAATATCCACGCACAGCGCGTTGGGATGGGCGATCTGCGCGCCGATGGCGGCGGGCAGGCCGTAGCCCATGGTGCCGAGGCCGCCCGAGGTCATCCAGCGGTTCGGCTCCTCGAAGCGGAAGAACTGGGCCGCCCACATCTGGTGCTGTCCCACCTCGGTGGTGATGTAGACGTCGCGATCCTTCGTCGCCGCATAAAGGCGCTCGATGGCGTATTGCGGCTTGATCACGTCGTTGGACGCCCGGTAGGCGAGGCAGTTGCGGGCGCGCCAGCGGTCGATCTGCCCCCACCACGTGTCCATGGCCTCGCGGTTCAGGGAGAGATCCTGCTCCCGCCACGCCCGGATCATGGCCTCCAGCACCTTCGTGCAGTCGCCGATGATGGGCAGGTCCACCTTCACGTTCTTGTTGATGGAGGACGGGTCGATGTCGATGTGGATCTTCTTCGAGCCCGGCGAGAAGGCGTCGATGCGGCCCGTGATGCGGTCGTCGAAGCGCGCGCCGATGCAGACCATCACGTCGCAGCCGTGCATGGCCATGTTGGCTTCATAGGTGCCGTGCATGCCCAGCATGCCGAGCCATTGCCGGCTCGCCGCCGGGAAGGCGCCGAGGCCCATGAGCGTGGATGTGACGGGGATGCCGGTGAGCCGCGCCAATTCGCGCAGCAGGCGGCTCGCCTCGGGCCCGGAATTGATGACGCCGCCGCCGGTATAGAAGATCGGCCGCTTGGCCGCGGCGATCATCTTCACCGCCGCCTCGATCTTGTCGGCGTCGCCCTTGAGCTTCGGCTTATAGGTCTTGTGCTCGATATTCTCGGGGCCGACATAGAGGCCTGCGGCGAACTGCACATCCTTCGGGATGTCCACCACCACGGGGCCGGGCCGCCCGTTCTGCGCCACATAGAAGGCCTCGTGCAGGACCCGGGCGAGGTCCTTCACGTCGCGCACGAGATAATTGTGCTTGGTGCAGGGACGGGTGATGCCGACCGTGTCGCACTCCTGGAAGGCGTCATTGCCGATGAGGTGGGTCGGCACCTGTCCGGTGATGCAGACGATGGGGATGGAATCCATCAGCGCGTCGGTCAGGCCGGTGACGGCGTTGGTCGCGCCGGGGCCCGAGGTGACGAGCACCACGCCCACCTTGCCAGAGGAGCGAGCATAGCCTTCGGCGGCATGCACCGCCGCCTGCTCGTGCCGCACCAGGATGTGCTCGACGCTGTTCTGGTGGAACAGCGCATCATAGATGGGCAGCACGGCGCCGCCCGGATAACCGAAGAGGTGTTCGACACCCTGGTCGGCGAGCGCCTGCATGACCATTTCGGCGCCGGTCATTTCCTTGCTCATCCCATCTCTCCCTGGCAGCGCCGTCCGCGCCTGCCATCTTTTTCATGTCCGTTTGAGAAAACTTCAGGCCCAGAAACGACGAAGGGGCCCGAAGGGCCCCTCGTCACACGCCACCATCTCCCGCGACCGGCCGATCAGGCCGTTCCGATGGTGGCGCTCCTAAGTACGAGAATGGTAACGATCTTGCGCATGGACCCGCGGGACCTTCCAAAAGTTGCGCGAACCTAATCGCGTACGAAATCTCCGTCAAGGCACCGTCACGCGCTTTTTGCTTTTACGCGACGCTGCCGTGATATTGCCCTATCTTCCGGGTCTCTGTAAGTGAGAATTGAAACCAGGGGACGCTGCGGAAACTCATCATGTCGCTGCATTTTCGAATCCAGCGCGCTTCGGCGACGGCCTTGACCCTTTTGGCCCTCGGATCGGGAACGCTTCTCGGCGTCACCGTCGCCCGCGCGGACTGTCAGACTGATTTCGTCGCCATCCGCGCCGAGATGGACGAGAAGGGCAAGGCGCTCCAGGCCGCCGGCAAGGCCAAGGCCTCGCCGCAGGAGCTGTGCCCCCTCTTCCGCGCCTATACGGCTGCCGAGGGCAAGCTGGCCAAGTACCTTCTCGACAACAAGGACTGGTGCCAGATCCCCGAGCAGGCCATCGCCCAATCGCAAGAGGGCAACAAGAAGACCGCCGCGCTGCGGGACAAGGTCTGCGCGGCGGCGGCCAATGGCGCCGGCCCGGGCGGCCCCGGCAAGCCGCCGCCACAGGGCTCCATGTCCAGCGCCCTCGGCGTCACCACGGGCTACGTGCCCGGGCAGAGTTCCACGGGCGGCGGTGTGTTCGATACCCTGACCGGCAACGCCCTGAAGAACTGAAGGTGGCCTCGTGACCACGTGGCGGAGTGAAGGCGCGGCCGCCCCGGTTGCCGACGCAAGGTCGGGTAATTGGGTCGATCGCCTCGCGCCCGCTCCACTGCGTCCCTATCTGCGTCTCGCCCGCGCGGACCGGCCCATCGGCAGCTGGCTCCTTCTGCTGCCATGCTGGTGGTCGACGGCGCTCGCCGCCGTCGCCGCCGGCCGGCCCTATCCCGATCCGGTCCTGCTGATCCTCTTCGCCATCGGCTCCCTCGCCATGCGCGGCGCGGGCTGCACCTGGAACGACATCCTCGACCGCGATATCGACCGGAAGGTGGAACGCACCCGCAACCGCCCGCTCGCCAGCGGGCAGCTGAGCGTCAAGGCAGCCTTTGCCTTCCTGGCCTTCCAGCTGCTTGTCGGCCTCGCCGTCCTGCTCAGCCTGCCGCGCTTCGCCGTTATCACCGGCGTCGCTTCCATGGGGGTGGTGGCCATCTACCCGCTGATGAAGCGCATCACCTCGGTGCCGCAGGTGGTGTTGGGCATCGCCTTCTCCTGGGGCGCGCTGATGGGCTGGGCGAGCGTGTTCCGCAGCATCGACGATCCGGCGCTCCTGCTGTTTGCCGGCTCGGTCTGCTGGGTGTTCGGCTACGACACCATCTATGCGCACCAGGATCGGGAGGATGACGCGCTGGTGGGCGTCGGCTCCACCGCGCTGCTGTTCGGCGAGAAAAGCCGCCTTCCGCTCGCTTTGTCCTATATCGCCGCCGTCGCGCTGTTTGCCGGCGCCCTTGTCAGCGCGGGAGCCGGCGTGCTTTCCGCCCTCGGCCTGATGGGCTTCGCCTTCTTGCTTTATCGCCAGGTGGTGCGCCTCGACATTCATGACGGCGCGAAATGCCTCGCCTTGTTCAAGTCAAACCGCGATGCGGGCCTCATCTTCTTCGCAGGCCTCTCGGCGGATGCCCTCCTCCAGAATGTGGTGAGCGCCGGGCTCATCTGATCCCGCCCCCGATGATACGCGCCGCTTGCCTCATGGTGCAGCGCCCCCTATTGCCTTGCCCATGACTGCATTTGAACCGCCGACCGCTTCCGGCTTCCCGGCAATGGAGGCTCCGGAACTGTTTGCGCGTCACCTCGCCGATGCGGTGGCGGCGGCGGGCGCGGTGGCGCTCGCCATGTTCCGCTCCGAGATCCGGAGCTGGAACAAGCACAACGACTCCCCCGTCACCGAAGCCGACATCGCCGTGGACCGCTTCCTGAAGGAGCGGCTGGAGGCGCTGGCCCCGGATTATGGTTGGCTCTCCGAGGAGAGCGCCGACAGCCCCGACCGGCTGAGCCGGCGCCGCGTCTGGGTGGTGGACCCCATCGACGGCACCCGCGCCTTCATGGCGGGGGGCGAGGACTGGGCGGTCTCTGCCGCGCTGGTGGAAGATGGCCGCCCCATCGCCGGCGCCCTGTTCGCCCCCGTGACCGATGAATTGTTCGTCGCCGCCAAAGGGCGTGGGGCAACCCGCAACGGCGCCAGGATCGCCGCGTCCGACCGTCCATCGCTGGATGGCGCGACCATTTCCGGCCCCGGCTTCCTGCTGGACCGTGTCGCCCGGACGGCGGCCATCTCCCGCATGCCCCGCGTGCGGTCGCTCGCGCTGCGGCTGACGCGCGTCGCCACCGCCGAGCTGGACCTCGCCCTGGCGTCCGGCAACAGCCATGACTGGGACCTTGCCGCAGCAGACCTTCTGGTGCACGAAGCAGGCGGCGCCCTGACGGGTTACGACGGCACGGTACTGTTATACAATGCCCCCGTTCCCCGTCATGGTCCTTTGGTCTGTGCCGGGCCATATCTCCATGCGCCGATGCTCGACCTCGCCAGAGGCGAGCTCGGCGCATCCTGATCGCCCATCAAACCGCGGATTGCTGGCCACCATGTCCACCTCATCCGAACCCAAGCAACTTCTCCACCTCGTTTTTGGTGGGGAGCTGAAAGAACTCGGCGGCATCGAGTTCAAGGATCTGAACAAGCTCGACATCGTCGGCATCTATCCCGACTATGCCAGCGCCGCAGCGGCCTGGAGGGGCAAGGCGCAGCTCACCGTCGACAATGCCATGATGCGCTATTTCGTGGTCCACATGCACCGCCTGCTGGACCCCGAGACCGGCCACGAGCACTAGATAAGGGCATCGTCCCCATCAATTTACCGGCGCAGCGGCACCCTGCCCTGCGCCGGTCTTATTTCCGAATGATCAGAAGCGCCGACCGCAGGGGGCGGATCAGCGCCAACCACCAGTAGGGTACAGTTTCAGAATGTGGCGTCATGTGCGCACCAACCGGGCCTTTAAACTGGCCGCCGGAAACGCTTTTGCGGGCTATTTCTCGCTGGTCGCGCATACCACGCGCTTCAAGGTGGAGCCGGCGGACATCTATGAGCAGATAGATGCGAACCTGCCGGCCATCATCACCTTCTGGCACGGCCAGCACTTCCTGACGCCCTTCATGATGAAGCCACATCACAAGGCTAAGGTTCTGATTTCCCGCCACGCGGATGCTGAGATCAACGCCATCGCCGCCGAGCGGCTCGGGGTTGGCACCATCCGCGGGTCGGGCGCGACGTCCCCGCAGGATTTCCATCGCAAAGGCGGCGTTTCCGCCACCTACGCGCTCATCGACACGCTGGCTCAGGGCATCAATGTGGCCATGACCGCAGATGTACCGAAAATCTCACGCCGCGCGGGGCTCGGCGTCGTAACGATTGCGCGGCATTCCGGACGGCCTATTCTGCCGGTCGCCATGGCGACCCGTAACCGAATCCTTCTCAAGAGCTGGGACCGTGCCAGCCTGCACCTGCCCTTCGGGGCCGGGGCGGCGGTGGCTGGCGAACCCATCTGGGTGGACAAGGACGTGGACGAAGCCGGCCTCCAGGCCGCGCGCGCGCTGCTCCAGCAACGCCTCGAAACCATCACCGCCCGCGCCGAGGCCCTTCTGGGGCGCGGAGGCGTGGAGACCGGAGGCGCTGGGCGATGAAGGGGCACCGGGTGCCGATGCCGCTGCGGGTCTATGGAGGGGTTACGGCTGCGGCCTCCCTCCTCGCGCCCGCTTGGCTCGGCTATCGCGTGCGCAAGGGCAAGGAAGACCCGCGCCGCCTGGCCGAACGTCGCGGCTTCGCCAGCGCCGCGCGCCCCAAGGGCTCCATGGTCTGGGTGCACGGGGCGAGCGTCGGCGAGGTGCTGTCCGTCCTCCCCCTCATCGACCGGCTCATCGAGCGCGGCTTCAAGGTGCTGCTCACCTCCGGCACGCTCACCTCCGGCCGCATCGCTGCACGGCGCAGCCACCCGTCCCTCATCCACCAGTTCGTGCCGCTCGACGCGCGCCGCTTCGTCACCCGCTTCCTTGACCATTGGCGGCCGGACCTTGCGTTGCTGGCGGAATCCGAGCTGTGGCCGAACCTCATGGGTGAGCTCGGCCGGCGCGGCACGCCGCTGGTGCTGGTGAACGGGCGCCTGTCCTCGCGTTCCAGCGACCGCTGGGCGAAGCTGCCCAAGAGCGCGCGCAAGCTTTTGTCCAATGTGGACCTCTGCCTTGCCCAGAGCCGGGACGACGGCCAGCGCTTCCAGGCGCTCGGCGCGCCGCGGGTGGAAGTGGCGGGCAATCTAAAATTCGATGTGCCCCCGCCCCAGGCCGATCCGGAGGCGCTGGAGCGCCTGGGCCGGGTGGTGCGCGGACGGCCCGTGCTGCTGGCCGCCTCCACCCATCCCGGCGAGGATCAGGTGGTGATCGACGCCCACAGGATGCTGCAGGCCGAATTGCCCGGCCTCATCACCATCATCGCGCCGCGCCACCCGGAGCGGGGCGAGGAGGTGCTGGCGCTGGCCGAGGGCGCGGGCCTTCCCGCTTTGCGCCGCAGCACAGGCGCGCTTCCTACCACGGACACCGAAATCTACGTGGCCGACACCATAGGCGAGCTCGGGGTGTTCTATCGCCTCGCGCCCGTGGTCTATGTGGGCGGCTCGCTGGTGCGCCATGGCGGCCAGACGCCCATCGAGGCCGCGAAGCTGGGCGCCGTGGTGCTGCACGGCCCGCACGTATGGAATTTCGGCGCCCTTTACGCCCGCCTCGACGAGGAGGGCGGCGCGGCCCAGGTGACAGACGCAGACAGCCTCGCAGACCACGTACTTGCGCAATTGGCCGACCGCTCGCTCCACGCCCGCACGGCGGAAGCTGCGCGGCGCACCACGGAGGCGCTGGGCGGGGCGCTCGACCGCACGCTCGCGGCCATCGAACCCTATCTCGTGCAAATCCGGTTGGCCCGCCGATGATGTTCTCCCGCGCGCCCCGCTTCTGGTCCGCGCGGCGCAGCGTGGCGGGGGCGCTTCTTTCGCCCATTGGTACCTTGGTGGGCGGGATTACGCTGCGCCGGATGGGGCAGCCCGGCGTCATCGTGCCGGTGGTGGTGATCTGCATCGGCAATCCCACCGTCGGCGGCTCGGGCAAGACGCCCACCGTCATCGCCGTCCTGAAGCGCCTCATCGAGCGCGAGGCGCGGCCCTTCGCGCTGCTGCGCGGCCATGGCGGAGAGGAGATCGGGCCGCTTGTGGTGGACCCCGCCCTCCACGATGCCGCCACCGTGGGCGATGAAGCGCTGCTTCTGGCCGAAACGGCACCCACCATCGTGTCCCACGACCGCGTCGCCGGCGCCCGGCTCGCCGTGTCGCTCGGGGCGACCCACGTGGTGATGGACGACGGCTTCCAGAATCCCTCCATCGTCAAGAACGCTTCGCTTCTGGTGGTGGACGGGGCGGCCGGCATCGGCAACGGCCTCGTCATCCCCGCAGGCCCCCTGCGCGCGCCGTTCCGCGAGCAGCTCGATTTTGCCGATGCACTGCTGCTGGTGGGGCCAGGCGATGCCGGGGATAAGCTCCCGTTCGGGAAAAAGCCGGTCATGCACGGCAAGCTCGTGCCCGATCCCGACGCTGTCGAGATGCTCGATGGCCGCCGCGTCCTGGCCTTCGCCGGCATCGGGCAGCCGCAGAAATTCTTCAGCCTGTTGGAGGAGATCGGCGCCACGGTGACGGAGAAATACGCTTTCGCGGACCATCACCCCTATAGCGTGGCGGACATCCAGAAGCTGGTGGACCGCGCCTATGAGCTCGATCTGGAGCTCGTGACCACCGACAAGGACAAGGTCCGCCTCTCCGGCGCCGCCTTCGCAGACGTGCGCGACTATATCCGCACCTTGCCGGTGAACATGAACTTCGACATGCCGATCGAGCTGGACATCCTGATCGAGAAGGCGGAAGTCCGGGCCGTGGCCAGCGGGACTTCACCCGAGCCGCTCGCAGAGGAAACACAAGAACAAGCTTAGGGCCGCCGCGGCCAATTAAGATTTGGCCGACCCCCGAAATGGCTTAAATCAGATTCAACACTGAACTTCTATGCCGGCTACCGAGTTCAAGCCGTGTAATATCCTTCTATTCCGGCATGTTCCGAGCCGCTTCTACATAAAGCGAAAGCCTCGCACAAGCTGGTCCGTCCAAGCCTCTTTGTCAGAAGAATGTATCCACACTGATCTGACAAGGAATGGGTCGCATGACGTTTCGACGAAGCGCTCCTGTCACGCTTTGCTTGTCTGTTATTGTTCTGGTCACGGCAATGGCCGCCGTAGCGGCGATGTTATTCACGCGGCTGACCACGGCGGTGGAAGAAAACCAATTTCAGCTGATGCGCGCGATCGTGGAGACCGCGCTCGCCAATGCCAGCAACAAGGCCTTGGCGACTGCCGAGCTGATCGCCAGTCTGCCGCCGACGCAACCGCTGATGGCGGGCGGTGATCGCAAGGCCCTCCTCGCCGAGTTCGCCCCGATGTTCGCGATACAGAAGGCCCGCCACGGCGTCGATCAGGCGCAGTTCCACGTGCCTCCCGCAACCTCGGTTCTGCGGCTGCACGAGCCCTCCGCCTTCGGTGACGACGGCACGGCGTCCAAGCCCATGGTCGTCGCTGCCAACCGCGACAAGGCGCCGATCAAGGGCATCGCCAGCGCGCGCAACGGTCCGGCCATCTTCGGCGTCGCGCCCATCACCGATGCAAATGGCAGGCACCTCGGGAGTTTCGAGGTTGGGATCGCCTTCGGCCCGCTGCTGGCCGACCTGAAGGTGGCCTACGGCATCGACCTCGCACTCTTCGTCGACGGCGAACTGCTGCGCGAGTTCGGCAAGAACATCGCGCCCGAGCGGTTGGGGGAAGATAATCGCGTCGGCCACTATATCCGCCTTGAAACCACCAATGCAGCGACCATGGCGGCATTGGTCGAGCCGTCGGACCTCGCCGTGGTGACCGAGCCCGTCACCTATACCCGCGACGCCGACGGCCTCGTCCAAGGCGTCGTGCTCATTCCCCTGACAAACGCCTTGGGAGCACCACTCGGCGTCATCGCGGCGGCGCGCGATTTCGGCGACTCCCGCGCGGCCTGGGGGCGCTCGATGGTCTGGCTGGCAACGATGGCGCTGGTGGTGATGGTCCTGCTCTGCGGCATCATCCTGATCGTGGTGCGCGGCTTCGTGGTTCGCCCGCTTCAGGTTCTCGGCGAAGGTCTCGTCTCGTTGGCGAATGGCGGGCCGCTCGACCCGATCGAGGGATCGGAGCGGTTTGCGGGGGAGCTTCAGCCCTTCGTGGAGCTCTACGATCGCGTTCGCCTGCGCCGGGCCAGGGCGGGAGCGCCCTCGTGACCACCGCCGCTTGGCCGCGCCCCCTCCCCCCTTCGAGCCTGCGCGCCGCGCTCCTTGCGCTGATGCTTTTTCTCTCTTCAGCCGTAGCCGTGCCGTCTTTGGCGCGCGCGGAACCGGCGGCAGCGCCCGAGATGCCCACCGATCAGGGCTTTCCAATCCTCGTTCATGTCGGCCTCGCCATGACGAAGCTCGACGCCTTCGACGAGAGCGGCGGCACCTTCGATGCCACGGTGAACCTCAGGGTCCGGTGGCAGGATATGCGGCTGGCGATCCCGGGCGCGAAGCCGGGCGAGGCGCCGCTGACATTGCGGCAAGCGGCGGCCGAAGCGCGTCTCGCGACAATGTGGGTTCCCCCGGTGGTGCTGGCCAATCTCAAGGGCGAATCGGAGGTGCTGGCGACAGGTCTGCGGATTTACCCGAATGGATGGGTGGAGCTGATGCGCAGGACGCGCGGCAGTTTCTCGACGCCGTTCACCGTCTCACGCTTTCCCTTCGATCGTCAGGCTCTCACGATCGACATCGCCACGCTCGATGAACCTGCCAACATCCTGGCACTGCGCTTCGATCAGTCCGACATCAACTTCAGCCGGCCGGCAAGGGACCTGGAGCTGTTCGGCTGGACTATCGGCGCCATCGACCTGACGCTGAAGCCCATCGCGGCGTGGTACAATACCGTCAACGATCAGGTCGTCGCCAGCCTGGAGATCGCGCGCCAGCTAGGCGAGGTTGCGGCGGCGATCTTCATCCCCCTATTGGCCTCTCTGCTCATCCCGCTGCTGACCATATGGCTCGAGTCGGTCGAAAAGGGAAAGCTTCAGAGCGATCCCGTCGATCTCCTCAACATCAATATCGGCGGCTTGTTCGCTGTGGTTGCGCTGAACTTCACCATCTATACCGGCTATGTCTTTCTCTCATCGGGCGACAACACGGTCACACGGCTATTCGCCTTGAACTATGCGGTCCTCGGCGTGGCTTTTCTGATCAACATGGTGTTCAGCCGATTCAGGGTCCTGGAAACAGCCTTCGGGCCTTATGTCCAGGAACAGGCCTATTACTTTCTGATGTGGGCCGTGCCGACGCTTGTGGTTATCTTGGCCGCCGCCTTCGTCCTGACCGCGATCGTCTGATGTCGATGGCCCTTACGAGCACGCAGAAACACGGCCGGGACAATCCCGGCCATGACGGTCGGAAGAGCGCGACCCCTCATTCTCCCAACATGTGATCCGCCGGAGACTCACATCTCCCGCTTGCCCTGCTCCTGGAGCACGCGCGCCAACACGGCCTCGGGGCTCGCATAAGCCTCCTGCAAATCCACGCTCCAATAGCGCAGTTCGTCGAGGAGGATGGACTGCCCCGTCACGGCGCAACGCACGAAGCTGCCTGGGCGCAGGATGCGGAATTCGCCATCCAAATAACGCACCTGGGCCTCGCCGCCCGCCTCGGGAAAACGTTCGAATCTGTTCATCTCAGCCGATGCTTCGCTGACTTGCTGCCAGCAAGATAGTGGCTCGGCGCCCGCGGGGAAAGGTCGGGATCATTCCGGAGCGTCGAACAGGCTCGGCTGGGGAGGCGTGGAGGCCGCGCGCCGCGGCGCGGGCTTGCCCCCGCCCGCCACCACGGCCACGCGGCCGTCGGCGAATTCGAGGTCCAGCGCCTGTCCGGCGGAGACGCCGGCGGCGCTGCGCACCGCCTGCCCCGCCTGGTCCCGCACCAGCGCGAAGCCGCGCGCCAGGACACCATGATAGGAGAGCGCTTCGAGAAGCTGCGCCGCCCCCACAAGGCGCCGCGCCCGCTCGCGCAACGTCACCTTCACGCTACGCAGCCCGCGCGCATGGAGGTCCGCCAGCCGCTCGCGGCAGCGCGCGAGATGGACCCGCTGCGCCCGCAGATTGGCCGCCTGCGCCACGCTGAGGCGGATCACCGCCGCGCCGAGCCGCTCCTTGCGGCGCTCCAGTAGCCGGCCTGTGGATTGGGTGAGGCTGCGGCCGAGCTGGCGGGTGCGGTCCATGCCGCGCTCCAGCCGCCCGCGCAGGATGGCGGGCGACATGCGCCCGCGCACCTGATGGAGGCGGATGCGGTGGGCGCTGGCATTGGCGCGGAGCGCGCGCGGCAGGCGGCCGGACGCCGCATCCAGCCTCTGGCGCGGCACCGCCAGCAGCGCGTCCGCCGCCGGCAACAGGCGGGAGAGCGCCCGCAAATCCCCGCGCCGCCGCTCCAAAAGGCGCGCGGGCGCAGCCGCAAGGCGCCCATGCAGGGTGCGCACGCCGGCCAGCAGCTCGGCCCGCACGGGCACCGCCATTTCGGCCGCGGCGGTGGGCGTGGGCGCGCGCACATCGGCGGCGAAATCGATGAGGGTCACGTCGGTCTCATGGCCCACCGCCGAGATGAGCGGGATGGTGCTCTCGGCCGCCGCGCGCACCACCGCCTCGTCGGAGAAGCCCAGCAGGTCTTCCAGCGAGCCGCCGCCGCGCGCCACGATGATGAGGTCCGGCCGGGGGATCGGCCCGCCGACCTCCAGGGCATTGAACCCCCTGATAGCGGCGGCCACCTCGGCCGCGCTGGTCTCGCCCTGCACCCGCACCGGCCACACCACCACGCGCCGGGGGAAACGGTCGGACAGGCGGTGGAGGATGTCGCGGATCACCGCCCCCGTGGGCGAGGTGACGATGCCGATGACCGAAGGCAGGAAGGGCAGCGGCACCTTGCGCGCGGGGTCGAACAGCCCTTCCGCCTGGAGGCGCCGCTTCCGCTCCTCCAGCATGGCCATGATGGCGCCGGCCCCGGCGAATTCCAGCGCCTCGATGACGATCTGGTAGCCGGATTTTCCGGGATAGGTGGTGAGCTTGCCGATGGCCACCACCTCCAGCCCTTCCTCGGGCCGCACCTTCAGCCGCGCAAAGGTGCCCTTCCAGCACACCGCGTCCAGCCGGGCGCCCTCGTCCTTCAGGCTGAAATAAGCGTGGCCGGAGGAATGTGGCCCGCGATATCCGGAGATCTCCCCGCGCACGCGCACATGGCCATAGGCGTCCTCCACCGTGCGGCGCAGCGCGCCGGACAGCTCGGAAACGGTCCATTCAGGCGTGTTGGGACGGGATTCGCTTACGGCAGCCATCGACTCGGATTCGCATCTGAGGAAAGAGGCAAGAGCATAGCCGGGTTCCCCCCCATGCGGCGAGCGCAATGCCGGACCCCTTGTTTGTGCCGACGCGAGCCGATAGCGGTTTTACGCGGGAGGAATGCGTATGAATGTGCTGCTGCTCGGCTCAGGTGGCCGTGAACATGCTCTTGCCTGGAAGCTCGCACAGAGCCCGGCCATGACCCAGTTTTACGCGCTCCCCGGTAATCCCGGCATTGCGGAGCATGCGGAGGTGGTGGAGGGCGTTCCCCTCTCCGCCCACCAGACGCTCGTCGCCTGGTGCCGCGAGAATGCCATCGACCTTGTGGTGGTCGGCCCCGAGGCCCCGCTGGTGGCGGGGCTGGTGGACCGGCTCGCCGAGGCCGGCATCCCCGCCTTCGGCCCCACCGCCGCCGCCGCGCGGCTGGAAGGCTCGAAGCTCTTCACCAAGGAATTGTGCCGCGAGAACGGCATCCCCACCGCCGCCTTCGCCCGCTTCACCACGCCGGAAAGCGCCTGGGCCTATGTGCATGCGGAAGGCGCGCCCATCGTCGTGAAGGCGGATGGGCTGATGGCCGGCAAGGGCGTGGTGGTGGCGCTCACCGTCGAGGAGGCCATCGCCGCCATCGACCAGGTGTTCGCCGCCGGCGGCCAGGAAGTGCTGATCGAGGAATTCATGGAAGGCGAGGAGGCGAGCCTCTTCTGCCTCGTGGACGGCGAGACCGTCCTCCCCTTCGGCAGCGCGCAGGACCATAAGCGCGCCTTCGACGGCGACCTCGGGCCCAATACCGGCGGCATGGGCGCCTATTCCCCCGCCCCGGTCCTGACCCCGGAACTGGAAGCGCGGGCGATCCGCGAGATCGTCGTGCCCACCGCCAAGGCCATGGTCGCTTTGGGCGCGCCGTTCCGCGGCGTGCTCTATGCCGGGCTCATGCTCACCGCATCCGGGCCGAAGCTCATCGAATACAATTGCCGCTTCGGCGATCCCGAATGCCAGGTGCTGATGCCCCGGCTGGAAAGCGACCTGCTTCCGCTGCTCGACGCGGCGGCCCACGGAAAGCTTGCGGAAGCGAGCGTCTCCTGGTCGCCCAAATCGGCGCTCACCGTGGTCTATGCCAGCCGGGGCTATCCCGGCGCGCACCAGACCGGCTCGGAAATCTCCGGCCTGGAAGACGCGGCCCGCACCGAGGGCGTGCTGGTGTTCCTCGCCGGCACGAAGCGCTCCGGCGCGAAGCTGGTGTCCAATGGCGGGCGCGTGCTGAATGTCACGGGCACCGGAGCCGATCTGAAGGCGGCCCGTGACCGGGCCTACGAGGCGGCTGAAAAGATTCAGTGGCCGGAAGGCTTCTACCGCAACGACATAGGCTGGCGCGCGCTCAAATAGACGCCAGCGGGAGGAACGCCATGGCCGAACTCGCAGAGCTCTATCCGGGCTTCGAGGCACACAATATCGACACGCCTGCCGGCCGCATCTTCGTGCGCACCGGCGGCGAGGGCCGGCCCCTCCTCCTGGTGCACGGCTTCCCCCAGACCGGCGTCATGTGGCACCGGGTGGCACCGGCACTGGCGAAAACCCACCGCGTCATCATCCCTGATCTGCCGGGCTATGGCTGGAGCGCCGCGCCCGAGCCGGGCAAGGACCACGCGCCTTATTCCAAGCGCGCCATGGGCGAGGCGCTGGTGGCCATGATGGAGCATCTGGGCCACGCCCATTTCGCCATCGTCGGCCACGACCGGGGCGCGCGGGCGAGCTATCGCCTCGCGCTGGACAATGTGGGCCGGGTGGACCGCCTCGCTCTGCTGGACATCGCCCCCACCGTCTCCACGTGGCATGCCATCGACCGGTCGCGGGCGCTGAAATCCTATCACTGGTCCTTCCTCGCCCAGCCCCATCCCTTCCCCGAAACCATGATCGGCAAGGACCCGCTTTATTTCCTGGACTGGACGCTGGCGAGCTGGAGCGGGCCGAAGAATCTCTCGGTGTTCGATCCGCGTGCCATCGCCCATTACCGCGCCGCCTTCTCCTCGCCGGACCATATCCGCGCCGCCTGCGAGGATTATCGGGCCGGTGCCACCATCGATCTCGCCCATGACGAGGCGGACCTCGCCGCCGGCCGGGTCATGGAGTGCCCGGTCCTGGTGCTGTGGGGCGACCATGGCTCGGTGAGCACGGGACCGCTCGAATCCTGGCGGCCCTTCGCGCCGAGGCTCCAGGGCGCGCCGATCCACAGCGGGCATTATATGTGCGAGGAAGCGCCCGAAGCGGTGCTGGCGGCGCTGAAGGGGTTTTTGGGCTGAGGTTCCCCTCCCCGGGAGGGACCGTTGCTTCATTCCCCCTCCCGCTTGCGGGGGAGGGTTAGGGAAAGGGAAAGGGCGCTGGCCGCTGATCCGGATGGGTCGCTCTGCTTGAGGTGCCCCCTCCCCAGCCCTCCCCCGCAAGCGGGAGAGGGAGCCTGACGGTCCAAGAACCCTACCTTCTGTCCCTGAAGAAGGTGCGCAGCACCTCCGCCGCCTGCCGCTCGGCGATGCCGCCATAGACTTCCGGCACGTGGTGGCAGGTGGGCTGGGAATAGAAGCGCGGCCCGCTCTCCACCGCCCCGCCCTTGGGGTCCGGCGCGCCATAATAGAGCCGCCGCACGCGGGCGAAGGAGACGGCGGCCGCGCACATGGCGCAGGGCTCCAGCGTCACATAGAGATCGCAGTTGAGCAGCCGCTCGGCGCCGAGCATGGTCGAGCCGGCGCGCACCACCAGCATCTCGGCATGGGCGGTGGGGTCGGTCAGCTCCCGGGTGCGGTTGCCGTCGCGGGCGATCACGGTGGAGCCGCGCACCAGCACGGCGCCCACCGGCACCTCGCCGCGCTCCGCGGCTGCGCGGGCCTCGGCCAGCGCCATCTGCATGAAAGTCTCGCTCACGTGCTTTACGCGTCCTCGCCACCTCGCCCCAAGGCAAGGTTCGTGCTATCCGCCATGCATGCCCAGTAAACTGCCGCCCCGCAAGGACAAGAACCGCGTTCCGCGCATCAAACGCGCGATCGCCCCCGCCTCGACAGCCACCGAGAAGACGGATGCCGAGCGCATCGCCAAGGTCATCGCCCGCGCCGGCCTCGGCTCGCGCCGCGAGATCGAGGAGTGGATCGCCGCCGGCCGCGTGGCCGTGAACGGTGTCATTCTCGAAAGCCCCGCCTTCACCGTGACGCCGGAAGACACCATCCAGGTGGACGGCGAGCCGTTGCCCGAGAAGGAGCGCACGCGCCTCTTCCTTTATCACAAGCCCAAGGGCGTGGTGACCACCAACCGCGACCCGGAAGGGCGCACGACCCTGTTCGAGATCCTCCCCAAGGGCCTGCCGCGCCTCGTTTCCATCGGGCGGCTCGACCTCAATTCCGAAGGCCTGCTGCTGCTTACCAATGATGGCGGCCTCGCCCGTGCGCTGGAACTGCCGGAGACCGGCTGGCTACGCCGCTACCGCGTGCGCGCCAAGGGCGAGATCGACCAGGCGAGGCTGGACGGGCTTTTGCGCGGCATCACCGTCGAAGGCATCGAGTACGGCCCCATCGAGGCGACGCTGGATCGCGTGCAGGGGGCGAACGTCTGGATCACGGTGGCGCTGCGCGAGGGCAAGAACCGCGAAGTGCGCAACGTGCTCGCCGCCCTCGGCATGGCCGTGAACCGGCTGATCCGCGTCTCCTATGGCCCGTTCCAGCTTGGAGAGATCGAGGAGAACGGCATCGAGGAGGTGCGCACGCGCATCCTGCGCGACCAGATCGGTGCCGACATCGTCGCCGCCTCCGGCGCCGATTTTGACGGTCCGCTGATCGAGCGCACGTTGGAAGAAGCACCCCGCCGCCTTGTGCGCCCGGCGGACGAGGACGACGCGCCGCGCCGTCCCGCCCGAGGTCCCCGCCGCGCGGAGCGCGAGCCGGAAGGCCGCGCCCGCGCCCGCCATCCCCACGGCGCGGAGGAAGACACCAGCGACTTCCGCGTCCGTAGCCGGCGCGCCGACCCCGAGCGCGCGGTGGAGAGCCGCGGCACGGTGGCCGACCGCAAGGGCCGCGAGATCAAGGTGGAGCGCGTGGTCGCGCCCCGCGAAGAGGAGCGGCCTCAGCGCCGGTCAGGCCCCGGTCGGGATCGGCCGCAAGGCGGTCGCTTCGAGCGCGATGATGAGCGCCCGCGCCGTTCCGGCCCGCCCGGAAAGCGCCCCGCCGGTCCCCGCCGCCCTGATTCCAGCTTCGAGGAGCGCCCCCGTGGCCGCCGGCCCGCCGGCGCCGAAGGCCGGAGCTTCGAGCGGGACGATGCGCGCCGCGATGACAGCCGTCCCCCGCCCCGCCGCCCGCGCCCGCAAGGCGAAGGCCGTGAGGATTTCCGCCGAGGGGACGAGCGTGGCAAAGGGCGCGAGGATGCCCGCCCCCGCCGCAGGGAAGAAGGTCCAGGCGGCTCGCGCGAAGGTTTCCGGCCGCGCCCGCGCGCGGAAGGTCCTGGCGCCCGCGAGGAGCGCCCGCGTCGCCGGGAGGAAGGTTCAGGCGGACGCGAAGAGCGTCCCCGCCGCCGCGAGGAAGGCCCCGGCGGCTCGCGCGAGGGCTTCCGGCCGCGCTCGCGCGCGGAGGGTCCCGGCGCCCGCGAGGAGCGCCCGCGTCGCCGGGAGGAAGGTCCAGGTGGACGCGAAGAGCGTCCCCGCCGCCGCGAGGAAGGCCTAGGTGGCTCGCGCGAAGGTTTCCGGCCGCGCCCGCGCGCGGAGGGGCCTGGTGCCCGCGAGGAGCGCCCGCGTCACCGAGAAGAAGGTCCAGGAGGGCGCGAAGAGCGTCCGCGTCGGCGTGAAGTGGCCTCCGAGGCTCCCCGCGAGGACTTCCGGCCCTGGCGTGAGGAGCGTCCCGAAGGCCAGCGGGAAGAGCGTCGGGAACGTTCCGGACCGCCCTCGCGCGGTGCCGGCCCCAAGGCGCGGCCTGCCGGCGGAAAGCCGCGCGGGGAACGGCGCGGCGAGAATGTCGGCTTCATCGATCGCGAGCCCCGTGGCGATGGTCCGCCGCGTGAACGCAGCGGCCCCAAGGGCCCGCCGAAAGGCGGTCCAAGGAGCGGCGCCCCCCGGGGTGGTGCAAAAGGCGCAGGGCCCAAGGCTGGCGGACCGAAGCGGTCCGGCCCGCCGCGTGGCGGCAAGCCCGCCGGTCCGCGCAAGCGCACCTGAACCATGCGCGTCGTCGGCGGTAGCTTGAGGGGGCGGGCGCTGAAAGCCCCCTCCTCCCAGGCGACCCGCCCCACCTCCGACCGGCTGCGGGAAGCCCTCTTCAACGTGCTGGCCCATGCCTATGGCGACGCCGCCGACGGTGCGCGGGTGCTGGACCTGTTCGCCGGCACGGGCGCGCTCGGCATCGAGGCCATCTCGCGCGGCGCGGCCTTCGCTCTGTTCGTGGAGGAGGCGGTGGAGGCCCGCGCGCTGATCCGCGAGAATGTGGAGGCGCTGGGACTCACCGGCACCACCCGCATCTTCCGGCGCGACGCCACGAAGCTCGGCGACTGCCCGCCGGGGGACGCCTATTCCCTCATCTTCTGCGACCCGCCTTATGGCAAAAGCCTCGCCGAGGCGGCGCTGCTTTCGGCCCGCCAGGGGGGATGGCTCGCGCCGGACGCGCTGGTGGTGGTGGAGGAGAAGGCCGGCGCCTTCGTAGTGCCGGACGGGTTCGAGGTGCTGGAACAGCGCCGCTATGACGAGACGGAGCTGACGTTTTTGGGGGTGTGAGGTCTTCCCTCCCCGCGCACCTGTTTGTCCTGGGGGCATGGAACGCCGAAGGCGTGGAATGCAACCCGGGACCCAGCGCAAGAATCCGCCGAAGGCGCTTCAATGAGCCTTCGCTGCTACGCAGCGGAGGCGTGAGGGCGCTGGTCGCGGGGTGACGGCTTCGCCGGAGTCCTGCGCTGGGTCCCGCATCTGCGCTCAAGCTTCGCTTTCGCTTGTGCAGGACAAGGGCGCACTTATGGGAAGCTGCTTCCCTACTCCGCCTTCAGGAACACCCCGATCCGCTCCACCGCCGCGCGCATATCCTCTGCCGAGCCGGCATAAGAGAAGCGCAGAAACTGCTTTCCTCGGAACGGGTCGAAATCGATCCCCGGCGTCGCCGCCACATGGGCGGCATCGAGCAGGCGCGAGGCGAAGGCGGCGGAATCGCCCGTGAAGCGGGAGACGTCGGCATAGAGATAGAAGGCGCCATCCACGGGCAGGAAGCGGTCGAGCCCCACCTTGGGCAGGCCTTCCACCAGGATGCGGCGGTTCTCCTCATAGCCGTGCTTGATGGCCTCCATCTCCTCGCGCCCGTCGAAGGCCGCCTCGGCGGCGATCTGGGAGAGGGTGGGCACGGAGATGGAGAGATTCTGCTGAAGGCGCTCCATGGTGCGGGCGAGGTCCGGCGGCACCACCATCCAGCCGACCCGCCAGCCGGTCATGCAGAAATATTTCGAGAAGGAATTGATCACCACCACGTCGTCGGCGATCTCGGCCGCGCTCACCGCCGGGAACGCATAATCGAGGCCATGATAGATCTCGTCCGAGATGAAGCGCAGGCCGAGGTCGCGGGCGCAGGCATGCAGCGCCACCAGAGCCGGGCGGTCCATCATGGTGCCGGTGGGATTGGCCGGGCTCGCCACGAGCACGCCGGCCAGCGGCTTCTCCCGGTGGGCGGCGATCAGCCTCTCCGGCGTCAGTGCGAAACGGTCCTCGGCGCGGGTCTCGATCAGCACCGGCTCGCAGCCGAGCGCGGAGAGCACGTGCCGATAGGGCGGATAGCCCGGCGCGGCGATGGCCACCCGGTCTCCCGCCTCGAACAGAGCGAGGAAGGCCAGGATGAAGCCGGCGGAGGAGCCGCTGGTCACCACCACGCGCTCCGGGTCGAGCGCCAGCCCATGCGCCTCCCCGTAATGCCGCGCGATGCGCGCGCGCAGCGAGGGAATGCCCAGCGCCGCCGTATAGCCCAGTTGCCCGCGCTCCAGCGCGGCGGCGGCGGCGCGGCGCGCGCACAGCGGCGCGGGCGCGGCCGGCTGGCCGACTTCCATATGGATCACATGCGCGCCAGCGCGCTCCAGCCGCGCGGCATGCTCCATCACGTCCATGACGATGAAGGGCGCCACCGCGCTGCGGCCGGAAGCAAGGCTGCGGATGTGGGGGGAGAGGTTCATGGCGTTCAATCCTGCCGGCGTCGCCGTGCTGCCGCCGCATTCGCGCTGTGGGTAGGCCCTTCGCCCTAACGTGAATGCGGGGCGCATTGACCCGTGGGGCCGGCCTGTGTTCCTTCGTCTCGTACCCCGTGCGCCCCTGGGCGCCAAGGGTGGATTCGAGCGGCGGCGGTTGCGCCAGGCCCGGAATGGAGACGCATTGCGGCCGATGAGTGGGGTTTCGACCATTGCAATGCGCGCGGCGCGGGGCCTGACGCTGCTGGCGGCCCTGTGGTTGCCCCTCCATGGCGTGAACGCCCAGGAGCAGCGGCAGAGCGGCCCGCGCCCGAAGATCATCCGCGATGCCGAGATCGAGAACCTTCTGCGCGATTATACCCGCCCCGTGCTGAAGGTGGCGGGGCTCGCCCAGCAGAATGTGGAGGTCACCATCATCGGTGACCGCTCCTACAATGCGTTCGTGGCCGACGGGAAGCGCATCTTCATCAATGCCGGCGCGCTGATGGATGCGGACACGCCGAACCAGATCATCGGCGTGCTCGCCCACGAGACCGGCCATATCGCCGGCGGGCATCTCGCGCGCATGCGCGAGCAGCTGGCGGGCGCGCAGACCATGGCCATCGTCGCCATGCTGCTGGCAGGTGCGGGCGTCGCGGCGGGTGCTGCCGCCGGCGCCAGCGGCACCAATATCGGCAATGCGGCGGCGGGCGCCATCAGCGCACCGCAGGAGATGATCCGCCGCTCCTTGCTCTCCTACCAGCGCGGCGAGGAGCAGGCGGCCGACCGTTCCGCCGTGAAATACCTCAACGAGACCCACCAGTCCGCCAAGGGTATGCTGGAGACCTTCCAGCGCTTCCAGAACGACCAGCTCTTCCTCAGCCAAAGGGTCGATCCCTACCTCCTGAGCCATCCCATGGCGCGCGAGCGCATCGCGGCGCTTGAGGAACTGGCGAAGGCGAGCCCCTATTACAACTCCAAGGATCCCCCTGCCCTCCAGGCCCGGCACGACCTCATGCGGGCGAAGCTGTTCGGCTTCATGGAGCGGCCGGACGCGGTCTATCGCCGCTATCCCATCTCCGACACGTCGCTCGCCGCCCAATATGCCCGCGCCATCTCGGCCTACCGCTTCGGCAATGTGAACGAGGCGGTGGGCAAGATCGACGCGCTCATCGCCAAGGAACCGGGCAACCCCTATTTCCAGGAGCTGAAGGGCCAGGCGCTGCTGGAATCGGGCCGCGCGGGACAGGCGATCGCGCCGCTGCGCCAGGCGGTGGCCATGACCGGCGGCAATGCGCTGATCCGCGCCATGCTCGGCCAGGCTTTGGTCCAGTCCGGCAACCCGGCCTATAACGACGAGGCGATCAGCGAGCTGGTCCGCGCCACGCAGCGCGATCCCGATTCCGTGGAAGGCTGGCGCTCGCTGGCCATGGCCTATGGCCGCAAGGGCGACACCGCGAATGCAGACCTTGCCTCCGCCCAGGGCCTCATGGCGGCGGGCCAGTACCGCACCGGCCAGGAGCTGGCCGCCCGGGCCCGCCAGACCTTCAAGCCCGGCACGCCGGGCTGGCTGAAGGCGGACGACATCCTCAACTTCAAGCCGCCCAAGCCTCAATGACCCTTTTCCTCAAGGAGACCACCATGTTCCGCTCCGGCCCCCGCGCCGCCTTCGCCTTTGCCGCCGCCTTCGGCGCCATGGCCGCGACGCTCACCCCCGCCGCCGCCTTCACCGACGCCGAGAAGGCCGAGATCGGCACCGTGGTGCGCGACTATCTGATGAAGAATCCGGAAGTCCTCCAGGAGGTCATCGGCGAGCTTGAAAAGAAGCAGCAGGCGCAGGAAGCGGAAGGCCGTGGCAAGGCGCTCTCCGAGATGAAGGGCCTCGTCTTCGATTCGCCGCGCGGCGTCGTGGTGGGCAACCCGAAGGGCGACGTCACCCTGGTGGAGTTCTTCGATTACAATTGCGGCTACTGCAAGCAGGCGCTGGCCGACGTGGACAAGCTGATCAAGAAGGACCCGAACCTGAAGGTGATCTTCAAGGAATTCCCGGTCCTCGGCCCAGGCTCCGTTGAGGCCGCGCAGGTGGCGGTGGCGGTGCGCATGGTCGCCCCGGAAAAATACCTCGCCTTTCACGATGCGCTCCTCGGCATCCGCGGGCAGGCCGATCGCGCCAAGGCGCTCCAGGCCGCCAAGGACGTGGGCATCGACCCGGCCGCCATCCAGAAGGTGGCCACCTCGCCCGAGCTCAACGCGACGCTGGACGAGAGCATGAAGATCGCCCAGGCGCTCGGCCTCAACGGCACGCCGAGCTTCATCATCGGCGACGAGGTGGTGATCGGCTCGGTGGGCTACGACAAGCTCAAGGCCACGGTCGACGCCCAGCGCAAGCCCAAGTCCAACTGAACGGGTCGAACCGAGATTGCTGCTGTCCCCTCCCCCCGCAAGGGGAGGGGGAGCGGTAACGGGTGGAAACGGGCGCGACCCACAGGCCTTTGCGCGCAACGGCTTTTCATGACGCCGCGCTCCCCCTATAAACGCTCGCCCGGCGCTGCCGGCACCGGCGGAGGACCGCCGGCCATGATTCGAGACGCATTGTCCTCGCCGAGGACGATGCCGCTCCAGGCTTTTATGCACGGATGTCCGATCACGTCGTCCATGTCCTCAACGGACCCAATCTGAACCTGCTCGGCACGCGCGAGCCGGGGGTTTACGGCACGACGACGCTCGCCGACATCGAGGCCCTGTGCCGCAACGCCGCCGCCACCCATGGACTGGACGTGGTTTTCCGCCAGACCAATCACGAGGGCGAGCTGGTGGAGCAGATCCATGCGGCGCGCGGCGCGCTTGGCATCGTGCTGAATGCTGGCGCCTACACCCACACCTCGGTTGCCCTGCGAGACGCCATCGGCGCGGCGGGCGTGCCCACGGTCGAGGTCCACCTTTCCAATGTGTTCGCCCGGGAAGCCTTCCGGCATCACTCCTATCTCTCTCCAGTTGCGCGCGGCGTGATCTGCGGTTTCGGCCCGCAGAGCTACGTCCTCGGCATCGCCGCTCTGGCGGCGACGAGGCCGGATGCCGCATGACCCGCCTTTCCCTAAGGAGCCCTTGCTCGGCCGTGCCCGCCGCGCGATCGCAAACACCATGATGAAAAGCAACAAGCCCCCTATCGATTCGGCTCTCGTGCGCGAGATCGCCCAACTCCTGTCCGACAGCGACCTGACCGAGATCGAGGTGCAGCACGACGCGCTGCGCATCCGTGTGGTCCGCACGCCCGCGCCCGTGACCATCGCGGCGCCGGCGCCCATCTATAACGCCGCTCCGCATGCGGCCGTGGCCGGTCCGGTTGTCGAACCGGTGAGCCACGCGGCCACGGATTTCTCGAAGCATCCCGGCGTGGTGGCCTCGCCCATGGTGGGCACGGCCTATCTGGCACCCGAACCCGGCGCGGCCGCGTTCGTGGAGCTGGGCGCCAGCGTGAAGGAAGGCCAGACGATCCTCATCATCGAGGCCATGAAGACCATGAACGCCATTCCGGCGCCCCGCACCGGCACCGTGACCCGCATCCTCGTGGAGAACGGCCAGCCGGTGGAATATGGCGAGCCGCTGCTCGTCATCGAGTGAGTGAAGAAAATTCCCGGTGCGGGCGGTTCGCCCCAAGCACCGGCGCAGGTGAAGGCAGGCGGCGCCCATGTTCAAGAAAATCCTGATCGCCAATCGCGGCGAGATCGCCCTGCGCATCCTGCGCGCCTGCAAGGAGCTGGGCATCGCCACCGTTGCCGTGCATTCCACGGCCGACGCCGACGCCATGCATGTGCGCCTTGCGGACGAGAGCGTGTGCATCGGCCCGCCCCCAGCGCGCGAGAGCTACCTCAACGTGCCCTCGCTGCTCGCCGCCTGCGAGATCACGGGCGCGGACGCGGTGCATCCCGGCTACGGCTTCCTGGCGGAAAATGCCCGCTTCGCCGAGATCCTGAAGGATCACAACATCCATTTCATCGGCCCCAAGGCGGAGCACATCCGCATCATGGGCGACAAGATCGAGGCCAAGAAGACCGCCCAGCGGCTCGGCATCCCGGTGGTGCCCGGCTCGGACGGTGGCATCACCTCGGATGAGGAAGCCCAGCGCGTGGCGGCCGAGATCGGCTTTCCGGTGCTTGTGAAGGCGGCCGCCGGCGGCGGCGGGCGGGGCATGAAGGTGGCGATGACCGCCGACGACCTCTCCCAGGCCCTCTCCACCGCCCGCTCAGAAGCCAAGGCCGCCTTCGGGGACGATGCGGTCTATCTGGAAAAATACCTCGCCAAGCCGCGCCACATCGAGGTGCAGGTGCTGGGCGACGGGCGCGGCCATGCCATCCATCTGGGCGAGCGCGACTGCTCGCTCCAGCGCCGGCACCAGAAGGTGTGGGAGGAGGCCCCCTCCCCGGTCATCACCCCGGCCCAGCGCGCCGAGATCGGCGAGACCGTCGCCAAAGCCATGCGCGACATGAATTATCTCGGCGTCGGCACGGTGGAGTTCCTCTATGAGGACGGGAATTTCTACTTCATCGAGATGAACACCCGCATCCAGGTGGAGCATCCCGTCACCGAGATGGTCACCGGCATCGACCTCATCAACGAGCAGATCCGCGTCGCCGCAGGCGAGCCGCTGAACCTCAGGCAGGAGGATGTGGTGTTCGAGGGCCATGCCATCGAATGCCGCGTGAACGCCGAGCACCCCACCACGTTCCGCCCCTCACCGGGGCGCATCACCCACTATCACGTGCCCGGCGGCCTCGGCATCCGCGTCGACAGCAATGCCTACCAGGGCTATTCGATCCCGCCCCATTACGACTCGCTGGTGGGGAAGCTGATCGTCCACGGAAAGACGCGAGACGAGTGTCTCATGCGGCTGCGGCGGGCGCTGGATGAGTTCGTGGTGGACGGCATCGACACCACCCTGCCATTGTTCCGCACGCTGGTGCGCACCAAGGCCATCGCGGAAGGCCAGTACGACATCCACTGGCTGGAGCACTTCCTGGCGGAGCATCCGGAGAAGAAGGCCGGCTGAGGCTCGCTTTCGTCATGCCCGGGGCGTGACTTTCACGGCGCCTGATCGACATTCAGCAATGAGCGGGTTTGCCGTCTCTCCTGCGTCATGGCCGGGCTTGTCCCGGCCATCCACGAGGCTCCGCTAGGTGCGAGCTAAGGGAGAGACGTGGATGCCCGGGACAAGCCCGGGCATGACGGCGCTTTACACTCTCGTCCGGACGAATGAGTGTCGACCGGCCCTACCGCGCCTCACTCTTCCTCTTCCAGGCTGAACTGCCGGGTCTGCTCGTCATAGACGAACGTCTCGCCATAGCGGCCCCAGCTCACCACGGCGCGCAGGCACTCCTCGGCGAAGTCCTCGGACATGTGGTCCTCAAGCTCGTCGGCGAAGCGCGACCAGGGCGCCTTGTGGCTCGGGCGCTCCTCCAGCACATGGCGGATATGGGCGGCGAGCGGGATGTGGGCCAGAAGCTGCTTGGCGAACAGCTTCTTGCGCGGCTCCACGTCCGCGCCCACGAATTCGCGGCCGAGATCGGTGATGAGGATGTCGCCGCCGGCCACGTCGGCGAAGCGCAGCATGGACAGGGTTTCGGCCACGGGGAAAAGTTCGTCCGCCGGCAAATGCAGGCTGTCGGCCAGTTCCGGCAGATCGGCCCGGCCGTTATAGGGCGGGTCCGCCAACTCTTCGAGGAGGCCGGCGAGGATATTGGTGGAGATGGGCGTGAGGTGCGTGGTCAGCGTCACGTCCGCATGGGATGCGGGGCCTGTGTGGAGCGGCGCGCCGGGGCCGTCGCGATTGGTCATGCGCGCATAGATCTCCTCCACCAGCGCCCGGAACTCCGGCGCCTGGCGGTCGCGCGGATGGGGCAAGGTGATGGGCATCTCGAAGCCCACACGGCCGGGATTGGAGGAGAAGATGAGGACGCGGTCGCACATGAGCACCGCCTCCTCGATGTTATGGGTGACGATGAGGATGGACTTGATGGGCAGCGCCCCTTCCATCCACAGATCGATGATGTCGGTGCGCAGGGTCTCGGCGGTGAGCACGTCGAGGGCCGAGAAGGGCTCGTCCATGAGCATGAGGCGGGGATGCACCACCAGCGCCCGGGCAAAGCCCACGCGCTGGCGCATGCCGCCGGACAATTCCTTGGGATAGGCGCTCTCGAAGCCGCCGAGGCCGATGAGGTCGATGGCCTGCTCGGCACGCTTGCGGCGCTCGGCGGCGTCGATGCCCATGGCCTCCAGGCCGATCTCCACGTTCTGGCGCACGGTGAGCCAGGGGAAGAGGGCGAAGGTCTGGAAGACCATGGAGATGCCCTTGGCGGGCCCGTCGATCTTCTGCCCGCGCCACATGACCTCGCCGGCGAAAGGCTCGGTCAGGCCGGAAATGATGCGCAGGAGCGAGGACTTGCCCGAGCCGGAGCGGCCCAGCAGGCCGACGATCTCGCCTTCCTTGATGGAGAGGGAGACGTCATCCAGCACCAGGATGCGGTTGTTGCCATCGCCCTTGCGATAGGACTGGACCACATGGGAGACCTCGAGCAGCGGACCGGCTGCGGGAGCGGTGGTTTCGAGCATCGTGCGGTCTCCTCAATCGAGGCGCAGCCGGCGCGCCGCGAACGAGAACATCGGGCGCCACAGGGTGCGGTTGAAGGCGATGACATAGAGCGACATGACGGCGATGCCGAGCGTGATGCGCGGATAATCGGCCGCCGTGGTGGCATCGGCGATATAGGCCCCGAGGCCCTCGGCGCGCAGGGTGGTGTTGCCCCAGCTTGCCACCTCCGCGACGATGGAGGCGTTCCAGGAGCCGCCGGAGGCGGTGAGCGCGCCGGTCACGTAATAGGGGAAGATGCCGGGCAGGATCACCTTGGTCCACCAGTGCCAGCCCCGGATGTGGAAGGAGGCGGCGGCCTCCTTCATGTCGGTGGGGAAGGCGCTCGCGCCGGCGATCACGTTGAACAGGATGTACCACTGGGTGCCCAGCACCATCAGCGGCGAGAGCCAGACGTTCGGGTCGAGCCCGAAATGGACGATGGCCACTACGGCGAACGGGAAGATGATGTTGGCCGGGAAGGCCGCGAGGAACTGGGCGGCGGGCTGCACCGCGGTCGCCACCTTCGGGCGCAGGCCGATCCACACGCCGATGGGCACCCAGATGAGCGAGGCGAGGAAGATCAGCACCGCCACGCGGATGAGCGTGAGGAAGCCGAGCCAGACCACGTGGAACACTTCGGAGAGCGCCACCTCGCTGCCCACGAATTTCACGATGAGCCACACGCTGTAGCAGGCGGCGGCGATGACCAGACCCGTCCAGATCTTGTCCATGGTCTTGCTGGACCATGCCGCCCCCACCTGCCGCGGCACGGGCACCGGCAAGGCCAGCGGCATGCGCCCGAGGGTGCGCGCCAGCGCGCCGAGGGGAGAGAGAACGAACTGGAAAAGATGGGCGCGCTTGACGAGGTCCAGCACCCAGGATTTGGGCGGCGGGGCGCCGGCGGACTGCTCGAAGCGGAACTTTTCGGCCCACGCCACCAGCGGGCGGAACAGAAGCTGATCGTAGATCAGGATGATGATCAGCATGGCGAAGACCGACCAGGCGACCGCGGTGAGGTTGCGCTGGTCGATGGCCGTGGAGACGTAGGCGCCGATGCCCGGCAGGGTGATGGTGGTGGAGCCCACGGTGATGGCCTCGGAGGCCACCACGAAGAACCAGCCGCCGGACATGGACATCATGGTGTTCCACACCAGGCCCGGCATGGAGAACGGCACTTCCAGCCGCCAGAAGCGCTGCCAGCCGGTGAGGTGGAAGCTCTCCGACACCTCCTCGAGGTCGTGCGGCAATGTCTTCAGCGACTGGTAGAAGCTGAAGGTCATGTTCCACGCCTGGGCGGTGAAGATGGCGAACACCGCCGCGAACTCCACCCCCAGCACCTGACCCGGGAACAGGCCCATGAAGAACAGCACGGTGAAGGAGAGGAAGCCCAGCACCGGCACGGACTGGAGGATGTCGAGGATGGGGATCAGCACCATCTCCGCGCGCCGGCTCTTGGCCGCGATCGCGCCATAGATGAAGGTGAAGATCAGCGAGGCGACGATGGCCGCGAGCATGCGCAGCGTGGTGCGCAACGCGTATTCAGGCAGCGACGACGGATCGAGCGAGATGGGCGTCTGCTCCATCTGGCTGATCGGGATCAAGGCCTGCTCGGTGCCATGGGTGAACATGGCCAGCAGGCCGAACACGACGGCGAAGGCGAAGAGGTCGAAAGCGCTGAAGAAACGGGGGCGGACCGAGGCGGGGGCGTTGCCGACGGCGGCAGGCTGGAAGAGCATGGGCAGGTCCCGCTCGCAACGGTGGAAGAGGTATTGTGTAGCTTTACAAGGCAGTACAGCGCGTCCATGACAAAAAGACTACGTGGAATCTGCAGCTCTCCGCCGAGGCTCCGGACCACGCCGGACAAGGCGCGGAGCCAACTCGTGAGGTTGCCCTTGCAACCCGGCGTCAAAGCGCCACATCCCGCCGCCCCGCGCGTGCTAATGTCATGACGCCATGAGCCGACCGCACGACCATATCGTCGAGATCACGCCCGAAGTGCTGCTGAAGGCCTATGCCTGCGGTATCTTTCCCATGGCCGAGAGCGCCGAGGATCCCGGCCTCTATTGGATCGAGCCGGAGCGGCGCGGCATCATTCCGCTGGACGCCTTCCACATTCCCGCACGCCTCGCCCGCACGGTGCGCTCAGGGCGGTTCGAGATCCGCATCGACAGCGATTTCGACGGGGTCATCGACGGCTGCGCGGCGCCGCAGGAAGGCCGGAGCAAGACCTGGATCAATACCCGCATCCGCGCCCTCTACGGGGCGCTGTTCCAGCGCGGGCGCTGCCACACGGTGGAAGCTTGGCGAGACGGGCGTCTCGTGGGCGGGCTCTACGGGGTGCGTCTCGGCGGGGCGTTCTTCGGGGAGAGCATGTTCCACACCGAGCGGGACGCCTCCAAGGTGGCCCTCGTCCATCTGGTGGCGCGGCTGAAGGCGGGCGGTTTCCGGCTGCTGGATACCCAGTTCGTCACCTCCCACCTCTCCGGCTTCGGCGCGGTCGAGGTGAGCCGGCGGCAATATCACCGCATGCTGGAGCAGGCGCTGGACGCCGAAGGCGACTTCTACTTCTGGCCCGCCGACTTGACCGTGGACGGCGGCGTTGCCTTGCAGTTGGTCAGCCAGACGTCGAAGATCGGGTGCTCCACCCCGTGAAGGCCGGGGCTTGAGGCGAACATCCACCCGGTGAAGATGCGCTTCGCCTCGCCCTTCAGGGTGATCTCGTTCACTTCCGTGAAGCTCGTCGTATTGGTCGGCTCGGTGGGCGGGCGCGTGTAGCACGCGCGCGGCGTCACCTGGAGCGCGCCGAACTGAACGGTCTCGCCCATGCCAACCTCAAACGAGGTGATGCGGCCGGTGATCTTATCGAGCCCGGCATAGACGGCGGTGGGGTTTGCGATCTTCTCGGCCGGCGGCTGCACCACAACAACATCGCTGTCCGCGCCGGGCGCGCCGGCCGGGGACGGTGTTCCCGCGGCGGGTGGCGCGGCGGTGGTGGTCGTGGGCGGCGGCGCCGCGGGCGCGGGGCCCGGAAAGGCATCACGCGCGCCGGGACGCGGCGCGCCGGGCGGCGGCTGCTGGCGGCCGGAAGGCGGCGGGGCCGTGGTGGACATGCCCGCGGGCGGCGCGCTGGGAATGCCGGCGGGCGGGGCGAGCGGGGCCGACTGGACCGGCACGTTGTATTGCGCCGACGCAGGCGCCGCAGCGACCATGGCCAGGATCAGGAAAAGCGCGGAACGGGACTTCGCCATGAAGGGACGGACCTGAGACGTGCATGGCCGGAAAGCGCCGTGGCGCTCCGGGGCTGGGAGCGCCCCGTCAGGCCCGTTAACACCCGCATTGCGGCCTTGCGAGGGCGGAGGACGGCGCGCTGGCCTGATGACCTTGCGGCCGGGCGATTACTCGCCGGGCGTCCAGGCCTTGTAGTCGCCCGTCACGCGCGGCCGGGCGCGGCCGGCCAGAACCGAGCCCTTGGGCCGATAGGCCTGCGGCGAGCCGGTATAATTGCGCCGGTGCGGCTTCTCCCAAACGCGGGGCGTGTAGGTGTCGCTGGGCGGCGGCACATCGGTGCGGTGATGCATCCAGCCATACCAGCCGGGAGGAATCGTGCTCGCCTCGGCATAGCCGTTATAGAGCACCCAGCGGCGCTCGAAGCCGAGGGTCGGGTCGATCTCGCCGTTGCGGGTGCGGTAATAGCGATTCCCGAATTCGTCCTCGCCCACCAGCTCGCCGTAGCGGCGGGTCCACAGCAGCGTGCCGGGCGTCGCCTTCTGCCACCAGGCGAAGATATAAAGCAGGAATTCTTTCACGGGACCTTGCCTCGCTCGATCTGGCCGGACCATGCCACCACGCCCGCGCGGTGTCCACCGCCCCTCCCCCGCCGCCTATCGCCGCGCCTTAAGGGGAGAACAGGGTCATCACATAGACCAGGAACAGAACCACATGCACGAGCCCGGTCAGCGCGTTCGTGCGCCCCGTGCCGAAGCTGACGACGGAGAGGATCAGCGCCAGCAGAAGCTGCACGCGGTCCTCGGGCTCAAGCCGGAGCTCCACCTGCTTGTCGATGATGAAGCCGATGGCCACCATGGCCGGCATGGTGAGGCCGATGGTGGCCAGCGCCGAGCCAAGCGCGGTGTTCAGCGCCCGCTGGAGATGGTTGCGCCGCGCCGCCCGCACCGCGGTGATGGTCTCCGGCAGCAGCAGCATGGCCACCACTACTGCGCCGATCACCGCATCGGGATCCGCCAGCGGCATTTGGGAGAGCAGATGCTCGACCCCGCCGGCGACATGGTTCGAGAGCGACACCACGCCCACAAGACTGAGCAGCAGGAAAACGACGGCGACGAGCGTCTGCCGCCCGGTCGGCCGGCTGTGCGCCTCCTCCTCGCCTTCCAGGAAATGCGCCTTGTGGCGCACCGTCTGCATGAAGAGGAACGAGCCGTAGAGCAGCACGACGGCGATCATGATGAAGATGACGTCCACCTGGGTGGTCGCCCCCTGCAGGCCCGCCCAGGTCTGGTCGGGCAGGATCAGGGCGAGGACCGAGATGGCGATGATGACGGAGAGATAGCCGGCGACGCCCTGCTGGCGGATCTCCTGCTCATGGTGGCGCAGGCCCCCGAGAAGCAGGCAGATGCCCACCACCCCGGTCAGCACGAACATCACCGTCGAGAGCACCGCCTCGCGTGCCAGGGTCGGGTTGTTGGTGCCGTTCATCATCAGCGAGACCAGCACCGACACCTCGATGAGCGTCACCGAGAAGGTGAGCACCAGGGTGCCGTAGGGCTGGCCGAGCCTTGCCGACATGCGCTCGGCGTGCTGCACGGCCGAGAAGGCCGTGCCCAGCAGCAGCACCGTGGAGACGACCGCCATGAGGTCCGAGACCTCGATGTGCAGGAACGAACCCACCGCGGCGAGGCTGACCGCCGCGATGGGGAAAACGAACGCGTAGCGCGCTGTGGCCATTACCCAGCCTTTCGTGAGCCTAAGGCTTGAGGGAAAGGCCCTTCGCCTTGCGCTCGGCGAGGAGGCCGAGATAGCAGGCCGCAAGGCTCGCCCCCGCCAGCGCGGTGATCTCCGCATGGTCATAGGGCGGGGAGACCTCGACCACGTCGAAGCCCTTCAAATTGAGGCCGCCCAGAAGGCGCAGGCAGGAGATGGCCTCCCGCGACGTCAGCCCGCCGCAGACCGGCGTGCCGGTGCCGGGGGCGAAGGCCGGGTCGAGGGCGTCGATGTCGAAGGTCACGTAGACGGGGGCATCGCCCACCCGCTCGATGATGTGCTGGGCGAGCGCGCGCGGCCCCATCTCTCCGGCCACGAAGCCGTGCACCACGTCGATGCCGAAGGTCTGGGGCGCGTGGGTGCGGATGCCCACCTGCACCGAGCGGTCGACGCGCAGCAGACCGTCCTTCACCGCCCGCGTGATCATGGTCCCGTGGTCGACCCGCGTGCCGTCATCGTCCCAGGTGTCCTGGTGCGCGTCGAACTGCACCAGAGCCACGGGCTCGCCGATGCGGTCCACCAGGGCCTTCAGCATGGGATAGGTGAGGAAATGGTCGCCGCCCAGGGTCACGAGGTGGCTGCCGCGCGCATAATGCGCCTTGGCCTGCGCCTCGATGGCGCCGGGGATACTGTAAGGCAGGCCGTAATCGAACACGCAGTCGCCGGCGTCCGCCACTTCCATCTGCTCGAACGGGTCGATGTTGAAGGGGTAGAACGGGTCACCGTCCATGATCTCGGACGCGGTGCGGATCGCCCGGGGCCCGAAGCGCGTGCCGGGGCGGTTGGAGACGGTGACGTCGAGGGGGATGCCCCACACCACGACTTCCGCGCCGCCGCCATCCTTGGCGTAGCGCCGGCGCAGGAACGAGGTGGCGCCGGAATAATTGGGCTCCATGGACTGGCCGAAACGGAAGGACGGGTCCAGCGCCCGGTCGACGGGCCGCGGGGACAGAGGGTCGTCGCTCATGGGACCTCCCAAGGCCCTCGGCACCGGGAAGCCGCCTCGCGGCGCGTCCGGCGCGGGGCGCCGGGTTCCGATACCCTCGCCGAGGGGCGAAGTGCAAGCTCAGCGTCGCCGCAGCGCAAACTTCAGATGGCGTATTCGCCCACCTGATGGGCGCGCGGCGGGCGGCAGTCCACCGCCCCGCCCGCGCGCGGGAACAGCCGCGCCCGGTCGAGCCGCACCGAAACCTTCGCGCCGTTGGGCACCCGCACCGTGGGGGCGATATTGGCCTCGACCCGGCCGCCGCCCACTTCCACCTCCAGAAGGCGCGTCGCGCCGTGGCGGCGGAAGCCCAGCACGGTCCCTTCCGCTCCCGGCGTGCCGGGCATTGAGACGGTGATGTCGTGGGGCCGCACGAACAGCATTCCGGGGCCGTCGGCCACCGGCTCGGTGGCGGCCGCCACCACCTGTCCGCCGACGCGCGCCAGCCCTTCGGACACCTCCACCTCGAACCGGCTCGATTCCCCCATGAAGCCGAACACCTCCGGAGAGGCGGGCCGGTCATAGACATCGTCGGGGGTGCCCACCTGCTCGATGCGGCCCTGGCTCATGACCACAACGCGGTCGGCCAGTTCCAGCGCTTCCTCCTGGTCGTGGGTGACGAACAAGGTGGTGTGGCCGGTCTGCTCGTGCAGATGGCGCAGCCAGGCGCGCAATTCCTTGCGCACCAGCGCGTCGAGCGCCCCGAAGGGCTCGTCCAGCAGCAGCACCTTGGGCTCGATGGCGAGCGCGCGGGCGAGCGCCACGCGCTGGCGCTGGCCGCCGGAGAGCTGGGCCGGAAGGCGCCGACCGAAGCCTTCGAGCTGGATCAGGACCAGCAGCTCCTCCACCTTCCGGCGGACCTCCGCCTCGGGCGGGCGCGTGGCGCGTTGGCGCGAGCGCAGGCCGTAGGCGATGTTGTCTGCGACCGTCATGTGCCGGAACAGGGCATAGTGCTGGAACACGAAGCCGATGCCGCGAAAGCGCACCGGCACCGTGGACGCGTCCACGCCATCCAGCCTCACGCAGCCCGAATCCAGTTCCTCAAGCCCCGCCACCACCCGCAGCAAGGTGGTCTTGCCCGAGCCCGAGGGACCCAGCAGCGCCACCAGCTCGCCCGGCTGCACGTCCAGCGAGATTCCGGCAAGCGCCCGGTGGGGGCCGAAGGTCTTGACGGCATCTTGGACGGCGACGGCGGCGGTCATGGGGAAATCCGGCGGGAAATCATGCGAGCGGCCTTATGCACGAAAGCGGGCTGCGATGGAACGGCGCGCCTATTGCGGCACCGCCTTGCCGGAAAAGACCGTCTCGCCGGTGGGCTCGGAGGTGTCCAGCGCCTCCGGCTCCAGCGTCAGCCGCAGCATGGCATCGGAGAGCCCCGCCCGGCCGATGGATGACAATTCCTCGGACCGGATCGTCCCGGTCTCCCGGAACATGGCGATGCGCCGCGTCCCCAGCGCCTCCGACGTGACCCAGAGGTTATAGCGCATGCCCTCCGGCGCGGCGGCCGGAAGCTGGAGCACCGCCACCTCGCTCGTGTCCGGATCCAGCGTGAGGGCGACCCCGTCCATGGGCTGGGGATGGAGTACGGCGAAGAAATCCGGGCCGTTGCTCTGCTTCACTTCGGGCGCCGGGGGCGGCGCGGCCGGCGGGGGTGGCGCGGGCTTCTCGATCGGCCGGTGGATTTCCCGATAAACGAGGGCCGTGCCGCCCAGAAGGATCGCCAGCATGAGCACGCCGCTCAGCACGCGCCAGGGATTGCGCGGTTCCGCAGGTTCCGGGATCGGCTCCGGCGGAGGACCCCGGGGAGCCGGCGGGAAAAGCGGGGCTTCGGAGGCAAGCGCCGGCGCTTCGACAGCAGGTGCCTCGGCCTGCGGCGTGTCCTTCGCCTCCTCGATTGTGTCCGGCCGCTCCTCCATCACCGGAATTTCCGGAACGGAAACCTCAGCGTCGGGCTCGGGAGATTCCGGCCGCGACTGGTCGGGCACCTCAAGCTCCGCCTCGGCGGCTTCGGCCGCCACAACTTCCGGCTTCTCCTCGGCGGCCAGCACAACGGGAACGGGTCCGCTGGCGCCCTGCCCGTCCGCCGTCTCCGCAGGAGGCTCGGGCGTGGACACCGGCTCAGCCTCGGGCGGCGAAACCGGGCCGGGCTCCGGCTGCGATGCGATGATGGCGTCATCAGCCTGCGATTCCGACTCAGCTACCGTTTCGGCAGACGGTAGAGCGGCCAGGATTTCGTCCAGCAGGCCGGCGGGGGGTCGTGCGCTGGCGGAGAGTTCGTGGAGCGGCGCGAAGCGCGTTTCCCACAGGCGCACCAAGGCGGCGAAGTCCGGGTCGGCCGCCATCCACTCGCGCACGGCCGCCCGCTGGTCCGCATCGAGCGTGCCCAGCACATATTCGGCGGCGGTGCGGCGCAGCTCCTCCATGGCGTTCATGGCCCCAGGCAAACGTCGAGCTCTGCGATGCTGCGCCAGATCCAGGTGTTCACCGCATGGGGCGGGGCGTCGCAATAAATGGAGAGGGCTTCCTTGCTCCAGCCGTCATAATAAGCGTGGAGCACCATGCGACGGCGTTCCTCGGACAATTGGCCGAGGCAGCTCAGCAGGCGGCCGAGTTCAGGGCTGCGCACGTCGCTGGCGAGCGGGTCCTCTACCTCCTCCTCAACCTCGAAAGGCTCCAGCGACAGGCCGCTCTCAGCGCGTGCGCGCGCCGCATCAAGCGCCTCGCGCCGCACCCGCGCAACCATAAGAGTAAGAATATCATCTTCACCCGCCAGAGATGCTGCCTCGTGCCAGAGCCGGACGAAGGCGGCCCGCAGCGCGTCGGCCGCGAGATCCTCCTGCCGGAGAATGCGCAAGGCAATGCCATGGAGGCGCGGGGCTGTGAGCCCATAGAGCCGCGCGAACGCAGCCCGGTCCCCGCTTGAAGCGGCGACGAGAAGATCCTTCAGTCCTTCGGGATCGGTCACGGCCCACCCGGTCCGGCAGGAACGCCACCACGCCGGACGGCGGCATCATGCCTCCATTCCAGCTTCAGGATTGCGCCCCAACCTATTGCGTTAACAAAAGAAATTAACCAAGTTAAAGCGCTGCGCGAGGTCGCCCGCCTTTGCCGAAAAGGGGCGACGGCCGCCGCTGCGGCGCCAACTGCGCAGCCACTTCTATCCTATTGAGATTTAATCATGTTCACGCCGCAGATGAAAGCTGCGGGCAAATATGCAGCGGCAGGCCCCGGCGCCCTCAGAGGCGCGCGGGCTCGCTCTGGCGCCAGGCGGCGCGCCGCTCGATGGCTTCGTTCTCGGCCGCGCGCTCGCGTTCGCCCGCAGCTTCAGCGAGGTGAAGCTGGGCCTCCGCCTCGGTGAAGGCATCGAACGCCTCGTCGCGCTGGGCGCGCAGATCCTGCGCCGAGCGGGCGAGGTTCTCCTTCCGTTGCCGCGCGGCGGCGGCGAGCGGCGGATAGGCGAAATGCCGGGGATCGGTGATGCCGGAGCGCGCCTCTTCGGAGGCAATGTCGCGCTCAAGCTCGGTGGCCATGCGATCGAACTCGGCGATCATGCCGTCGATCTGTGCGAGGCGGCGGCGCGCATCCTCGGTCTGGAACCGCTTGGCGCGGATCAGGGGTTCACGCGACTTCATGGAACGCAATACTCCGAAGCACACGAGGAGACACCGGCCCGGAAAGGGCCCTTCCCATAGAGCATGGCGCAGACGGGTTGCCCTTTCCTTACCGCCCGCCACTTCCGACGAAAAAGTTGCCGCGCGCTCCGCGTGGAAACCAATCGTTTACCGCCTTCATTAATGATGCCTCCATGGTTCGGACGATGCGTCGGGGGCAGTGCGAAGCGGGAAAGCCTGCTCTCGCTCTCTTTCTCGAAGATCGGCCGAGGCTCCCGGGCTTGGGGCAGTGTGGCGATAGGGTCAAGGAGTGCAAAAAACCTCTGTGCATGGCGTGACGTCTAGTCTTCCAAAGCGATGCACAAAGTTTTTCGGCACCTCTCTTGTGCGGTAGAATTCGTTTCGGTTATCGATTCTCCATCCGTATCGCGAATCACACTGTGGCCTGAGCACGTGGAAGGCGGTCTGCCGCCTTTCGACTTGGTGCGAGGAAAGGGATTGCCATGCGCGTCTTGCTCATCGAGGACGACAGTGCGACGGCCCAAAGCATCGAGCTGATGCTGAAGTCCGAGAGCTTCAATGTTTATACGACGGACCTCGGGGAAGAAGGCGTCGACCTCGGCAAGGTCTACGAATACGACATCATCCTCCTGGACCTGAACCTGCCTGACATGTCGGGCTTCGAGGTCCTGCGCAGCCTCCGGGTCGCGAAGGTGAAAACGCCCATCCTGATCCTCTCCGGCCTCGCCGGCACCGAGGACAAGGTGAAGGGCTTCGGCTTCGGCGCCGACGACTACCTCACCAAGCCCTTCCACAAGGACGAGATGGTGGCGCGCATCCACGCCATCGTCCGCCGGTCCAAGGGCCATGCCCAATCGGTAATCCAGACCGGCGACCTGATCGTCAACCTCGACACCAAGACGGTGGAGGTGGACGCGGCCCGGGTGCACCTGACGGGCAAGGAATACCAGATGCTGGAGTTGCTCTCGCTCCGCAAGGGCACCACGCTCACCAAGGAGATGTTCCTGAACCATCTCTATGGCGGCATGGACGAGCCAGAGCTGAAGATCATCGACGTCTTCATCTGCAAGCTGCGCAAGAAGCTGGCCAACGCTTCCGGCGGCAAGAACTATATCGAGACGGTCTGGGGTCGCGGCTACGTGCTACGCGAGCCCATGGCGGGCGCCGAGCGCATCGCCGTCTGACCCCCTCCCCTTCAAATGAAAAAAGCCCCGCTTCGGCGGGGCTTTTTTGTTGGGCTGTTCGATACGGACGCTCCGGCCGGAGCGGCAGCTGGAAGGCACCCAGGGCCGGCTGAGGGGGGAGAGTCCTCTCCCAGACGGAGAGCGTGCTGGAGCACTTCCAGAGGGGCTTAAGCGGCTATTCAAGGGGCACGCGCTCTGTGCCTTGCAGGCCACCCAGAACGCCTGTTCACGCCGTCAGCACCGATGAAGCAGCGGCTGGTCAATAAAGCCGCTCACGAGCCGCGCACCCGTCATGGCGCACTGACATTCCGCGCCACCACCCCCACCTGTGCCGTAAAAAGAAAAGGCCCCGCTTTTGGCGGGGCCTTCCTTCAGCTGATGCCGACGAAGCGTCAGATCAGGCCGTCATGGGGCGTGAGCTTCATGACCATGTCGTTATAGTCGAAGTCCGAGCCCTGGGCGGCGGTGAGATCCTCGAAGCCGAAGGTGTTCTCACCGAACATGCGGATATATTCCGCACCGCCCGCATTGCCCGTGCCGGGCACGAAGATCTCGCCCGACTGGGTCACGAGCACGGGGACGTAGAAGCCCGAAGCTCCGTCCACGGTCCAGCCGGTGGTGTCGTGGAAATTGCCGCCGCCATGGGCGACGGAGCCGTAACCGCTGTCGATATTGGCAAGCAGCGCGGCATGGAATTCCGGCGTGCTGCCATAGGCGACGCCGCCGACGCTCAGGTCGCTGGTGTCCACGTTGTTGTCGAAATTGACGTCGAACCGCACGAAGCTGAGATGGTTGGTGTTGGCGGCGCTTCCGGCCACCTCCACGTCGATCTGCTGGCCATGCTGGAGGTAGACCACGGGCAGATCGTACATGCGCTGCGCGGCGGCCATCTCGGACGACCCGGACAGCACGTTGTTGCTCGCGGCGTTGAGCTGGACACCGCCGACATTCAGCCCGAGCGACCCATCGGCATGCTGCGTGATGTTCACCGCCGGGGCATCGTTGATGGTGCTCTCCTGCGTCTGGATGGCGAAGTGCAGTTGCTGGCCGACACCGAGATAGACCGACTGCCTGCCCTGGAGCATGGCCGTGCCCTGGTCGTTCTCCACGGAGCCCACATAAGCGAGCACGGCCTGATTCAGGTCCGTGGTCGGCAGGCCATCGCGCCCGAGCATGTGCCCGGAGCTGTCGGTGGCGTAGAGAAGCAAGGTCGCTTCGGGCGGCAGGCTCGAGGATACGGTGCTGAGCGAGAGCCAGTTTCCGGCGGTGCCGTCAGTCGCATCCGCCAGCTGGATGCCCGTGCCGCCGGCCGTCGCATGAAGCGCGAGCGTGCTCATGGCAACCGTGACGGTCAGCAGGCTGCTCGCGCCGGTGAGCGGCGAGGAGAAGGTCGTATCGCCCGGCGCGTACTCCTTCATGGTGATGTTGTACGTGCCGTTGCCGAGCTGCTGCTGCACGGCCGTCGTCCACTGCCCGTCCACGTCCGCCTCGGCAGCGATGGGCGCGTATGAGGAGGTGCCGGAGGTCGAGGCGATGGACAGAAGCGCGATGTTGAGGCCGTTGATCTTGTTCGTCAGGCCGCTGATCCAGGAGGCCGTGCCTGCATCGCTGTTATTGCCGGTCCAGCCGAAGGCCATCTCGCCTTGCGTCACGGAGATCGCATTGCTGACCTGGCTGGTCTGCCCGCCGAAGGCGGTGAATACGCCCCCGTCCAACGTGCCGGCAACGGGCGCGTTGGGAGCGACGGCGTTGTAGTTGAAGTCCGTATACTGCTCCACCAGCGCGGGATCGAACGTGAGGGTCGAGCTCGGCATGAAGTTGACGGAGAAGGTGTGCAGCGAGCCGTCCCCATTCAAGGCGCCGGGGGTGATGGTGGCGAGGCCGTCGACGGCGATGCTGCCGGCGGAGTTCTCGAACTCGCCGCTGGCATTGGTTTCCAGATAAAGGTTGAAGGCTTTCTGGGTATCGCCTTCGCCGACCACGATGCGATACCAGGAGGTGCCGCTCACCGCCGTCGGGAACTGGCCGATCAGGAGGCTGCCATCGGTCTGCGCGCCGGCCGCCGTCGCCACATACTGGCCGTCGACAACACTGATGTTCCAAAGCTGCCAGGGCGACGTGCCGCCACCGCCGAGCTGCACCTGGGCCCATTGGGGCGTGCCGGAGGTGTCGTAGCCGGTGAGGATCTCGAAATAGATCGGCACCTGATCGTCGAGGATCATCCCGGAATTGAAGAAATTCAGGGTGACCGAGCTGGTGTTGTTGACCCATTGCGGCGCATCGTACTGGGCGCCCGAAGGACCAATGTGGTTGTAGATGACCGGCGGTACATAGCCGCCCGCCGGCTCATCGTCCGCGTAGAGGGTGATGTTGATGGCGGCGACGTCGGCATGGGTGCCGGGATCGTACACCGACAGCAGCGGCCCGCCGACGCTGTACTGGCTCATCAGGCTGTCCGAATAGCCCGAGCCATAGGAATTCGAATTATAGAAGAAGACCTTGGAATACTGGTCCACATGGATCGGCGTGTAGCCGGCCTGGAGGCTGTTGCCGAAGGAATAGGTCGGATCCCAGTTCCAGTTCTTGTTGAGATCGATGGCGCCCACATCCGCGTTCGCGGACTGGCCCTGCATCCCGTAGAAGCCGGCGGTGAATCCGGTGAGGAACTGGCTGAGGACCTTGCCCCACTGGTTGTTGTCGCCGGTATTCATGTCGGCGGAATTGCCGTCGACATTGGTGTTCTTGTAGATGATGTACGGGCTCGTATCCGTCTTGCTCTCGTAGATCTGGACGTTACCGAGCGTCGAATAGATGCTGTTCTCGAGATCACCCGGAGTGAGCCGGATATAGCCCTTGATCTGGCTGGTGGTCGTGGGATTGAGCCAGAAGACCCCCTGGGATGCGTCCCATTCCAGCTGGTAGCTGAAGAATCCACCATTGTGGTAGACGCCATTGGCGTCCTTGGCCCCGTTGAAGAAGCCGGTGATCGCGACGTCGGACGCGGAGGTGTTCTCCAGCGACTGGACGTAGTTGTTCCAGTCCGAAGGCGAGAAGGCAGGGTTCTGCGGGTTCAGCCCGACCGCCTGGGTGGGCGAGATGCCGGCGCGGTGGTAGCCCTGATTGTACAGGGCCGTACCCGGAGCAAAATCGTAGACAGTCGGCTGGCCGCTCGCGCCCTGGATGCCGGACCAGATGCCGTTGCCCGCAAACCCGCCAGCGGGGTTCGAATAACCGCGGTGCCCCGTCGTCCCGTCCGAATAGGTCACGCTGAGGTCCATAGGGAGGCCGAAGCCTTCCACGGAGGTCAGGTTTCCGACATCGTTGGCGCCGTTGGTGAGGGTGACCTCGAAGCTGTCGTAGCGGACACCCCAGGTCGCCGCATTGTTCCAGTTGATGTCGCTCTGCTGGGTGATGACCGTCTGCAGATCGGTGTGGGTTGCCGGATCATCGCTCTGGATGAGGAAATAGACCTTCCCGCCGCTGAAGCTGCTGGGAAGGTTGAGCGCGACGTTGCCGGTGCCGCCGTTCTGAAGGGCGCCGTCCAGCGAAATGGCCTGCCAGGTGGGACTCGCTCCCGTCGTCGGGTCGAAATAGACCGCATAGGCATAGACCCCGGAGAGATCCAAAAGGCTCTTCATTCCGGGGGCGAGGTTCACGTTCAGGACCGTCATCCGCATCTCCAGCAATCAGAATGCGGCACCCCCGCCGCCGAACACGATCGTCCTGCGTCCCGGCACCCCAGAAGGGGGCCCCGAAGGCCTGCGCAAATCATTCGGGATTGCAGGATTCAGGCGGTAGCGAAGAACTCTCCATGTGAACTAAACATTAAGCATCAAATGATTGCAAATTGGTTTACGCAGGAGAAAATCCCCTACTTTCTTACCTGTCACTTTCCCCTTGCTGCCAACCAGGCCCGCATGTCGGAGATCTCCTTCTCCTGGGCTGCGATGACGTCTTCGGCGAGCTTGCGGATCTGAGGGTCCTTGCCATAGCTCAGCTCAACCTTCGCCATGTCGATGGCCCCCTGGTGATGGGCGATCATTCCGTGCACGAAATCCACGTCCGCATCGCCGGAATAGGCGATGTCCATGTCCTTGTGCATCTTGGCATTGGCGGCCTGGAAAGCGGCGGTAGACGGGCTCGGCGCGCTCTGGTGCATGCCGTGCTGGTGGACCGCCTGGGCGAGGGCCAGCGACGGCAGAACACCGCCCAGAACAAGCACCGCACTCGCAAGAAGGACAGAACGGGAGGTGGGAGCAGGCATCGGCAAAGCCTCGCTTTCAGAAAAACGCGCCGCATCAATGCGGCGCGCTCATCCTAAGCGGGCAAGCCTCATGGGCCACTCACAGCGGCGTCAGAGGAAGGCGACAGTCCGCCTCAGGCGTCGCCGCGCCGCTTGCGCATCAGCGCTTCCAACTCCGCATCGGGGGTCGCCGGCAGGGTGACTTCGACGCTCACCAGGAGATCGCCATGGCCGCCGGATGCCTTCGGCAGGCCCTTGCCGCGCAGGCGGAAGGTGCGCCCACCGGAAGTCCAGGCAGGGATGTTCAGGTCCACGGCGCCTGACAAAGTCGGCACGCGCACCTTCGTCCCCAGCACCGCATCCTCCAGCGGCACCGGCGCCTCATAGCGCAGATCCTCGCCTTCGCGGCGGAACTGGGGATGGGCGGAATAGGAGATGGTCACATAGGCGTCGCCCGCCGGGCCGCCCAGGGGGCTCTGTTCCCCCTGCCCTTTCAGCCGCATGCGGTGGCCTTCGAGGGTGCCGGGAGCGATCTTCACGTCCACCTGCTTGCCGTTGGGCAGGAAGACGCGCTTGCTCGCGCCGACACTCGCCTCCTCGAAGGAGACCGGGAGCGTAATCTCCGTGTCCCCGCCGGCCGGAGCCTGGAAACCGCCGCCGGCCGCGCGGCGCTGCCGCCCGAAGCCGAAAATGTCGCCCAGATCGTCGAAGCCGCCGCCGGCACCACCCGCCCGGCCCTGACGGCGCGCGCCCTCCTGGCCGAAAGAGAAGCTCTCGAAAATGGTGTCGCCGTCAAAGCCCGAAAAGCCGCCGGGACGCTGGCGGCCGCCGCCGAAGCCGGCGAAGTCGTGCATGCGGGGCTTGCCCTGCGCATCGATCTCGCCCCGGTCGAACTGGCCGCGCTTCTCCTTGTCGGAGAGGATGTCGTAGGCCGAGGTCAGCTCGGCGAACTTGTCCTGCGCCTTCGGATCGCTCGTGTTGGAATCCGGATGCAGCTTCTTTGCGAGCCGCCGGTAGGCGCGCTTGATATCGGCCTCGTCGGCGCCCTTGGCAACGCCGAGAACGTCGTATGGATCGCGCATGGAAAATCACCTCGGGGCCAGCGCTTTCCGGCCGGCCTCATTGCTCATGTAAGGACATGTTGCCTGATTGCAACGCCCCGGCTCAAGCGCGTCCTAGCACTCGCACCTGCGACAGGCTGACCGCGCCCTTGGTGTCGCGGCAGGCGGAGCCCTGGACCCAGTGCTCGCCGGTGCCGTCCACGACACCAATGCGGAAGTCTCGGCAGCCGTCCGCATCCGACGCGCCGATGGGCGTCGCCGTGCCGCGCGCGCCGGTCTTGGGATTGTCCCAGGGGATGCTGGCGGCCTTGTCGCGGGAGATGAGCGCCTGGTCCAGCGCGAGCTTTGCCTGCGCCCAGTCACTGGTCGCGATGCCGGAGGGAGCGTCCCCCGCGGGCACCGGCAGGGAGACAGGCTGGACCTTGATGGAGCCGGTGACCATGGGGTCGGCTTCACCCAGCCTCAGGGCGCCGCAGCCGGGCAGCGCCATGGCGCAGAGAAGCAGTCCGCCGGCGGTCGCCGCACGGCCTGCTGGGCGCGTGCCGCGTGCGGCCCTATATATGAGCCGCGCGGCGCGACCCGGAAACGCAAGCACCAGAAGACGCCGCACGGCAAGGGCCCCTACGCATGTCCGATCGCACCATGGAAGCCACAAACCCCTTAACAACCGGTGATTTCACGGAAGCCGGCGAACCTTTTCGGCTGTTCACCGAATGGCTGGAGGAGGCAAAGCGCTCCGAACCCAATGATCCCACCGCCATGACGCTCGCCACGGTGGATGCGAACGGCCTGCCGGATGCGCGCATGGTGCTGCTGAACGGCTTCGATGAGCGCGGTTTCGTCTTCTTCACCAATACGGAGAGCGCCAAGGGGGTGGAGCTTGCCGGCCAGCCCAAGGCGGCCCTCGTGTTCCACTGGAAATCGCTGCGCCGTCAGGTTCGGGCGCGCGGGCCGGTGGAGCGGGTGAGCGATGCGGAGGCGGACGCCTATTTTGCCACGCGCCCGCGCCTCTCGCAGATCGGCGCCTGGGCAAGCAAGCAGTCCCGCCCCCTGGAGGGCCGCTTCGCGCTGGAGGCGGCGGTGGCGTCGACCACCGCGAAATACGCCGTCGGCAGCGTTCCCCGCCCGCCGCACTGGACCGGCTTCCGGGTGATGCCGACGGCCTTGGAATTCTGGGCGGACCGTCCCTTCCGGCTGCATGACCGCGTGGTGTTCCGGCGCGAGGGGCCGGCCGCGGACTGGGTCAGGACCCGTCTCTACCCGTGATTCTTGACGCGGCGGCGCGGAATGTGCTGCCTCACGGCCTTATGCTGCACCGCCGGGCCTATGCCGGCATTGAATGAACCGAGGATCAATGCGCCCCGCTTCCAACCAGCCGCAGCGGATTATGCTGCTCACCGGCGCTTCCCGGGGCATCGGCCATGCGACCGTCAAGCGCTTCTCCAGCGCCGGATGGCGCGTCATCACCTGCTCGCGCCACGCCTTTCCGGAGCAGTGCCCGTGGGGCGCGGGGCCGGAGGACCACATCCAAGTGGACCTTTCCGACCCCGACGATGCGGACAAGGCCATTGCCGAAATCCGCAGCCGCCTGCCCGCCGGCCAGTTGCACGCGCTGGTGAACAATGCCGGCATCTCGCCCAAGGGCGAGGGCGGCGCGCGGCTCGGCACCATCGACACCGAGCGGGAAACCTGGATGCACGTGTTCCAGGTGAACTTCTTCGCGCCCATCATGCTGGCGCGCGGCCTCATCGGCGAACTGGAGGCGGCACGGGGCTCGGTGGTGAACGTCACTTCCATCGCCGGCGCGCGGGTGCATCCCTTCGCCGGCGCCGCCTATGCCACTTCCAAGGCGGCGCTCGCGGCACTGACGCGGGAGATGGCGCGGGATTTCGGGCGGCGCGGCGTGCGGGTGAACGCCATCGCGCCGGGCGAGATCGACACCGCCATCCTCTCCCCCGGCACGGAGAAGATCGTCGCCGAGATCCCCATGCAGCGGCTCGGCACGCCGGACGAGGTGGCGAAGATCATCTATGTGCTGTGCACCGAGACCTCGTCCTACCTCAACGGCGCCGAGATCCATATCGACGGCGGACAGAACGTCTGACGTGAAACGTCATGGCCGGGCTTGACCCGGGCATCTACAGGGCTCCGCTGGGTGGGCGCTCAGGGGATGGGCGTGGATGGCCGGGTCAAGCCCGGCCATGACGTGCGGGGGTCTACAGCCAGCCGCGCCATTTGAAGAAGAGATACGGGGCGATCGCCGAGATCACCATGGCCACCAGCGCTATGGGGTAGCCCTCGACGAAATGCAGCTCCGGAATGTGCTCGAAATTCATGCCGTAGATGGACGCGATCAGCGTCGGCGGCATGAAGACCACGGAGAGCACCGCGAAGATCTTGATGATGTTGTTCTGTTCCAGGCTGACGAGGCCCACGGTCCCGTCCAGGATGAACTGGAGCTTGTTGGCGAGGAAGTTCGCGTAGTCCGAGAGCCCCTGCACGTCCCGCGCCATGCTCTTCAGGTCCGCCTTGAGCTCGGAGCGGATGGGCGCCGCCTCGCCGGACGTGCCGAGGAAGGCGATCATGCGCGAGAGGGAGTTGAGCGCCTCGCGCGCATAGGACGTCAGTCCCTCCTTCCGTCCCACATGGGACATGATGGCGCGATAGTCGCGGCGCGTCCCGTTGCGCTCGAAGATGCGCTTGGACAGGCGCTCGATGTCCTGGCCGGCCTGCTCGAGGATGTCGGCGGTGCGATCGATGATGGATTCGAGAAGATCGATGAGAACCGTGTCGCCCGTGACATTGAGCGGGCAGGACCTCTCCATCCGCCCCGCCAGGGTCGCGAACGGCCGCGGCTCCGCATAGCGGACCGTGACGAGCTTTCCGTTGGCGAGGATGAAGGTGACCGGCGTCACGAAGAGGGTGTCACCCTCTCCGCCGCACAGCACCGACAGCGTCATGTAGCGGGCGGAATCTTCCACGTAGAGCCGGCTCGACGGCTCGATCTTGCGCATCTCCTCGCGGGTGGGGACTTCCACCCCGACCGCGCGCTCGACCGCCTTGTCCTCATCGGGCTCGGGCAGGACGAGATCAAGCCAGACCGCATCGGTGGGCGCATCGGCGCCGTGTTCGACCGGGCGCGGGCAGAGATTGCCCTGCGACGCAACATAAGCAACCAGCATGAACGTCCTCGCCGCCCGTCAGGCCATTCGCTTCTCGCGCGGTTCCGCGCCAGGGCCGTAAGAGCCGGCGGTCAACGAGGCCGCCGGTTGCTTAGACGATCAGGCCGGGGAAATCACGCCGCGAGATGGTCGATGTCGCGAAGCGTGACCACCTTGTTGGGCTCGCCGGCGCTCTTGGTCTGCTTTGCCTCGCCGGCGTAGCGCGCACCCGCGGCCACCGCAGCGATTCCGATCTCCCGCCACTGCGCCGTCTGGGCGCCATAACGGTTCTTGTCGGCCTCCGCGCGCGGAGACTGTTCCTGCGCGGGCTGGGCATTGGACATAACGACTCTCCCTTACTTTGGCGCTCTGCCTAAAACGAATGCGCCATCCTCTCAAGATCTCAGACAGATGGTGTGCAAGTGCGTCGAAACTGTGCAGATGCAGCGACATGACTGAGGTCTTAGTGCGGAAGGATCGCCGGAAACTTGCAAGGGCGGGTTAACGGTGACGAAAGGTGAGAAGCTGAGACATTTTTGCCACGCCTTTTCCGCACCGCATCGTGGCGCCATTACGGCCCCTTCAAGGCTGCGTCGCATTCCGGTAATTCCAGTTCATTCGATTTCGTTCACTACGATTCTTACGAGGCTGACATGACGGTGCGGACGGTTGCGGCTGTTCTGCTCGGGCTGCTTTTGGCGGGGTGCATGACATCCACGCCTCAGCCGGCGCCCGAGGCAGCTCTTAAGCCGCGTGACAAGCAGTTGCTTGCCAACGCGCCCTACCCGAAGGTGAAGCCGGACGGCATGTTCGCCCGGCACATCGTCGACTATTCCGGCAAGGAGAAGCCCGGGACCATCGTCGTCGATACCGACAAGAAGTTCCTTTATTACGTGCAGGGCGACGGCACCGCGATCCGCTATGGCGTGACCGTGGGCGAAGAGAGCCTTGCGTTCCGCGGCGACGCCAAGGTGGGCCGCAAGGCCGAATGGCCGAGCTGGACGCCGACCCCGGAAATCCACCAGCGCATCGCCGGCCTGCCCGCTTTTGTGGGTCCCGGCCCGCACAATCCCATGGGTGCCCGCGCGCTCTATCTCTACCAGGGCAACAAGGACACGTTGTTCCGCATCCACGGCACCAACCAGCCTGAATTGCTGGGCCAGGCCATCTCTTCCGGCTGCATCCGCATGCTGAACGAGGATGTGATCGACCTCTACAACCGCGTGCCCATGGGCGCGAACGTGGTGGTGCTCTGAGGTCTCGACAGTTCCTTAACGCTGAATAAGAAAATGCCCGGCTCCGGCCGGGCATTTTCTTTTTTGGGGCATGCCGCACTCGGTGCACGCGGCTGGAACTCCGGACCCCCCTCCCCCCTTGCGGGGGAGGGTTGGGGAGGGGGGTGATGCGGCCTCGGCCTGGAGCATCACCTCGGCGCTGCGCTGGCGGAGAGGGTATCACCCCCCTCCCTGCCCTCCCCCGCAAGGGGGGAGGGTGAAAGCGGCGAGGTTGGCTCTGAATGTCGATCCAGCCTACCCCCGCGGCGGGGCGGAGCGGGACGGGAGGCTGGCGGGACGGCGCGGCGGCAGCGGAACGGGGTCCGCATCCGCATGGGCCTCGGCCTCCATCTGCTTCTCGGCCTCTTCCGCAGCCGGACCGGACGTAGGCGCTTCATCCGGCACGGTGGCTTTGGCGCCGGCCCGCGGCTCGACACGGGCGACGGCGGCGGGAGCCGGAGTCTTGATGGTCCATTTGCAGAGTTTGATATCGAGCCGGCGCACCGCCATGTCCACGTGGATGTGGTCTTCATGGTAGCCATCGGAGCCGGGGCCGAGCACCGTGCTGAAGCGGGTGCAGGCGGAGGCCTTCATGGCGTTCTGGAAGTCCAGCGGCATGCTGCCGTTCTTCACCTCGATCACCCGCTTGTCGGCCAGCACGAAGCCATAGGTGTCGAAGGCATTGCCCATGCCGTGCTCGCTCATCTTCCCGCCGCGAATGCGGTTCTGCGGCCGGCAGTCGTAGGAATCCGCCACCTTGATGGTGTCGAGCCGGGTGCCGAGCGCGGCCACCGCCGGGCCGATATCATCGCGCATCCAGGTGGCGATGGCGGCGGCGGCTTCGCAGCGCAGGATGGCGGCGGGATTGAGCGCCGCCACATTGCCATCGGCGAGCCGCACGCCCGTAAGCCGCACGGGGACAGGCAAGGAACAGCCCGGCTTCGTGGTCACGGGCGGGGCGCGCTCCGCGAGGATCGCCTTCTGCTCCACCAGCGCCGCGCACAAGGCCGGCAGCTCGCCCAGGGGCACATTGGCGGCCTCGGCGGATACGGGCGGGAGAGATGACGGCGCCCGCGCCTGGGATGGCGCGCCCGCCGGCTGCGGCGCCGTATTCGCCTGCATGGGATGCTCTTCTTCCGTCTCGTCCTCTTCTTCCCCAAGGTCCATGGGGCGCGACGGGGGGAAGGGTACGTTGGCGGTGGGCAGGCGATCGCTTCTGGCCTGCGTCCGCGCGGGGGGCTGCGCCACTGGAGTGCCAGGGCGCGGCGTCGGCAAGGGCGTTGCCGCCGCCTCGAAGGCGAAGCTCAGCCCCAACACCATCAAGGCGGTGGCCGAAAGACGCCGCCGCGGGGAGGAGAGATTGGCGGGCGCCTCCGGCTCGGGCGACGCAAAAGGGGCGGGAGATCGCAGGCGCATCTGGCCGATCTTAGAAGCAGGATCGGCCCGTGGGAAGCCGCCATGCACCAAAAGCTACCGTCGCCACCTTCCAAGCAACTGAAATCAAAAGAATTTTGGCTCTCCACCCCATGTGCTTCGTGCAAACATCGCGTCGCGGTCCCCTCGGGAGATATTGAAGAAGGGGCCGTAGTCGTGGTTCATGCGCGGAGCCGCCCGCATTCCGTGGCCGGCTTCCGGATTTGAGTTTCCATGCGCGGCCTCAAGGCGCTCCTGTTCGACAAGGACGGCACATTGGTGCATTTCGACCGCACCTGGGGGCCGGCGGCGGGCGCGGTCATGCGCACCCTGGCGGAGGGCAACCCCGCCGCACTGAAGCGCCTGGAAGAGGTGAGCGAGTATCTGCCCGATGAGGAGCGCTTCCTGCCCTCCTCCCCGCTGGTGGCCGGCTCCTCCGCCCATTACGGCCCGCTCTGGGCAGAAGCCCTGGGCTGCCCGGCGGACAAGGACTTCCTCGGCCTTATCGACCACCTGTTCCGCGAGGGGGGCCTGCACCACCTCACCCCCATCGGCCGGCCGGCGGAGGTGCTGAAGCATCTGCGCGATGCGGGCCTGCGCCTCGCCATCGTCACGAACGACGCCGAAGCCAGCGCCCGTGATCAGGCGCGCGCCCTCGGCGTGCTGTCTTATTTCGACGCGGTGCATGGATATGATTCCGGATACGGCTCGAAGCCCGACCCCGGCATGGTGAGCGCGGTGGCCGAGCAATTCGCCCTTGAGCCCCAGGAAATGGCGGTGATCGGCGACAGCGTTCACGATTTCACCGCAGCGCGCAGCGCCGGCGCCCGCTTCATCCTGGTGCGCACCGGCCCCGCGCCGGTGGAGCATCTCTATGGCGAGGCCGATCTCGTCGTGGATTCCATCGACGACCTTCCGGCCCATCTCCTGGAGGCGGTGCCATGCTGATCAAGCGCGGCCTCTATGTGGAGGAACGCACCTCGGCGCTCGCGGTGTGGAGCCTCCGGCTCGCTCTGTTCTCCATCCCGGTGATCGCCCTCGCCGCCGGCCTCTACCGCGCCGACCTTCTCACCTTCGAGCCGGCGGTGGCGACCCTTGCCGTGGGCCTCGGCATGGCGCTCATCGGCGGGTTGGTGGCCATCGGTGCGTGCATCAGCATCTGGGAGAGCGGCTGGCGCGGCCTCGGCGCGGCGGTCGGCGCCCTGTTCATCGCTCTGGCCCTGCTGGCTGTGCCCGCCGCCGTGCTGGCGCGCGGCCTCATGCTGCCGCCGCTCACGGACCTCACAACCGACGTCGCCGATCCCCCGCGCTTCCGCGCCATGGGCTTCGCCCGCCCGAGCGCGGCCAATCCCTCCCTATATCCGGGCGATGCCGTAAGCGCGCTCCAGCGCGGCGCCTATCCCGGCATCAAGCCGGTGGACCTCGACGCGACGCCGGAAGAAGCCTTCAACGCCGTTCTGGCTTTGGTGCGCGCCCGCCACTGGCGCATCCTCGATTCGGTGCCGCCGCGCGGTGGCGTGCGCGACGGGCAGATCGAGGCGGTGGCCCAGACCCCGCTGCTGGGCTTCCGCAACGACGTGGTGATCCGGGTGCGGCCGACGCAGCGCGGCGCGCGCATCGACGTGCGCTCCGCCTCGCGCTACGGCATCCACGATCTGGGCGAGAATGCCTGGCGGATCTCACGGCTGATGGCGGACCTGTCGGCGGAGCGCAGGAAGCGTCAGTAACCCCGTGAAGCTCAAGCTGCTTCGCGGTCACGGGCCGCGAACAGGGTCCGGCCCAGCGTGTGGGCGGATTCGAGATGATGCGTCGTGTCGGGCGGTTCCGACGGGACGAAGAGTTCCGACGTGACGACGCGGGCGCCGCAATAGCCGAAGATCCCGTGATCGATCTGCGTTCTCATGGCGCCGAAATAGCCGTGCCGGGCATAGGTCCGGAGGTCGGCGCCGCCGACGGCCACCAAGTGCACGTTAAGGCGGTTCAGCTTCTTCGCCGGCACGATGTCGGGGCCTTCGTCATAGGCCCAGCCATTACTGAAAACCCGATCGATCCAGCCCTTCAGCAGGGCCGGCATGGACCACCAATAGACGGGGTACACGAGGACAAGCGCATCGGCGCGATCGATCCGCGCCTGCTCCGCGAGAATGTGGGGGGACGGCGCGGCCTGCCTGAGATGGACGGCGATGTCGTCCGTGGAGAAAGAGGGATCAAACCGCTCCGCCGCAAGGTCGACGATCTCGGCGGAGTGCTCCCGGGACGATGTGCGCACGCCCTCGGCGGCCTGTGCGGCGATGGCATGGGTGAGCGAACCGGGATTTGGGTGCGAGACCACGATAAGGGCGTGCATGAAAACTCCCAGGCCGATTGCGACAGCCCACATGGGCTTATATACTTTTAGTAAGTTACTTTTGGTATATAGTGATGTCAAGCGATCGACCTGGAAAACCAGACGCCGCGCCGCGCCGCCGGATGCAGCGAGACGAGCGTCATCATCAGCTCCTGCAGGTGTCGTGGGGGCTCATTCGGGAGGAAGGCACGGACGCCTTGTCGCTCGGGCGGCTCGCCGAGCGGGCCGGCGTTACGAAGCCCGTGGTCTATGACCATTTCGGAACACGCAACGGGCTGCTCGCGGCGCTCTATCAGGAATTCGATGTCCGTCAGACCAAGGTGATGGATGCGGCATTGGCGGCCAGCGATCCGACATTGCCGGGCAAGGCCGGCGCCATCGCGTCCTCCTATGTGGAGTGCGTGCTGACCCAGGGGCGAGAGATACCCGGCGTGATCGCGGCTTTGGTCGGCTCGCCCGAACTGGGGGAGATCAAGCGGGACTATCAGTCGGTGTTCATCGAGAAGTGCCGGCGCCTGCTGACGCCGTTCATCGGGCACGGGACCATCGGGCAGGCCAGCCTCTGGGCGATGCTCGGCGCCGCCGACGCGCTCTCCAATGCTGCGGCGGCAGGGGAGATTACGCCGGAGCAGGCCAAGGATGAACTCTATCAGACCATCGTCGGGATGGTTGAAAGAGCCGGGCGCGTCTGAAAGGCAGCCGGCGCAGGAAGGCTAGAGCCGATTAATCCTCGGACCCGAGGAAGTTCACCGCCTTTACCTTCGTCATGGCCGGGCTTGTCCCGGCCATCCACGCGGCGCCGCCAGGTAAAAACTAAGGGATAGACGTGGATGCCAAGTCGGCTGTTGCCGACTTCCACACTTAAAGAATGCCGAAGTCGGAAACATCCGACTTCGGGACAAGCCCGGGCATGACGGCGCTTTGCACCACAGATCCCTCTGTGAATGTCGACCCAACCTACCGCGCCAGCCGGAAGGCCCCGTCGATGGCCGGCTCGCCCTCGGTGGCCACAAGGCCGCGCCCGACCAGATGCTCAAGATGCGCCAGCACGGTCAGGGACGCCGCGCCGACAAGGCGCGGATCGAGCCCGAGATAGATGCCGCGCACCAGGTCGGGAATGCTCGATGCCCGCTCCAGCCCGCGCATGATCGCTGCCTCGCGGGCGTGGCGGTGGGCAAGATAATCGCGCACGAAGGCGGGAGCATCGGTGACGGGCGGCCCGTGGCCGGGCAGATAAAGCGGCTCGGTGCGCTGAGCGAGCTTCTCCAATGAGGCCACGTAATCGCCCATGGAGCCGTCCGGCGGCGCAACGATGGACGTGGCCCAGCCCATCACATGGTCGCCGGAGAAGAGCAGGTTCTCCTCCTCCAGCGCGAAGGCGAGGTGGTTGGCCGTGTGGCCCGGCGTCGTGACGGCCCGCAGCGTCCAGCCGTCGCCCGTCACCGCCTCTTCGTCCTTCAGCGCGATGTCCGGCACAAAGTCCGTGTCGGCGCTCGCATCCAGCGGGTTCACCTCGCCGATATGGAGCGGCCGGGCGGGCCGGTGCGGCCCCTCCGCCACCTTCACCGCACCCGTCGCCGCCACCACCGGCACCACGGCGGGGGAATGATCGCGATGGGTATGGGTGAGGACCACGTGGGTCACGCTCTCCCCGCGCACCGCGTCGAGCACGGCCGCCACATGGGACGGGTCATCGGGGCCGGGATCGATGATCGCGACCTTCCCGCGGCCAACGATATAAGTGCACGTACCCGTGAATGTGAAAGGCGAGGGATTGGGCGCAAGAATGCGCCGGACGCTCGGCGTCACCTGCTCCACCCGTCCCGCAGGAACGTCAAAATTACGGTTGAAGGGGATATCGTCGCTCATAAACGACCCTTATCACAGGACACGTCCGCGCCAACGCCGGACATGCGATTCAAGGGAGCGAAAAATGCGCACTTCTCGACATCTGATCCTCGCCCTCCTTCCCCTTGGCGTTATGGCATCGACCGCCCTGGCCCAGGACTTCCCGAACACCCTCAACATGACCTGCGCCGAGGCGATCGCCGCGGTGAACGCTTCGGGTAGCGCGGTGCTCGCCACCGGTCCCAATGTCTTCAACCGCTATGTCCAGGATGTGGGCCTTTGCACCGGAGCGCAGGTCGCCCAGCCCCAATGGGTGCAGACCCGCGACCAGCAGCAATGCGCAATCGGCTCGACCTGCGTGGACCCCTCCACTGAAGGCACGGGCCGCTGAGCGGGGGCTGAAACAGGAGAGCCACATGAGAACTGGCACATGGGCCGCGCTTGGCTGCGCGGCCGCGCTGGCGGCAGGCGGCGCTTGGCCCGCCTCCGCCCAGGAGGGCATGCCCCAGACCCGCACCATGAGCTGCGCCCAGGTGCAGAGCCTGATGGCGCGCGCCGGCGCGCTGCTGCTCGCCACCGGCCCGACCACCTATGACCGCTATGTGAAAGATGTCGCCTTCTGTCCCGGCGGCGACGTCACCAAGCCGCAATGGGTGCCGACGCAGAATGGCGCCTGCTTCGTGGGCGGCATCTGCTGGAACCCCTCGACGGATTCGGGCAACCGCTGAGCCTGTGAGGGCGGGTCTCAGGCGCCGAAGCCGCGGGCTTTGAGCGATGCGGTGATGTCGTCCAGCGCGCCCGCATCGTCGATGGTGGCGGGCGCGGTCCAGGGGTCCGCGTCGGCGATCTTCTTCATGGTGCCGCGCAGGATCTTGCCGGAGCGCGTCTTCGGCAGGCGCGGCACGGTGATGGCGAGCTTGAACGCCGCCACGGGCCCGATGCGCTCGCGCACCAGCGCCACCAGTTCCTTTTCGATGACGTCCGGCGCTCGTCGCTCGCCGGCTTTCAGCACCACGAAGCCGCAGGGCACCTCGCCCTTCAGCTCGTCCTTCACCCCGATAACAGCGCATTCGGCCACGTCAGGATGGGAGGCGAGCACCTCCTCCATGCCGCCGGTGGAGAGGCGGTGGCCGGCCACATTGATGATGTCGTCGGTGCGGCCCATGACGAAGACGTAGCCGTCCTCATCGATAAAGCCGGCGTCCGAGGTTTTGCAATAGCCGGGGAATTCGGCGAGATAGCCTTCGCGGAAGCGCTCGTCCTGCTGCCACAAAGTGGGCAAGCAGCCGGGCGGCAGCGGCAGCTTGATGACGATGGAGCCCATGGTGCCGGGAGGCACGGGCTTTGCCGCCTCGTCCACCACGTGCAGCGCGTAGCCCGGCATGGGCACGGTGGCCGATCCCGGCTTCACCGGTAGCAGGCCGAGGCCCACCGGATCGCCCGCAATGGCCCAGCCGGTCTCCGTCTGCCACCAATGGTCCACCACCGGCACGTTGAGGTGCTGCTGCGCCCAGTTCACCGTGTCCGGGTCCGCCCGCTCGCCGGCCAGGAACAGGGTGCGGAAATGGGAGAGGTCGCGGCCCTTCAGGTGGGTGGCCTCCGGGTCCTCCTTCTTGATGGCGCGCAAAGCGGTGGGGGCGGTGAACAGCGCCGCCACCTTGTGCTCCTCGATCACCCGCCAGAAGGCGCCGGGATCGGGCGTGCCCACGGGCTTGCCCTCATAGACGATCGAGGTGCAGCCGAGGATCAGAGGGGCATAGACGATGTAGGAATGCCCCACCACCCAGCCGATGTCGGAGGCGGTCCAGAACACCTCTCCGGGCTTGATGCCGTAGAGGTTCTCCATGCTCCAGCGCAGCGCCACCATGTGGCCGCCGGTGTCGCGCACCACCCCCTTCGGCTTCCCCGTGGTGCCTGACGTGTAGAGGATGTAGAGCGGCTCGGTCGCGCCCATGGGGGCGCAGTCCGCGCCCTTGCCCGCGGCGGCCGTTGCGGTGCGCAGGCTCGCCCAGTCGAGGTCGCGGCCCTCCAACAGTTCGCATTCCAGCTGCGGGCGCTGGAGGATGAGGCAGGAGGTCGGCTTCGCGTCCGCCATCTCGATGGCAGCATCCAGCAGCGGCTTGTAGGGGACGATGCGCGTCGGCTCGATGCCGCAGGAGGCGGCGAGGATCACCTTGGGCGCGGCATCGTCGATGCGGGCCGCCAGCTCCTTCGCCGCAAAGCCCCCGAACACCACGGAATGCACGGCGCCGATGCGGGCGCAGGCGAGCATCGCCACCACCGCCTCCAGCACCATGGGCATGTAGATGACGACCCGGTCGCCCTTCTCCACCCCGAGCCCACGCAGCATGGCGCCCAGCGTGCGCACCTCGGCCAGCAGCTCGGAATAGGTGAGTTTACGCTTGGTGCCGGTGACCGGGCTATCATGGATCAGAGCCACCTGGGCGCCGCGCCCGGCATCCACGTGGCGGTCCACGGCGTTGTAGCAGGTGTTGCAGAGGCCGCCGACGAACCAACGGCCATAGACTCCCAGGGCGGGCTCGAAGATGGCGCGCGGCTGGGCGATCCAGGTGATGTCCTTCGCCGCTTCCGCCCAGAAGGCTTCGGGGTCGGACTGCCAGCGGCCGTAGACCTCCGCATAGCGGCTTGCATTGCGGTCCAGCATGGCGCGTTTCCTCGTCTCATTTTATTGCCGGCGAATGATGCGCAGCCGGTCGCGCAAGGCAAGTCCGCTGGATTGCGTAAGACCTTTGTCTGCCTCGCGGGGCGATTGCGCCCACGGGAATCGCTCGGCTAGGCTCACTCCAGCAATCCGGCGAACCGGCCAGAAATATAACATGACGAGGGGAGCCGATGCCCGGCATCTATGACCAGGATCTCGACCGCAATCCCGCGAACTACCAGCCGCTCACCCCGTTGGGCTTCCTGGAGCGGTCGGCCACCGTGTTCCCGGACCATGTGGCGGTCGTGCACGGCGCCCTGCGCCGGCCCTATGGCGAGCTTTATGCCCGCGCCCGGCGCCTGGGCTCGGCTCTCGAGCGGGCCGGCGTTCGTGTGGGTGACACGGTGGCGGTGATGCTCTCCAATACCCCACCCATGGTGGAGGCCCATTACGGCGTGCCCATGTGCGGGGCGGTGCTGAACGCCCTCAACACCCGGCTCGATGCCCCCATCCTCGCCTTCATCCTCGACCATGGGGAAGCCAAGGTGCTGATCACCGACCGGGAATTCTCCCCCGTCATCAAGGCGGCGCTCGCCCTCGTCAAGCGCAAGCCGCTGGTGATCGACTATGACGACCCGGAATATACCGGCCCCGGCGAGCGCCTGGGCGAGATGGGCTATGACGAGTTCCTGCTGACCGGCGATCCCGCCTATCACTGGAAGATGCCATCCGACGAATGGGACGCCATCGCCCTCAACTATACGTCTGGCACCACGGGCGACCCCAAGGGCGTGGTCTATCACCATCGCGGCGCGCACCTTCTGGCGCACGACAACGTGCTCACCTGCGGCATGGGCCGGCACCCGGTCTATCTGTGGACGCTGCCCATGTTCCACTGCAATGGCTGGTGCTTCCCCTGGACGGTCTGCGCCGTGGCCGGCACCCATGTGTGCCTGAGGCAGGTGCGCGCCAAGCCCATCTTCGATGCCATCGCCGATCTGGGCGTCACCCACATGTGCGGCGCGCCCATCGTCATGTCGACGCTGCTGAATGCGCCCGAGAGCGAGAAGCGCCCCCTCCCCCGGACCGTGGAATTCATCACCGCCGCCGCGCCCCCACCGGCCGCGGTGCTGGCGGCCATGCAGGAGGCCGGGTTCAACGTCACCCATGTCTACGGCCTCACCGAGGTGTACGGTCCGGCGGTGGTGAACGAATGGCACGCTGAATGGAACGCCCTGTCCCCCGCCGAGCAGGCCGAGAAGAAATCCCGCCAGGGCGTGCGCTACGGCGCCCTCGAGGCGCTTGACGTGATGGACCCTGATACCATGGAGCCGGTGCCGGCGGACGGCGAGACCCTGGGCGAGGTGATGTTCCGCGGCAATGTGGTGATGAAGGGCTATCTCAAGAACCCCTCCGCCACGCGGAAGGCCTTTGCGGGCGGCTGGTTCCATTCCGGCGATCTCGGCGTGAAATATCCCGACGGCTACATCCAGCTGAAGGACCGCTCCAAGGACATCATCATCTCTGGCGGCGAGAACATCTCCTCCATCGAGGTTGAGGATGCGCTCTACAAGCACCCCGCCGTGGCGGCGGCGGCGGTGGTGGCGCGGCCCGACGACAAATGGGGCGAGACCCCGGTGGCCTTCATCGAACTGAAGGCGGGCGCCTCCGCCACCGCCGAGGAATTGATCGCTCACTGCCAGGCGAACCTCGCCCGTTTCAAATGCCCTCGCCATATCGTGTTTGAAGAGATCCCCAAGACCTCCACGGGGAAAATCCAGAAATTCAAGCTGCGCGAGATGGCGAAAGCGGTCTGAGGGTCTTCCCCAACGGCGCTTACATGACAAAGCGGTAAGGGGACGGACATCGTCCGTCCACCTAAAAGCAGGCTATGGTTCGCCGGGGTGCACCGGACCGGACGAAGGCATGCGCGCATTGTTGAAACTACTCGGCGACATCCGCCGCCTCGCCGTTCCCTACTTTCGTGGCGAGGAGCGATGGATCGCCTTCGGCCTGCTGGGCGCGGTCATCGTGCTGGAGCTGGCGTGGGTCTACGCCACGGTGCTGCTGAACGAATGGAACAGCACCTTCTACAACGCCATCCAGGAGAAGGATTACGCCGCGTTCAAACACCAGTTGCTGATCTTCTGCGGCATCGCGGTGGGCGCCATCGTGGTGGCCGTCTACCAGATCTACCTGAAACAGTGGCTGGAGATCCGCTGGCGCCGCTGGCTCACGCGGCGCTACCTTTCGGAATGGCTTTCCGACGACACCTATTACCGCCTGCGCCTTCAAGGGGATGCGGCGGACAATCCGGACCAGCGCCTCGCCGACGATATCCGCCTGTTCGTCAGCCAGACCATCGGCATCGGCGTCGGCCTGTTCGGCACCATCGTCTCGCTGGTTTCGTTCAGCGTCATCCTGTGGGGCCTTTCGGGCACCTACGACCTCACCTTGTTCGGCACGGACATCGTCATCCCCGGTTACCTCTTCTGGGCAGCGCTCATCTATGCCGGGGTCGGCACACTCATCGCCCATTTCATCGGCCGCTCGCTGGTGAAGCTCAATTTCAACCAACAGCGCTATGAAGCGGACTTCCGCGTGGACCTCGTCCGCGTCCGCGAAAACAGCGAGCAGATCGCGCTGCTGAAGGGCGAGGCGGCGGAGGAGCGCCGGCTGGATGGCCGCTTCTCCCGCATCTGGGGCAATTTCTTCGACCTGATGCGCATGCAGAAGCGCCTCACCTGGTTCACCGCCGGCTACGGCCAGATCTCCTCCATCTTTCCGTACGTGGTGGTCTCCCCCGCTTATTTCTCCGGCGCCATCCTGCTCGGTCCCTTGATGCAGACGGCGAGCGCCTTCTCCTCGGTGCAGAGCGCCTTCTCCTTCTTCATCACCTCTTACTCAGACCTTGCCGAATGGGCCGCCGTGGTGAACCGGCTCACGGGCTTCGAGCGCTCCATGGCCACCGCCAAGGCCGCAGCCGCCGCGCCCGCCTTCACCCACACCCAGGACGGCACCGCCCCCCTGCGCCTCGCGCGCATGGACGTGCGTCTGCCGAAGGGCGAACCGCTCATCACCGTGGACGGGCTCAGCCTCAAGCCCGGGGAGCGGGCGCTGGTGATGGGGCCGTCCGGCGCCGGCAAGACCACGCTGTTCCGCGCCATCGCCGGCATCTGGCCGTTCGGCAGCGGCGAGGTGAGCCTTGCGGACGAGGGCCGGGTGATGATCCTCCCGCAGCGCCCCTACGTGCCGGTCGGCCGGCTCGATGCCGCACTCGCCTATCCGCGGGCGCCGGAGGATTATGGCGAGGGGGAGCTTTCCGCTGCCCTTGATGCGGTCGGCCTCTCGGCGCTCAAGCCGCGCCTCGGGGATGAGGCGCTGTGGCCCGACATCCTCTCGCTGGGCGAGCAGCAGCGCGTGTCGCTCGCCCGCGCCTTGCTGGTGCGCCCGCGGGTGCTGCTGCTGGACGAGGCCACCGCCGCCCTCGACGAGCCCACGGAAGCGGCGCTGTACACCGCGCTCCACGCGCGCCTGCCGGAAACCACCATCCTCTCCATCGGCCACCGCCGCACCTTGAGGGACCTGCACGACCGGCAACTGGTTCTGGAAGGCGCCGCCGCCCCGCGCCGCCTTGTGGCGCCGGGCATTCCCGCCCCGGCAGCGGTTTGAGATCCGCCCCTTGCGGGGCCGCCAAACACGAAAGGCGCCGTCACCGCCGGTGAGTTGCGCCCTCTCCCCGCGGGGGAGAGGGTTGGGGTGAGGGGGAACCACTCTCTCAATTCCTGGAGCGGCGGAGCCCCCTCACCCGGCTGCTGCGCAGCCGACCTCTCCCCCTCGGGGAGAGGTGAAAAGCTCATCTGTGTCGTTCGCGGTTTGAGGTCCGCCCCGTTTAGGAGCGCCGCATCATTCCCTCTCCCGCTTGCGGGGAGGGTTAGGGAGGGGGAAAAGGCGCGCGCCGCAGATCCGGATGGGTTGTCCTGCTTGAAGGGCCCCCTCCCCAGCCCTCCCCCGCAAGCGGGAGAGGGAGCATCGTGCTCACGATCAGGCCAGGGCAAGCTCGATGGGGCGCGCCGCCCCAAAGGCGCCAGCGCACTTGCAGCATCGGCCTCCGGCCCGCTAAGTCAGGATGCTGTGCCGCACGTGCGCAGCCGGCAGCGGGGGATCGGGCGTGGCACCTTCCGGCGAAACCGGCGAAAGCCGCATGAGCGATGCGGCCTATTATGGCGTCGCGATCCTGGTCGGAGGCGTGGTCGGCGCCATCGGCACCGCCTTCCATCTCGGCACCGATGCGGCATCCCACTGGCCTTCCCTGATGCGCGGGCTGGGCCTTAGCGAGGGCCTGCTGCTGCCCCTCATGGGCCTCATCGCGGCCGCGCTCGTCCTGGCGTCGGTCTGGCTGGTGCGGACCTTCGCGCCGGAGGCGGCAGGGTCGGGCGTCCAGGAGATCGAGGGCGCGCTGGAGGGCCTCCGGCCAGTCCGCTGGAAGCGGGTGCTGCCGGTGAAGTTCGTAGGCGGCGTCCTCGCCTTGGGCTCCGGCCTCGTCGCGGGCCGCGAAGGCCCCACCATCCATATGGGCGCCTCGGTGGCGCAGGCGGCGTCCGAATGGCTCGGCCTGTCGACCCGCGACATGCGCGGCCTCCTGGCCGCCGGCGGCGCGGCCGGCCTTGCCGCCGCCTTCAATGCGCCCCTCGCCGCCATCCTCTTCGTCATCGAGGAGACGCGCCGCCAGTTTCCCTACGGCCTGCGCACCTACACCGCCGTAATCCTCTGCTCGGTCACCAGCGCCATCGTCACGGAGGGCATTGCCGGCGTCGGGCCGGACATGCTGCTGAACGTGCCGGAAATGCCTCTGGCCACGCTGCCGGCCTTCATCGGCCTTGGGCTGGTGCTGGGGGCAGTGGGGGTGCTGTTCAACCGCAGCCTCATCTGGGCGCTGGATTTCGCCCGCGAGATCGGCCTGCTCTGGTCCTTCTACATCGTGCCGGCGGCGGTGGGGCTCATCATCGGCGTGCTGCTCATCGTCCGCCCGGAGGCGACCCTGGGCGGCGAAGTGCTGGCGGTGACCCTGGCGGGCGAGCACCTGCCTTTGCTGGTGCTGGCGAGCGTCGTGGTGGTGCGTTTCGTGATGACCATGGCGAGCTATTCCACCGGGACCCCCGGCGGCATCTTCGCGCCCATCCTTGCCCTCGCCACCGCCGTGGGCGTCCTGTACGGCACGGCGCTCGGCACCGTCTTCTCCCTGCCGGAGGGCATGCTGACCGCGCTGGCGGTGGCGGCCATGGGCGGCCTGTTCTCCTCCACCGTGCGCGCGCCGCTGGTGGGCATGGTGCTGGTGGCGGAACTCACCGGCGCTTACCAGGTGCTGATCCCCGTCATCCTCACCTGCGTCTTCGCCAATGTGGTGGCGGAGGCGCTGGGCGGCAGGCCGATCTATGAGGTTCTGCTGGAGCGCACCTTGCGCCTTGCCGGCCAGACCGTGACGCCCTCCGATGCCAAGGCGGCGGACGGCACGGAGCAGATCGGTGGCTGGGACGAGCGCAAGCGCCAGAACTGAGCCGGACTCACATGAGCCGGGCGCCGGCCGTCTTCAGGATTTCGGGGAAAGCCGGGCCGGCGAGCACTTCATATTCGGCTTCCCGCAGCACCACGAGGGAATCGCGCGTGGCGAGCACCTCGTCCACGAAGCCGGGATGCACCATCATCAGCCCCTTGTCCGGCAGGCCGGCGACGAAGCGGGCGAGGAGCGGCTCGAACGCGACGCCCTTTCGGAAGGCATAGGCCCCCGCAAAGCCCTTGTTCACGGACAGGCCCTTCTCGGCGGCGGCTTTCTTGAGGCCCGTGGAGAACGCCCCGATGATCCGCCCCTTAAGATCGAAGCCCAGGCGTGCGCCCGGTGCCGGCACGCAATCACGCACCCAGGCGGCGGGGGCGTGGCGGCGCGTCGCCTCGAGGAGAATGGTGCGGATGCCGGGCAGGAGGTGGGCATGCTGGTGGCCGTCCACATGGTCGGGCGCATGGCCGAACGCCTCGATGAAGGCCGCGAACTGCGCCTCCACCTCGGCCGCCACCGCCGCGCGCCTGAGCCGGCCTGAAAAGGCGCCAGCCGTCAGTCCGCCCATGGAAGGCAGGACGCTTCCGCCCAAAGGCGCCGCAGCGAGCGGGGCGAAGCCGCCGGTGAGCGTCAGGTGCAGGCCGAGGCTGGCACCCGAGCCCTGCGCGGCCTCGCTCAGCCGTCCCGCCTCTTCCTTCAGGCCCGGAAACAGCGTCATCACCGAGGTGGCATTGATGCGGCGCGCCTCGATCAGGGCGCGGATCGCCTGCGAGACGCCTGGAGCAATCCCGTAATCGTCCGCGCAGATGCGGATGCGCTTTTCCATTTTGCCAGCTCAGGATGCCGGTTGCCGTGACGGGGCGGCTGGTGCCTGGACCGGCGGCTGCATTCCTTGCGGCGGTTGCGCCGGCTCGGCATGGTGCAGCACATGGCCGGCGACGAAATAGACCGGCCGCGCTTTGATCTCCGAGAGGATGCGGGCGATGTATTCGCCCATGACGCCCATCACCAGAAGCTGCATGCCGCCGATGACCATGACACCCACCACCACGGAAGGATAGCCGGGCAATGGAATGCCCCAGACCAGCCGCTCGATGGTGATCCAGCTGCCATAGACGAAAGCCGCCCCAGCGAGGATGGCCCCGGCGAGGGCGGCAATGCGCAGCGGCGCGGGGGAGAAGGAGGTGAGCCCCTCCATGGACAGGCTCAAAAGGCGCAGGAAGCTCCAGCTGCTGGACCCGAACATGCGGGCCTGGGGCCGATAGGGCACTGCCACCTGCCGGAAGCCGATCCAGGTGGAGAGGCCCTTGAAGAAGCGGTTGCGCTCCGGCAGGCGCCGCAGCGCGGCGGCGGCGCGGGGCGAGAGGAGGCGGAAATCCGCGGCATCCTCGGGAATGCGCGTCGAGGCGCCGAAATTCAGCAGCCGGTAGAACAGCCGCACGAACATGCGCCGGGATGTGGGCTCGTCGGACCGGTCCGCCTTCACGGCATAGGCGACGTCGTAGCCCTCGTCCTTCCAGAGGCCGACAAAGGTCTCGATCATTTCCGGCGGATGCTGCCCGTCGCCGTCCATGAACATGAGGGCATCGCCCCGGGCGTGGTCCAGCCCGGCGAGAAGGGCGGCTTCCTTGCCGAAATTGCGGGACAGCGCGACGGTCTGCACGTCCACGCCCAGCGCGGGCAGGTCAGCAGCCATCTGCGCGGTCTCGTCCCGGCTGCCGTCGTCCACATAGACGATCTCGATGCGAAGCCCCCGCGCGGCCGCGACCGTGGTGGCGCAAGCGCTCAACCTCCGGTGGAAGGCCGCGATGCCGCTCGCCTCATTGTAGAGGGGAACGACGATGCTCAGGTCCGGTGTCACCGCAGGACGCCCCAGGTTTTCGGCGGGCCGAACGTCCATTTAGCGCCCTTGCCGATGGGAAACGAGAGGATCGGATTTTTTTTCATTTTTTTCGGGAACCCTTTTTCGAGCGGTACGTTTCTCAGTCGGCACGATCAATTCCCCCCTTGATCGTCCCATGCGACGCGGCCGCCTCTCCCCCGGGCGGCCGCGTTTTCGTTTGGGCCGGCCGTTGGGGATTTGTGCAGGATCAATGCTGCCATTTGAGGCGCCCATTAGGGTAAAGTGGTGTCGTCGATACGGCGTGGGGGAGACACCAAATGATCCGGGATATTCTTGTTAACCTGACGCAAGGCGCGGAGAACGACACCGCCGCCACCTTCGCCGCGAGCCTTGCAGCCACCTTCTCCGCGCACCTCACCGGTCTGGCCGTGACCTACGAGATCGACGTGCCGCCTTTCTACATGGGCGCGGTGCCGACCGATTTCCTCGAAACCCAGATGCAGGAGAACGAGGCGGCCGCCGCCAAGGCGACGGAGCGCTTCGCCCATCTCGCGGCGCATGCGGGCGTCGCCTACGACGTGCGCACGCTGAATGCCTCGCTGGGCGTTGCGGCAAACAATCTGGCGCAGATGGCCCGGCTGTTCGACCTCACCGTGGTCGCCCAGCCCGATCCGGACCGGCCCGGGCCGGAAGAGGTGATCGCGGAGACGGTCCTGCTGGATTCCGGCCGTGCCGTGCTGCTCGTGCCTTATGTGCAGAAGGCGTCCTATGGCGGCGGCCGCGCCGTCGTCGCATGGGACGGCAGCCGCGCGGCGGCGCGCGCGCTCGCGGAAGGCCTGCCGCTGCTCCATCGCTCGGAGGTGGTGGAAGTGCTGCGCGTGCTGCGGGGTTCGGAGGCTGATGTCAGCGGGGACGACGTGGTGCGCCACCTCGCCCGCCATGGCCTCAGCGCCCGCACGCGCACCCTGCATCTCGGGCCGGGGGAGACCAGCGTCGCCCAGGCGATTCTCAACGAGGTGTCAGACCAGGGCGCCGATCTGGTGGTAATGGGCGGCTACGGCCATTCCCGCCTCAGGGAGCTTGTGCTCGGCGGCGTCACCCGCGAAATCCTCGCGGCCATGACCGTGCCGGTGCTGATGGCGCACTAGGCGCACCGGCCGGGATCGGCGTCATCCCCGGACGTGATCCGGGGATCTCCCGTTATTCTTGGCCCCTTAGGTCCCGCGAGAGATGGCCGGGTCGAGCCCGGCCATGACGGCGAATGGGATCGGACAGACTTATTCGTCGTCCTCTTCCTCGCCCTTCTTCGAGCCGCCGAGCTTGGCGAACACGGTTTCCAGGTCGAGGGATTCCTTGCGGGCCGGCGCATCTTCCCGATGGCGGGTGGTGAGGTCGGCGGGAAGCAGGGTCGCGCCCTTCTCTTCCACCGGGGTGGCGGGCCGGTCCTTGGAGGCGCGCTGCACCTCGATGTCGAGGTCGATCTGGCTGCACAGGCCGAGCGTCACCGGGTCCATGGGCTGGAGCTGCGCCGAGTTCCAGTGGGTGCGCTCCTTGATGGACTGGATGGTCGCCTTGGTGGTGCCCACCAGGCGGATGATCTGCGCATCCTTCAGCTCGCCATGGTTGCGGATCAGCCACAGGATGGCGTTCGGCCGGTCGTGGCGGCGCGAGACGGGGGTGTAGCGCGGGCCCTTGCGGGTCTTCTTCTCCGGCAGCCGCACCTTGGATTCCAGGAGCTTCAGGCGGCGGTCGGAATTCTTCTCCGCAAGGTCGATCTCCTCGCGGGAGAGCTGGCCCGTGGAGATGGGGTCGAGCCCCTTGATTCCCTGCGCCACCTCGCCGTCGGCGATGCCCTTCACTTCCAGGGCGTGGAGCTTGCAGAAGTCTCCGATCTGCTCGAACGTCAGCGCCGTGTTCTCGACCAGCCACACGGCGGTCGCCTTCGGCATGAGGGGTGTGTTCGACATGGGCAGCCTCTCGGCGTGTTGTTGGTCTTCGGCTCTAGGGCCGCTGGCACGAGGGGTCCGTCGCTCGCCCTTCTTTTCGGGCGAACCGCGGATCTCGCAATGTCCGGGATGACAACAACATAAGCATCCCGGCGATCCGATGCAAATGGGCATTGGGCGCCGCATTGGCAACGCGGCGCGCCGGGGGCATTGGAATCCCGGCTCAAACGTGTCGCGGCACGTTGAACTTGACACGTCTCGGCGCCCGCCCCCATTCATGACCCATGCAGTCCGGCCCCGCCTCCTCCTCGAAGCCCCACCTGCGCGTGCTCCTGTGCGCGCCGCGCGGCTTCTGCGCGGGCGTGGTGCGGGCCATCGATGCGGTGGAGCAGGCGCTCGCCCTCTACGGGCAGCCGGTCTATGTGCGCCACGAGATCGTGCACAACAAATACGTGGTCGAGGGCCTGAAGAAGAAGGGCGCGATCTTCGTCGAGCACCTGGACGAGGTGCCGGCGGGCAACGCCCCCGTCATCTTCTCCGCTCATGGTGTGCCGAAATCCGTGCCCGAGGCGGCGGCGGCGCGGAACATGTTCGCCATCGACGCCACCTGCCCGCTGGTGACCAAGGTGCACCGCGAGGCGCAGGTGCATTTCAAGAAGGGCCGCGAGATCCTGCTCATCGGCCATGCCCGGCACCCAGAAGTCATCGGCACCATGGGCCAGCTTCCCGAGGGCGCCGTCACCCTCATCGAGACCGCCGAGGATGCGCGCACCATCGTGCCCCGCAACCCCGACAACCTCGCTTATGTCACGCAGACCACCCTCTCCCTCGACGACACCGCCGAGATGGTGGAGATCCTGCGCCAGCGCTTCCCCGGCATGGCCGCGCCGCACAAGGAAGACATCTGCTACGCCACCACCAACCGCCAGGAGGCGGTGAAGAAGGTGGCGCCCAAGGTGGATGCCATGGTGGTGGTGGGCGCGCCCAACTCCTCCAATTCCCAGCGCCTGCGGGAAGCCGCCGAGCGCGCCGGCTGCTCCCTCTCCGTGCTGCTCCAGCGCGCCGCCGACATCGATTGGAATAGCTTCTCGGCCATCACCTCGCTTGGCGTCACCGCCGGCGCCTCTGCCCCGGAAGTGCTGGTGGAGGAGATTCTGGACGCCTTCGCCGAGCGCTTCACGCTGGATGTGGAGACGGTGACGGCCGCCGAGGAGGATGTGTTCTTCCCCTTGCCCCGGGCCCTGCGCCCCGACGCTGCGGAGTAGAGTGTGGCGGTTTATACGGACGTCACGTCCTCGCAGCTCGATGTCTTTCTCACGCGCTACGAGATCGGCACCCTGGTGTCGTATCACGGCATCGCGGAGGGGGTGGAGAATTCCAACTTCCTCCTCCAGACCACGCGCGGCAGCTATATTCTCACGCTTTATGAGAAACGCGTCTCACCGGAAGACCTGCCTTTCTTCATCGGCCTGATGCAGCATCTCGCGAAGAACGGCATCTCCTGCCCGCAGCCGGTGGCGGACCGTGACGGCGCCATGCTCGGCAACCTTGCGGGGCGGCCGTGCGCCATAGTCACCTTCCTTCCGGGCGTCTCGGTGCGGCGGCCGACGGTCTCCCATTGCGGGCAGCTCGGTGAAGCGCTGGCCCGGCTGCACCTTGCCGGCGCGGATTTTTCCATGCGCCGGCCCAATGCCTTGTCGGTGGCGAGCTGGCGCCCCCTCTATGAAGCGGCGGACGGGCGCTCCGACACTTTGGCGCCGGGCCTTGCCGCCGCCATCAATGAGGAGCTGTCCGAGCTGGAAGCCCATTGGCCCTCCGGGCTGCCGGCCGGCGTTATCCATGCGGACCTGTTCCCGGACAACGCCTTCTTCCTCAGCGACAAGCTGTCCGGCATCATCGACTTCTACTTCGCCTGCACCGACCTCTATGCCTATGACGTGGCGGTGTGCCTCAACGCCTGGTGCTTCGAGCAGGACGGCGCCTTCAACGCCACCAAGGGCCGTGCCCTGCTGGCGGGCTATGGCGCGGTGCGCCCCCTCCTGCCCGAGGAGGCGGACGCCCTCCCCCGCCTCGCCCGCGGCGCCGCGCTGCGCTTCCTGCTGACCCGGTTGGTGGACTGGCTCAACGTGCCCGAAGGCGCGCTGGTGAAGCCTAAGGACCCACTGGAATACCTGCGCAAGCTGCGCTTCCACCGCGCCGTGATGTGCCCCACCGAATATGGTCTCGCCGCGTGACCACGCCGGTGGAGATCTGGACCGACGGCGCCTGTTCGGGAAATCCCGGCCCCGGCGGCTGGGGCGCCATCCTGCGCTCCGGCACGCACGAGAAGGAGCTTCTCGGCGGGGAGCCGCACACCACCAACAACCGCATGGAGCTCATGGCAGCCATCAGTGCCCTGGAGGCGCTGAAGAAGCCCTGCGCCGTCAATCTCCATACGGACAGCGAATATATGCGCAACGGCATCCTGAAATGGCTCGCCGGCTGGAAGCGCAATGGCTGGCGCACGGCGGACAAGAAGCCGGTGAAGAATCAGGATCTGTGGGAGCGGCTGGACGAGGCCCTCAAGCGCCATCAGGTGGAATGGCACTGGGTGAAGGGCCATGCCGGCAACGAGCTGAACGAGCGCGCGGACGAGCTGGCCCGCGAGGGCATGGCGCCCTTCAAGCAGCGCCGGCCGGGAATGCCGGTGAGCGGCGAGGTTTAGGCTTTTTCGACATTCCCCCCCGAATTGGTTCAAGAGCCCCCGTCATGCCCGGGCACGACGGGTGCAAAGGGTGGAAAGCCGCTATCCTCTAATGAAACCAGAGAAGCGGCCCACCGGACCATGCCCGACGATTCCACCACCATCCAGATTCGCGTCGAGCGGACGTCCCAGCTCATCAATATGCTGGATCCCTTCCCGTTCCGGGAGCGGGATCTCGACCCTCAGGCCGAGGACTATATCGTCGGCTGGGCACGCGAGCTGCCGCGCACGCGTCCGATCTCAATCGTGGTTCACCTGCCGGAGGATGAAGCCCGTTCCGCGAGCGCCCAGGCCTTCCCGGCCACGCTCCACCATTTCTTCAGCGAGAGATCCCAGGCCGTCAGCCGGGAGCTGAAGGAACTTCTCCGCATCGGGCGCCTCTCGCTGCTGGTCGGCCTCGCCGTGCTGGCCCTGTGCATGCTGCTGGCGCAAATCGTGTCGGGACGATTTGAAGGAACCTTCGGGAGCTTCGTCGAGGAAAGCCTGATCATCGTGGGATGGGTCGCCAATTGGCGGCCCCTCGAGATCTTTCTCTATGATTGGTGGCCGCTGGTCCGGCAACGCAACCTCTACAGGCGCCTCGCCGAGGCCGAAGTGACCATCACGGGCCAGCCCGGAGCGCCGCAGGATTGATCGTGCCGGCAATGGCCCGGTGCAGCCGGGCCATTGCCGTTTGGGCGTGCGCGCTCACTTCCCCCGCTTGAAACTCGTCCAGGTGCGCGTCACCACGCGCTGGACGTCCTGCGGGTAGGTGGTCACGGTGAACAGGCGCGAGAAGGTCTCCTTGTCCGGATAGATGGACGGGTTGTCCAGGATCTCCTTGTCCACGAACTTCTGCGAGGCAAGATTTCCGTTGGCATAGGAGATGAAGTTGGTGTTCTTCGCCGCCACTTCCGGCCGGCTCATATAGTTGATGAAAGCCAGCGCCTCATCCACGTTCTTCGCATCCTTCGGGATGGCGAAGTTGTCGAACCACATCAGCGCCCCTTCCTTGGGGATGACATAGTTGATGTTGATGGGCTTCTTCTTGCTCTTCTTGGCTGCTTCCTCGGCGCGGGCCTTGGCCTGGAACATGTCGCCCGACCAGGCAACGGCGATGCAGATATCGCCACGCGCAATCGCGTTGATGATGCCGCCCGAATCGAACTTCCGGATGAAGGGCCGCACCTTCATGAGCATCTCGCCGGCCTTGGCGATGTCGTCGGGGTTCTTCGAGTCGGGATCAAGCCCGATATAGCGCAGGGCGGAGGGGATCACCTCTTCCGGGCCGTCGAGGAAATAGACGCCGCAATCCTTCAGCTTGGACAGGTTCTCCGGCTTGAAGACGATGTCCCAGGTGTTCATGGGGATCTCGCCGAGCCGCTGCTTCACCATGTCGACATTGTAGCCGATGCCCGTGGTGCCCCACATGTAGTTCACGGCATATTCGTTTCCGGGATCGTAGACCGCGAGGCGCTGGGCGATCTCAGGCCAGACATATTGCAGATTCGGCAGCTTGGACTTGTCCAGCTTCTGGAACACGCCGGCCTTGATCTGGCGCTGCATGAAGGAGCCCGAGGGCACCACCACGTCATACCCGGTCTTGCCGGCCAGAAGCTTGGTTTCCAGCACCTCGTTGCTGTCGAAGACGTCGTAGCGAACCTTGATGCCGGTTTCCTTGGTGAAGTCCTCAAGCACGGATTGGTCGATATAGTCCGACCAGTTGAAGACGTTCACCACCTTCTGCTGGGCCGCCGCCGGCAGAGTGCCGAGGGCGATCAATCCAGCCGCGGCCGCAAGGGCAAGGCGACGCATGTCAGTTCTCCTCTCGAAGGTCCCGGGAAGCCGTTCGTTCGGCTTCACCTAAAGCAGGCTAGGACGGGAATTCGCGAGGCTCAACAGTCTTTCGGCGGAGCAGCAATTCGCCTCAGGCGAGCATCGGAAGGGCGTACATGAGCACGCTCTGGCTGGTGGCCTTGTCCAAAAGAACGAAGAACAGCAGCACCAGCGCCGCCATGGCCAGGAAGACGCCGAACAGCACGAAGGAGACGCGCCGCGCGACGGCCGAAATGTTCATGAAGCCCATCGCCCCGGCGAGGATCGAGATGATGAGAAAGATCACCGCATACTTCAGCATGGTCCAAGCTCCGGTTTCGGGCTTGGAACCCCAATGGCGACGCTCGGGTTCCCACTTGACCTAAGGGCTGTTGAGCCAGCCCGTCACCTCCAGCTTGAGCCGCCGGAAATCCCAGAAGGCGGCCGCCAACACCACGAAAGGCACAAGCGCGAAGATGAAAGCCGTGGTGCCGGACCATCCGAGCGCCCCGCGCAGGAAGTCGAAGGCGAAATAGGTGGTCACAAGCGTGATCACGGCGGCGAGGAGGAAATAGATTTTGCGGGTCAGTTGCGTCAGACCGAACCCGATCAGCGCCGCCACCACGAGCGCGCAGATCGTGCCCCAGATCCAGCCGAGGCCGAATTGCACTGCAACAAAGCGGCCGGACGATATGCAGAACATCAGCAGCGCCGCCAGCAGGAGCAGGCCCGCGCGGAGGCGCAGGATGGAAGGCTTGCCAACGGGTGCGGTTTCGGATGCCATCTCAACGCTCCTTACGGGCCGAAACATTAGACCAACCTCGTCCCTGCCGCATCCTGGAGCGTGAAGATGGGCCGCATCCTCGTCATCCTCAACGCCAAAGCCGGAACGATCCTCGATCTTGGCTCGGAGCGCGTGCGCACGGAAGTGGACGCCGCGCTCACCGGGCCGTCCAATGATGTGGACGTGATGGTGCGCGAGGGCGAGGGCATGGCCCATGCCATCCGCACCGCGCCGAAACTCGGCTACGACACCCTCATCGTCGGCGCCGGCGACGGCACGGTGAGCTATGCCGCCTCGGTGCTGTGCGGTACCGACGTCACCCTCGGCGTCCTGCCGCTGGGCACCATGAACCTGCTCGCCTACGATATCGGCCTGCCGCGCGACCTGCCCGGCGCGCTGAAGGCGCTGCACGAGGCCGAGCCCATGCGCATCGACCTCGCAACACTCAACGGCCGGGCCTTCCATGGGGTGTCAGGCATCGGCTTCTTCAGCCAGATGGCGCTGGCGCGGGAAGCCATGCGCCAGACCCACGGCCGCGTTTCCGGCTGGTTCCTGGCGCTGGGCAAGGCGCTGGCGCGCTCCGGCCGGCTGTGCCTCGACATCGAGGTGGACGGGCGGCGCGTGTCGCTGGACGCCTATGCGGCGCTGGTGACCAATAACGCATTCGACGGCGCCGGCTGGCACCGCTCGCGCCTCGATGCGGGGGAACTGGAGGTCCACATCGCCGAGGAGCGCGGCGCGCTGGCCCGCGTGAAGGCGGGGGCGGACCTTTTGATCCAGGCGTGGCGCGACAATCCCGGCATCCATTCCTTCTCCGGGAAAAGCATCACCATCAACGCCATCCACCGCAAGCGCGGATGGGTGGCGACCGACGGGGAGATCACCCGCGAGGCCATGCCGCTGCGCTTCGAGATCAAGCCCAAGGCCCTGACACTGCTGGTGCCGCCCGGAGCGGTGCAGTGGCAGCGGGAGGTGCCGCTGCCGGAGAGCGCAGCTTAGAGCCAATCGACACTCAGAAATGAGCGGCTTCGCCACTTTTCCCGTCGTCATGGCCGGGCTTGTCCCGGCCATCCACGGAGCTCCGCCAGGTACGAGCTAGGGGATGGACGTGGATGCCCGGGACAAGCCCGGGCATGACAGCGCTGTGCGGCAGAGCCGGGCGCCCCTAAACCACCGCGCCCTTCGCCTTCTCGCGCTTCAGGTGCTCGTCCAGCCGCGGCAGGATCTCTACGAAGTTGCAGGGGCGGTAGCGCAGGTCGAGCTGGTTCGCGAGGATCTCGTCCCACCCATCCCGGCAGGCACCGGGAGAGCCGGGAAGGCAGAAGATGTAGGTGGAGTTCGCCACCCCGGCCGTCGCCCGGCTCTGCAGCGTCGAGGTGCCGATCTTGGCGTGGGAGATCATGTGGAAGACCGTGGAGAAGCCCTCCATGCGCTTCTCGAACAAGGGCTCCAGCGCCTCGGGCGTCACGTCGCGCCCGGTGAAGCCGGTGCCGCCCGTGGTGATCACCACGTCGATGGCGGGGTTGGAGATCCAGTCCTTCACCACCTCGCGGATATGCTCCACCTCGTCCGGGACGATGTCGCGGGCGGCCAGGACGTGGCCGGCGCCGGCGATACGCTCGGTGAGCGTCGCGCCGGACTTGTCGCTCGCGAGGTCCCGGCTGTCGGACACGGTGAGGACGGCGATCTTCAACGCAACGAACGGGCGCGTCTCATCGATACCGGGCATCAAATGGCCCCCTGCAAGGTGTTGCATTGCTGCATGGAGCCCGTCTTCAGGCCGCGCGTGAACCAGGTCACGCGCTGCTGCGAGGTGCCGTGGGTGAATGAATCCGGCACCACCGTGCCCTGGGACTGCTTCTGGAGCCGGTCGTCGCCGATGGCGCTCGCGGCATTGAGCGCCTCCTCCACGTCGCCGGGCTCCAGGATGCGGAAGCGCTCATTGGCGTGGTTGGCCCACACGCCCGCAAAGCAGTCGGCCATCAGCTCAACGCGCACGGACAGCGCATTCGCCTCGGCACGGTTGCCGGCGGCGCGCTGGGCTTCCTGCACCTTGGGCAGGATGCCGATGAGGTTCTGCACATGGTGGCCCACCTCATGGGCGATTACATAGGCATTGGCGAAATCGCCGGGCGCGCGGAAGCGCGTCTTCATCTCCTGGAAGAAGGTGAGGTCGAGATAGACCTTCTGGTCCAGCGGACAATAGAACGGCCCCATGGCGGAGGACGCCCCGCCGCAGGCCGAGCGCGTGGCGCCGGAGAACAGCACCATGGTCGGGTCCTTATAGGTGCGGCCCTGCTGGCGGAAGATGTCGGTCCACACATCCTCGGTCTGGGCGAGGACGGTCGAGGCGAAGCGGCCGAGCTGGTCGGACGGGGCGCCCTGCTTGCCCTGGGGCTGCGCGCTCTGCTCGTAGCCCGAGCCGCCACCCTGGAGGCTTTCAAGGCCGGAGAGCAGGACCAGGGGATTGATGCCGAGCGCCCAGCCGACGAGGCCCACCACGATGATCGTGCCAATGCCCAGGCCGCCGGCCCCGCCCGGCATGCCCATGCCGCGCCGGTCCTCCACATTGCCGCTGGAGCGGAAATCCTCCCATTTCATGACTGCCTCCATTCGCGCGACATTCGGCGTTGCCATAACGCAACAGCGGCGCTTCGGGTTCGTTACCAGCCAGAATGCGCGCGGTTCGGGCAGAATCTATGACGGCGAAGCTCGCGCCCTTCAGTTCGGGTCTTTAAGCCGCTGCGTCGTCCGGTCATAGCGCCAGAGCGCGTTCGGCCGGATGTGGGTTCCGCCAAGCCAGCGGTCGACGCGGTTCTCGGCGGCGTGGTCGAATTCGCCCTTCAGCGCCGCCTCCCCTGCCGGGGTCAGCGCGATTTCCGTCCCGGCAAAAGCACGATAGGTCCGCTCCTGCGGGCTCTGCTCCTCCGCGGGCGTGAACGGTCGGCATTCATTGGCGCGGAACGGCACGCCCGTGATGAGGGGCTCGCGGGCAAAGGCCAAAGCGTCCACCCGCTGGAAGAAGGGCAGATCGGCGAGGAACTTCGCCTCATCCTGCGCCGTCACTGCCCCGAACAGGTGGCCGACCTTCCGGGGTCCGTCCACGAGGGCGCGCAGGATGCGTTCCTCAGTGAGGGAGAGGCCGTTGCCCGGCGCCGGCAGCTCGCAGAGGGAGCGCCGGAAGGCGGGAGCAAGAAATGGAAGCTCGGGAATGGGCGCGGCGGCAAGCCCGGCCATCGCCGTGGGCGTCGGCGCCGTGAAGGCGGCCCAGGCGTGTTGCCCCGCCTCAAGCTGCATGGCGGTGATGGGCGCGGCCTTGGGCACAAGCGCGCAGATGGCCTCCGGCCCCATGGCGCCGAGATAATCGTCCGCCTGCACCAGCTTCAGGCCGAGGCGTTCCGGCTCGTGCGCGAAGAAGGCCAAAAGCTGGATGAGCTGGAGCTGGTCGTAGAGATCATGCTCGAACCAAAGCTCCACATCGCGATAGGCGATGTGGGCGCCGATCTGCCCGTCCCGCTGCGCGAAGTCGGAGCGGACGGAATCGAATTCCAGGCCGAAGGTCTCCGCAAGGTAGGCGGCGCGCGTGTCGGAGACGACCTCCAGATCGTCGTCCGCCGGCACAGGCCCGTCATGGAGCATGTCCCGCCATTCCAGGAGATGCCCATGGATGCCGGCCTCCCTGATATTGCCGGCGGCGGAATCCCCGTTCGTGACGATGAGCTTGGGCATGCGCTAACCCCTCCCCCGATACGGCGCGACGCCCGTGTCCGGGAGCCAGGCGCCGCTCGGCAGGACGCCAGTCTGCCAGAAAACATCGATGGGGATGCCCCCCCTCGGATACCAGTAGCCGGCGATCCGGAAGAAACGGGGTTCCAGCAGCCCCACCAGACGCTTGCCGATGGCAACGGTGCAATCTTCGTGGAAAGCGCCATGGTTGCGGAAGGAGGCGAGATAGAGCTTCAGCGACTTGGATTCCACAAGGTAATTAGCCGGAACATAATCAATCACAAGATGCGCGAAATCCGGCTGCCCGGTGACCGGGCAAAGCGAGGTGAATTCCGGACAGGTGAAGCGGGCCACATAATCCGTGTCGGGATGGGGATTGGGCACGCGGTCGAGCACCGCCTCCTCCGGTCCCGCCGGCAGCGACGTCTCGCGCCCGAGCTGGAGCTTCTCGTCCGTCATTCTGTCTGTTCTCCTGGTGCCCGCAAACGGGGGCAGATGATCTCCACCCCTTTACACTCGTCATGCCCGGGCTTGTCCCGGGCATCCACGTCTATCCACGAAGCGGTACCTCGCGGAGCCCCGTGGATGGCCGGGACAAGCCCGGCCATGACGATGGCCCTTTGGCACGGCGCAACGGCACTGAAGATCACTCTCCTCCATCGCGAGGGCAAGGTGCCGCTGCCTCCGCCCCTTCTAAGGCAGCACCGATCGCGCTAGAAGGCGCCGAACGTAAAGGGAAGGACGCTCCATGACTGCCATCGTCGACATCATCGGCCGCGAAATCCTCGACAGCCGGGGCAATCCCACGGTGGAGGTGGACGTTCTCCTGGAAGACGGCTCGCTCGGCCGCGCGGCGGTGCCCTCCGGTGCCTCCACCGGCGCCCACGAGGCGGTGGAACTGCGCGACGGCGATAAGGGCCGTTATCTCGGCAAGGGCGTCCAGAAGGCAGTGGATGCGGTGAACGGCGAGATCTTCGACGCCATCGGCGGCTTCGATGCCGAGGACCAGGTGAGGATCGACACCACCCTCATCGAGCTGGACGGCACCCCCAACAAGGCCCGCATCGGCGCCAACGCCATTCTCGGCGTCTCCCTGGCGGTGGCGAAGGCGGCGGCGCTCGCCACCTCCCTGCCCCTCTACCGCTATGTCGGCGGCGTGAACGCCCGCACCCTGCCGGTGCCCATGATGAACATCATCAATGGCGGCGCCCATGCGGACAACCCCATCGACTTCCAGGAATTCATGATCCTGCCGGCGGGCGCCCCCTCCTTCGCGGAAGGGCTGCGCACGGGCGCCGAGATCTTCCACACCCTGCGGAAGGGCCTGAAGGATGCCGGCCACAACACCAATGTGGGCGATGAGGGCGGCTTCGCCCCCAACCTCGCCTCGGCGGAAGCCGCGCTGGACTTCGTGATGAAGGCCATCGAGAAGGCCGGCTACAAGCCGGGCGAGGACGTGTTCATCGGCCTCGACTGCGCCGCCACCGAATTCTTCAAGGACGGCGCCTACCACTATGAGGGCGAGGGCAAGGTGCGGGATATCGAGGCGCAGGTGAAGTACCTCGCCGACCTCGTCGCGCGCTATCCCATCGTCACCATCGAGGACGGCATGTCCGAGGACGACTGGGCGGGGTGGAAGCTCCTCACGGACACCATCGGCTCCAAGTGCCAGCTGGTGGGCGACGACCTCTTCGTCACCAACGTCACCCGCCTTTCGCGCGGCATCAAGGAAGCCACCGGCAACGCCATCCTCGTGAAGGTGAACCAGATCGGCTCGCTCACCGAGACGCTGGACGCGGTCGAGATGGCCCACAAGGCGGGCTATCGCGCCGTCATGTCCCACCGCTCCGGCGAGACCGAGGATGCCACCATCGCCGATCTGGCGGTGGCGACCAATTGCGGGCAGATCAAGACCGGCTCGCTCGCCCGCTCCGACCGCACCGCCAAGTACAACCAGCTCCTGCGCATCGAGCAGGAACTGGGCGATGCGGCGAAGTACGCCGGCAAGGCCGCGCTGAAAGCGCTGGCCTGAGGCGTTTCGACCGCTACGTCTCTCATCATCCCCGGGCTTGACCCGGGGATTTTTCGTTCGTGCCGACCCTCTCCGCCAACACCACAGTCATGGCCGGGCTTGTCCCGGCCGTCCACGGGGCTTCGCTGGGTGGGTGCTTAAGGGAGAGGCGTGGATGCCCGGATCAAGTCCAGGCATGACGGCGCTTGTTATGTCTTCACGCCTTTGATGCGCGTGCTTTGAAGATGGCCAGAAGCGGTTCATCCATCTCAGCCAGATCGCTTATGAACATCTCAAGCTCGGGCGCGCCAGACTCTGCGGGAAAGGCGACTTTCAGGCGGGTTTCTTTTGATCCCGTACGCGGTTCATATAGCTCAAGTAACCGACCCGCACGCAGACGCTTATAGTAAACGACGAAGCTGCCTTGGAAATCCTGATAGGCAATATGCTCTATCTCTTTGAACAAAGCGTCCTCGCGGACAAGGAAGGCTAGGCGCTGCTTTACCCAAGCAAAGACCCTTAATTCCGTTTCGGTGGTCTGAACTCGCTCATCAAGGGGAGCGGAAGATGTGGATGTCGGCAGAGGGGTCACGGTCTCGGGTGCTCTCGCTGCTATTTCCATCTGCGGGAGGTCCAGACGTTGTAGAATGCGCCGACTGATGAAGTCGCGAAATGCTGCCTTCACGGTGGGGCGATATTCCTCCACGGCCTTTTGCGACACGCGCTGGAAACCGGCCGCGCTTAAAAGATCGCGAATGAATGCGTCGGACGGCTCCTCCGCGAGCGCCGTAATTTGATTGATAACCGAATTATATACGTGCTTCCGTTTCGCTTCTGCCCCTATATTTTCGGGATCAAATGCAGCTTTCCCAAGAGAAAAAAGCCCTTCGACTGCAGAGTCTTCCGCTTGGCCCTTAGCCAAGTCTTTCATATCGAAGCGGAGAAATGGATTCTCATCCATCATGTTAGGCAAATCGGAATCCGCATAAAACTCCCAAATTAAGCCATCCCTCAGGATGCCCATTTTTACAGTCTTCGCTGCGTTGAAGTAACTTCTCAATTGGCCGCGATCATCCCTCATAGTTGTCGCACCCGCCTGCTTGCACTCGATGGCAATGACAGGAGATCCATCTCTAAAATATAGCAAAGTCAACTTTATTCTTATATTTCTCTGAGAAATCGCAATGATGTTCAGGAAACACTTCGTTAGGATCCAAATGATCGTAACCTAGAAACCCTATAAGCGGCAGAACGAGGAACATCTTCGTGGATTCTTCATTCGCACAGCGAGGTGCGTTCTGAACCCCACGCTTTGCGAGATCGATGAGACGTTCCCTAAAATCTGAAGGAACCGTAGGTGCACGCGCTTCCATTCTTGCCTCCCCTTAATCGCGTTATGGTTGCGCACGCCGAAAGCTAAGTCCAGGCTTCGCGGCCACACCACCAACGAAAGGGTTTCCGCCCTGAGGCAGCTCCAAGCTTCACTCCACCCTCGCCCCCGAAACGGCGCGGGTAGGGGCGCTGGCGGAAGCGCGTTTCCAATGGTCATGGCCGGACCTGACCCAGCCATCTCCCAGGAGACCGGTAGCACCAGCATTGACAGGGGATGCCCGGGTCGGGCCCGGGCGTGATGGCGACGAGGTCTACCCCACCGCTTTCGGCGCCCGCCGGGGCTTCGAAGCCGGCGCGGGCGTTGGCGGAACAACGACGCGCTGCCGCGTCATCAGCCACATCAACCCCGCCGGCACGAAGGTGTTCGGGATCTGGATGCCGACCAGCACCGCTTCGCTGAACCAGCCATTCACATAGGCAACCAGCGAGCCGATCATCACCCCGTTCATGATGAGGCCGCCCAGCACCACCGCGAGCACCCCGCTCATCCCCGCCCCGTAGCGCCGCACCGCCACCAGCAGCGCCCAGACGCTGAGCGGCAGGAAGACGAGCACGGCAGAGAGCAGGCCGGGATTATAGTGGCGCTGCATGAGCATCGGCCCGAGATGGGCGAACAGGTTCACGAAGGGGATGGCGAAGAAGCTGAGGCCAATGAGCGGCCGGCGCGGCGCCGCGAGCGCCGCGATCAGCCCCGCGCCCCAGACCGAGACCACGTTCACCGCAGTGATGTAGGAGAACGGGACGGGGCAGGAGACCGCGTCGCGGAAGCCGAGCACCATGCAGGCTTCGCCGCGGAAGGCGTAGGAATGACCGAACAGGTCGATGCCGTGCTCCTCGAACTGGTGGAGCAAATAGGCTGCGACCCCGAGCCAGGTGAGCCACGCCATGTCCTGCCAGCGCGAGATGCGCCGGTCGGCCTGCAGCCCGTCCCCGGCGACCAGCAGGAGGATGAGGATCGCGCAGGCGCCAAGGCCGATCCAGGGCCAGATGGTTGCGAACAGCGGCATGGAGCGTCAGCTTAGCGACAGATTGGTTTTGCAACAAGAAACCACCGCCACAGAAAGCCGCCTGAGAGCACCTTGCGGGAGGTTACGCTTGGGCATCACGGCGCTCAGGTCTGCCCCGCCGTTTTCGGCGTCCGCCGGCGCTTCGGAGTGGGTGCGGGCGCGGGCGTGGGCTGAGCAACGGCACGCGGGCGCGTCACCAGCAGCATCAGCCCCGCCGGCACCAGGGCGTTGAGCACCTGGATCGCCGCCAGCACCGCATCGCCGAACCAGAAATTCAGATAGGCCCACAGCGAGCCCAGCAGCACGGCATGCACCACGATGCCGGCCAGCGGCACGATCAACACCGCCCGGACGCCCGCCCCATAGCGCCGCACCGCCACCACCAGCACCCAGAGGCACAAGGGCAGGAACAGCAGCAGCGCCGTCAGAAGGCCGGCGGCGTAGCGCTGGTCCGTGATTGCCCCACCCACCTGGGCGACGAGATCCACCAGCGGGAGGGCGAAGAAGCTGAGCCCGATGAGCGGCCGGCGCGGCGCCATGAGCACCGAGATCAGCCCCGCGCCCCAGACCGAGCCCACATTCATCGCCGTGATGAAGGACAGCGGGACCGGACAGGACACGGCATCGCGGAAGCTGAGCGCCGCGCACATGGACCCCCGGAAGGCATAGGGATGGCCGAGAAGGTCCACCCCATGCTCCTCGAACTGGTGCAGGAGATAGGCCGCGACCCCGAGCCAGGTGAGCCACGTCATGTCCTGAAAGCGGGGGACGCGCCGATCGGTCTGGAGAGCATCTCCGACAGCGAGGAGGATCAGAAGGATTCCGGCGGCGCCGAGAGCGATCCAGGGCCAGGTGGTTGCGAACAGCGGCATGGAGCCTCAGCTTAAGGGGCAGATGGTTTCAGAAGAAGAAACCCGCCTCGGGAGAAGGCCATATGGGAGAGAGCCCGTCCACCGGCGAGATCCTGAACCAGACGCCGGCCTTCTGCGACGCCAACCTCGCCGCCATCGAGGCCCCTTTGCTCGCATATTCCGGCCTCGGCGGGCGCGAGCGCACGGCGCTGCTGGCGCTGGGCGCCGCCTGGGGCGAGGCGGACCGGATGGCCCTGGGGCGGCTTGCCAACGAGAACCCGCCGCGCCTGCGCACCCATGACCCGCAAGGCCGGCGGCTCGACCTCGTGGAGTTTCACCCCGCCTATCATGCGCTCATGAGCGAGAGCACCACAGCTGGCCTCTCCGCCTCCACCTGGAGCGGCGGGAGCCACGTGGAGCGCGCCGCGCGCCTTTATCTCATCTCCCAGGTGGAGGCGGGCCATGTCTGCCCCATGACCATGACCCATGCGGCCCCAGCAGCGCTCGCCGCAACGCCCGAGCTGGCGAAGCAATGGCTGCCGCGCATCCGCTCCCGCCATTATGACGGCCGCTTCGCGCCCTTCTGGGAGAAGTCCGGCGTCACGCTGGGCATGGGCATGACCGAGAAGCAGGGCGGCACGGACGTGCGCGCCAACCTCACCCGCGCAGCGGCGGTGGGCGGGGGCGAATACGAGATCACCGGCCACAAATGGTTCTTCTCCGCCCCCATGAGCGATGCCTTCCTCGTGCTGGCGCAGGCGGAGGGCGGGCTGTCCTGTTTCCTCATGCCGCGCTTCCGGCCGGACGGCGCCGTGAACGGACTGAGGTTCCAGCGGTTGAAGGACAAGCTGGGCAACCGCTCCAACGCCTCCTCCGAAGTGGAGTTCGAGCGCGCCTTCGCCTGGGGCGTGGGCGAGGAAGGACGCGGCGTTCCCACCATCATCCAGATGGTGCAGCTCACACGGCTCGATTGCGCCGTCTCCTCCGCGGGCCTCATGCGCCTGGGGCTGACGCTGGCGCTGCACCATGCCCGCCATCGCAAGGTGTTCGGCAAGAGGCTGGTGGACCACGGCGCCATGCGCCTGCTCCTGGCCGACCTTGCCCTGGAGGCGGAAGCCTCGACCGCCTTGGTGATGCGCCTCGCCCGCGCCTTCGACGGCATGGCGCGCGACCCCGCCGAGGCCGCCCGCGCGCGCCTGCTGACGCCGAGCGTGAAATTCTCCGTCTGCAAGGCGGCCCCCGGCTTCATCTACGAGGCCATGGAGGCGCTGGGGGGCAACGGATATGTGGAGGAGAGCCCCCTCCCCCGGCTCTATCGGGAGGCGCCGGTCAATTCCATCTGGGAGGGCACGGGCGCGGTGGTGGCGCTCGACCTCCTGCGCGCCGCCGGGCGGGAACCTGAGGCGGCGCAGGCGCTGGTGGAGGGGCTGCGGGACGAGGCCGCCGGCCTGCCGGGCGTTGTCGAGACCGCCGAAGAGGTCCTCCGGCTGCTCTCGATCCGCGAGGGCGATGCCCATGCCCGCCGCGCCGCCGACCGGCTCTCCGCCCTGGCCGCGACCGCGGCGCTTGCGAAAGGCGGCCCCGCGCCGGTGGCGGAAGCCTATGCCCGCACGCGGCTCGCCGAGCGGCATGGGCTCTATGGCACGGCGGAGTTGGAGGATGTGGCGGGGGCGCTGCTGGAGCGGGCGTATCAGACGTGAGAGCGCCGCGGCGCCCTACCCCCGCTGCACCGCCTCGCGCACCAGTTCCATGGTGACCCGGAAATGCGCATCCATGGCTGCCGACGCCGTCTCCGCATCCCGGGCGATGGTGGCCTCGAAGATGGCGAGGTGCTCGGCATTCACGTCGCGTTCCGCCCCGGCGGGCACGGTGCGCGCCAAGGCGCGATAACGCTCGGACTGCTCGAACAGGGTCCGCCGCAAGCGCATCAGCCAGGTGAGGCCGCAGGCGGAGACCAGGGCTTCGTGGAAGGCGAAGTGCAGGTCCGCCCAGCCGCCGTCATGGGGCGGGGTCTGGCGTGCCAGGGCATACGGCACTTGCCGCAGAGTATCCCATGCGTCGCGCAGGCCCTGCTCCCAGGCCGCGTCACCGTGGGCCATGGAGCGGCGGAGCGCCAGCACCTCGATCTCGATGCGGGTGTTGGTGAGGTCTTCCAGATCCTCAATGTCGAGCGGGGTCACGCGGAAGCCGCGCTGGTCCTCGCTCATCACGAAGCCGTCCGCGACGAGCCGCGAGAGCGCCTCGCGCACGGCGGACAGGCTCACATCGAACTTCTTCGCCAAAACCGCCACGGGCAGCTTCTCCCCCGGCGCAAGGCGGCAGGTGAGAATGTCCGCCCGCAGCGAGGCATGGACCGCCGAGGTGAGCGAGCGCACGGGAGCGGCCGGGGCATTGAGCCCCGGCGGCAGGCGCCTCTCCGTCGTCAGCGGCTTGCGCATCTTGCCTCCTCAGGCGCCGAGAATGGCGCGGGTGTGCGCCGCGATCTCGCCGCGCGTCGCCACATAGACATCATCGCGGCCGGAGGCGCGCTTGGCGATCTCCTCATAGGCCCAGGCGCCGCCGGCGCGGCCGTAGCAATGAGCATGCGCCGTCACGTCGATGATGAGGGCGCCATCGTTAACTTTCAGGGTGTGCGACAGGAAATCATCGAACAGCGCCAGATACTGCGCCGGCGTGCGGCCGAACCGCATGGCGTGCGGTAGGTCGTTGATCTCCATGTTGAAGGGCACCGCGATGATGTCGCCGTTCTCGAAGGTCTGGAGATAGGGCGCGTCCGTGTCCAGCACGTCGCCCTGCCAATCATAGCCCTGGTCCACGAGGACGCGCATGGTGTCGAGGCCGGCGGTGCCGCGCGGGCTCATCCAGCCCTTCGGCCGCGCGCCGGTGATGGAGGCGAGCGCCTCCGTGGTGCGGATGACATTGTCCTTGTTCTCCGCCTCGGTGAGGCCGGCGGGGATGATGTCCTGCGCATAGGAATGGGCGACGATCTCATGGCCGGCATTGAAGATGGCGCGCACTTGGTCGGGGTTGCGCTCGGCGAACACGCCGCTCACCATGGTGGAGGCCTTCACCTTCTGGCGGTCGAGGATGCGCAGCAGCCGCTCGATGCCGGTGACGGCGCCGTAGGTGCCCCAGGAAAGGGCATTGGCGTCGAAGGTGCCGGGGGGCAGCGGATTGCCCATGGGGCCGATGCCCGGTGCCTTGCCGTCGGACCACGCCTCGTAGGCCAGATTGAAGACCACGGCCACATGCTGGCCGCCCGGCCAACGGAAATCCCGGCCCGGCTTGCGGATCTTGGGGAAGGACGAGGCAGAAGTCATGACGTTTCTCCCAGGGGACGATGTATGCCTTCGCTCACCATGTCCGGGCCGGATCGTCAATAGAAAATCGATTATCCTTGTGCACAGCCTTGGGCTCAACCAGCCGAATATAGACAGGTTCGCGGCGGAGCACTATGAGCTTCATCAATATCGATTTTAATAAACCGACAGGAGACGACGCATGCGGCTGATGATGGTGAAGGCGCCTGAGGGCGACGTGCTTGGTGTCGTCAAGGGCGATGAGGTCACGCTTCTCCCCGGCAAGACCCTGCGCGAGGTCGCCGCCGGCGGCGCGGCCGCTTTGGAAGACGTGGCGAAGGCCGCCGCTGCGGCGCCCGCGAGCGCGAAGCACCCCTTCGCTTCGGTGAAGGCCGCCCAGCCCTTCCTCAACCACGGCAAGTTCATCTGCGTCGGCCTCAACTTCACCGATCACGCCAAGGAAGGCGGCAATCCCATCCCGGACTATCCGGCCCTCTTCCTGCGCGTGCATTCCTCCCTCATCGCCCATGGCGAGCCGCTGGTCGCCCCCAAGGCGTCCCACACGTTCGACTATGAGGCGGAGCTCACCATCGTCATCGGCAAGGGCGGCCGCCACATCCCCGAGGACAAGGCGCTCGACGCCGTGTTCGGCTACACCATCTTCAACGATGGCAGCGTGCGCTCCTATCAGCGCAAGTCCACCCAGTGGACCGCGGGCAAGAATTTCGACAAGACCGGCCCCGTCGGCCCGTGGGTCGTGACTTCGGACGAGCTGCCCCCCGGCGCCACCGGCCTCGGCATCCGCTCCATCCTGAACGGCCAGGTGCTGCAGAACGGCACCACGGACGACTTCATCTTCTCCGTGGCGAATGTGGTCTCCACCATCTCGGAGATCATGACCCTTGAGCCCGGCGACATGATCGCCACCGGCACCCCCGCCGGCGTCGGCTATCCCCGCAAGCCGCCGATCTTCATGAAGAATGGCGACGAGATCGTCATCGAGATCGACGGCATCGGCCGCTTGGTCAATCCCGTCGTCGACGAGGCGTGATCCCATGCGGGTGGTGGAGATCCGCGAGAAGGCGGTGAAGCTTCAGAGCAAGCTGCGCAACGCTGCCTTCTCCTTCGACGAGATGACCACCTCCCTCGTGGCGGTGGTCACCGACGTGGTGCGGGCGGGCAAGCCCATCATCGGCTATGCCTTCAACTCCACCGGCCGCTATGCCTGCGGCGCGCAGATGCGTGACCGCCTCATCCCGCGCCTGATGCGCGAGGAGCGCCTGACCCTCGACCCCGCCGCCTTCGACCCGGACCTGTGGCTTTCCGCCATGATGTTCGGCGAGAAGCCCGGCGGGGACATGGAGCGCTCGGTCGCCATCGGCACCATCGAGCATGCGCTGTGGGATGCTGTCGGCAAGATCGCCGACAAGCCGGTCTACCAGCTCATCGCGGACCGCTATCGCGGCGGCAAGGTCCAGGAAAAGGTGTTCTGCTATGTGGGCGGCGGCTGGTATGCGCCCGGCAAGACCATCCAGGACCTGTTGGACGAAGTCCGCCGCTATCTCGACATGGGCTATACGCTCATCAAGATGAAAGTCGGCGGGGCGCCGCTCACTGAGGACCTCCAGCGACTGGAAGCGGTGATCGGGCTTTTGGGCGATGCTTCGCGCGTCGCGGTGGACGCCAATTGCGGCATTCCCGTTTCCCTGCGGCCATCTTATGCAGCGGCCCTAAAGCCCCTCGGCCTGCGCTGGTTCGAAGAGCCGGCGCACCCCAACGACTATCAGGGCAATGCCGACTTCATCGCGGCCTATGGCAATGCGGTGGCCACCGGCGAGAACCTGTTCTCATTGGAAGACGTGCGCAACCTCGTCCGCCACGGCGGCATGCGGCCGGGCACGGACATCATCCAGACCGACGTGCCCCAGTCCTACGGCATCGGCACCGCCGCCAAGGTGCTCGCCATGCTGGAGGCGCACGGCTGGTCGGCTTCGTCCGTCCTGCCCCATGGCGGCAACCAGATGTCCTTCAACCAGAGTGCCGGCTTCGGCTACGGCATGTGCGAGGCCTATCCGGACGCCTTCGGCGTGTTCTCCGGCTATTGCGACGACCTGAAGGTGGAAGATGGCTACATCACCTCCGGCGACTGGCCCGGCATGGGCTTCGAGCGACAGGCCGAGCTGTTCAAGCTGTTTGAGGGCGTGACGGGCTGATCCACCTTTTACTTCGGGTGCCCCCTCCCCCCTTGCGGGGGAGGGTTGGGGAGGGGGGTGATACGGCTGCCGCCTGGATCGACACCTCTTCAACAGGGGGAAAGGGCGTCACCCCCCTCCCTAGCCCTCCCCCGCAAGGGGGGAGGGAATGAACGAGAAGGTTCGCCTCGTCCTCAATCCGCCGAAGTCCCCGTGCTCTTCACCAGCTCCCGCCACATGGGCACTTCCTTGTCCACGATGGCCTGCAGCTCTGCAGGCGTCGAGGCGATGACGCCGAAGCCGGCTTTCGCCAGCTTGTCCTTGATGTCCGGGCGGTTGAGGACCTCGGTGGCCGTCGACAGGATCTTGTCCAGGACGGGCTGCGGCGTGCCCTTCGGCGCGAACAGGGCCTGGAAGTTCTCGGTCACCACCGCAGGATAGCCCGCTTCCACCAGAGACGGCGTATCCGGCAGGTCCGGCCAGCGCTTGGCCCCGGTCTCGCCGATGGCGACGAGCTTGCCGGCGCGGATGTGCGGCAGAACCGGCGGCACGGCGGCGGAGGCAAGCTGCACCTGATTTCCCAAGATGCCCTGGATGGCCGGCCCCGCCCCCGAATACGGGATGTGGACGATGTCGATGCCGGCATTCTTCTTGAACAGCTCGAACGACAGGTGCGCCGACGTTCCGGCGCCCGGGCTCGCATAAGAGAGCTTGCCCGGCTCCGCCTTTGCCTTCTTCACAAGGTCGGCCACGCTGGTGATGCCGCTGGCGGGCGTGGCGACGAACACGTTGGGCGAGGTGCCGAGGTTCGAGATCGGCACGAAGTCCTTGATCTCGTAGGGCACGGATTTGTAGAGGCTCGGATTCACCACGAACGCGGTAGAGGTGAGCAGGAAGGTGTAGCCGTCCGGCGCCGACTTGGCCGCCACGCCGATACCGATATTGCCGCCGGCCCCGGGGCGATTCTCGATCACCACCGACTGGCCCAGCGCCTCGCCCAGCGGCCCGGCCACCACGCGTGCCATCACGTCGGTCGGCCCGCCGGGCGCGAAGGGGACGATGAAGGTGATGAACCGCTCGGGATAACCCGCCGCCCATGCAGGGCGGGCGAACGCCGCCGTGGCGAGGCCGGCGCCGAACAGCGCCAGCGTCTGACGTCGCGTAACGGCGTGCTCGGACAAAAGCTTTTTCATGAATCGTCTCCTCTTGGCGTTTCCTCGGAAAACCGTCTTCCCGTCTCGGGCGCGGATGTTTCCGTCGCCATTGAGCCGGAACTCAATAAAGGTGCGAAAGACGATGCCGGCTTGTGCCGGCCCCTTCTCCCGTCACCGAACCTTTCAGGCCGGGTCCACCATGGCGCCGGCATTCATCACATTGTCCGGGTCGAACACGCCCTTCACCTGCCGCATCAGGCCGAGGCGCACCGGGTCCGCATAGCGCTCCAGAAGGTCGCGCTTGATGCGGCCGATGCCGTATTCCGCACTGAAGCTGCCGCCGAGCGAAGCGGCGATGGCGTAAAGCTCGTGGGCGAGCCCCTCCCCCACCTCATGGGTGAAGGCGAGCCGGTCGGCGCCCTTAGGCACCATGATGTTGTAGTGGATGTTGCCGTCGCCCACGTGCCCGTAGACCGAGAGCACGAGGGCGGGATCGTGCCGGCGCACCGCCTCCCCGCCCAGGGCCAGGAAATCCGCGAGCTTTGAGAGCGGCACGGAGATGTCGAGCTTCACCGAGCCGCCCGCATGCTTCTCACCTTCCGGGATGGTCTCGCGGATGCGCCACATGTCGAGCCGCTGCCGGTCGGACTGGGCGAGGAAGGCGTCCTCCACCCAGCCCTTCTCCATCATCACCTCGATGATGGAGCCGAGCAGGTCGTCCAGCGGCACGCGGTGCGAGGAGGCGGAGAGTTCGATGATGACCGCCCCGCCGGTGCCGGTGGCGAGGCCCGCATCCCCCTGCCCCAGCGCCGAGACCAGCTCCAGCGAGTTGCGGGTGATGAATTCGAAGGAGGAGACGAGGTCTGCGCTCTCGCGCCGCACCTCGGCCAGCATGCCGGACAGCGCGTTCTGGTCGGAAATCTGCACCCAGGCCGTGGCGTGGGCCACGGGCTTCGGCACCAGCTTCAGCACCACGCCGGTGACGATGCCGAGCGTCCCCTCCCCGCCGATGAAAAGCTGTTTGAGGTCATAGCCCACATTGTGCTTGCGCAGGGTGCGCATGTCGGAGAGCAGCGAGCCGTCCGCCAGCACCGCCTCGATGCCGAGCACCTGGTCGCGCGCCATGCCGAAGCGCAGCACGTTGAGCCCGCCCGCATTGGTGCCCACATTGCCGCCGAGCCGGCAACTCCCCTCCGAGCCGAGGCTGAGCGGGAGCATGAGGCCGTGGGTGTCCGCCGCCGCCTGCGCATCCGCCAGCACCGCGCCGGCGTCCGCCGAGAGGGTGAAGCCGGCGGGATCCACCGCGCGGATGCGCGTCATGCGCTCCAGGCTGACGACGAGCTGGCGCCCGCTCGTATCGGGCGTGGCCCCGCCCACATAGGAGGTGTTGCCGCCCTGCGGCACGAGGCCGAAGCCGAGCATGCGGGCGAGGCGCACCAGCGCCTGAACCTCTTCGGTGGTCCTCGGCCTGAGGACGGCGGGCGTCACGCCTCGGATCAGGTCGCGATGGTCCACCACATAGCGGGCGGTGAGGTCCGTGTCCGTCAGGACGCCGGCCTCGCCGAGCAATGTGCGGAACGCATCCAAACCTTCCCTGGCACTCATCGCGCTTGCCTGCTTTCAACTTCGAAATCACACAGCCGTCATGCCCGGGCTTGTCCCGGGCATCCACGTCTCTTCGTTAGCTCCAACCAAGCGGAGCCCCGTGGATGGCGGGACAAGCCCGGCCATGACGGCATCAAACTCATTCCGGCTTGATGTTGGCGCGGGTGACGATGTCCTTCACCGCCGGGATCTCGTCGGCCACGCGCTTGGCGAGCTGCTCGGGCGTGCCGTTGACGATCTCGAAGCCGAGCTTGTGGGCATGCTCGAGCGTGGAGGCCTCGGCCATCACCTCGCGCGTTTCCTTGGTGATGCGCGCCACGATGTCGGCCGGCGTGCCGGTGGGGGCGAACAGCGCCTGGAAGGTGTCGGAGACGAAGCCCTTATAGCCCAGCTCCAGCATGGTCGGCACATCCGGCAGCGAGAACCAGCGCTTGGCGCCCGTCACCGCCAGCGCCGCCAGGCGGCCGGACTTGATGAGCGGCTCCGCCGGCGGCAGCGCCACGCAGGCATATTGCACGTCGCCCTGGAGCACGGCGGTGGTGGCCGGCCCCGCGCCGCGATACGGCACATGGGTGGAATCGATCTTCTCCAGCAGCTTCAGCCACTCGCCCGACATCTGCGACTTGGTGCCGGCGCCCGGGCTCGAATAATTGAAGGTGCCCGGCGCCGCTTTGATCTTTGCCACCAGCTCGGGCAGCGTCTTGATGCCGGCATCCGCCTTCACGATGAACACGTTGGGCGAGTTCACCAGCTCCGAGATCGGGATGAAATCCTTGATGGGGTCGTAGGGGATCTTCTCGAAGATCGCCGCATTGACCGAGATCGAGGTGGAGGTGAGCAGCAGCGTGTAGCCGTCCGGCGTCGCGCGGGCGGCAACGCCCATGCCGGTATTGCCGGCCGCGCCGGGCCGGTTGTCGATGACGATCGCCTGCCCCAGTCGCTTCTGCAGCCCCTCGCCCAGCACGCGGGCAATGAGGTCCGTCGGGCCGCCGGGCGCGAAGGGCACGATGATGGTGATGGGGCGGGTGGGAAAATCCGCGGCGAGCGTGGGCGCAGCACCAGCGAGCAGCGCGAAGGCCCCAGCCGCGATACCGGACGCTATCCGCCGGTAGATCTTTCCAAACATGCGTGTCTCGGCGGTCACCGTAACCGTCCTCATGGCGCCTTCCTCCTGATTGTCGTCCAAACCGCCCCTGCCCCGCGCGTTGCGCCCGGCTTGTTGGTCTTCTTTCCGGAGGGGCCGAACCGTCGTGCAAAGAGAAAACCGGGCGCCCTCAGGCGCCCGGCTCGTTTCGATCGGCCTCAGTCGAGGGCGATGCCGCTCGACTTGATGAGGGCGCCCCACATGGGCACTTCCTTGTCGACCACGGCCTGCAGCTCGGCCGGGCCCTGCGCCAGCACGCCGAAGCCCGCCTTGGCCAGCTTGTCCTTGACGTCCGGGCGCTTCAGCACCTCGATCACCGAGGTCGACATCTTGTCGATGACGGCCTGGGGCGTGCCCGCGGGGGCGAACAGCGCCTGGAAGGTCTCGGATTCGAAATCGGGGAAGCCGGATTCCATCACGGTCGGTAGGTCCGGCAGGTCGAACCAGCGCTCGGCGCCGGTTTCGGCGATACCGATCACCTTGCCCGACTTGATCTGCGGGTGGGCGGGCGGCAGCGCAGTGGAGGCCAGCGGCACCTGGTTGCCCAGCACCGCCTGCATGGCCGGGCCGGCACCGGTGTAAGGAACGTGCAGGATGTCGATGTCCGCGCGCTTCTTCAGAAGCTCCATGGCGAGATGGGGCGTGGTGCCGGCGCCGGGGCTGGCATAGGAGAGTTTGCCCGGCTCGGCCTTCGCCTGCTTGATCAGGTCAGCCAGCGTCTTGATGCCGGCCTGCGGGTGCGCGACGAACACGTTCGGCGACGAGCCGAGGTTCGAGATCGGCAGGAAGTCCTTCTTATAATCGTAGGGGACATTCTTGTAGAGGCTCGGGTTCACCACATAGGCGCTCGAGGTGAGCAGCATGGTGTAGCCGTCCGGCGCGGAGCGAGCCGCCATGCCGATGCCGATATTGCCGCCGGCGCCGCCGCGATTCTCGATCACGATGGACTGGCCGAGCTTCTCGCCGAGCGCGGCGGCCACGACGCGCGCCATGACATCCGTGGGGCCGCCGGGGGCGAACGGCACAATGAAGGTGATGAAGCGCTCGGGATATCCCGCAGCGTGGGCGGAGCGGACCAGAGCGGGCGTGGCCAGCGCAGCGGCGACCAGGGTCAGGGCGCTGCGGCGGCTAATCCCCTTCTTGGCATCGGAGCCGTTTGAAGCGTCAGACATGTCGTCATTCCTCAGAGTGAATTCATGGGGCACATCTGTCTCTGCGCGTGCTCCGGGGCGCGTTTCTTCCTTCGATGACAGTCTTTCCGGAGGAGCAGCACGGACATTATGTCCGTACTACTCCTGGCTGTCCTGGAGCCCGCACCGCACGCCGGGCGGGCTCGGGCGATCAGCGGATCGCCATGGGGTTCACGGGGCCGCCCACGGCGCCCGTGATGGGCAGGGTCGGCGCCACGAACATGAAGTCGTAGGTCTTGTCGCCCGCGCAGGCGGCGGCAAGCTCGTCCAGGAAGAAGATCTCGCCCATGGTCAGGCCCATGATGGGGATGCAGATCCAGTGCCAGGGCTGGTTGGCATCGCTGTCATTGGGACGCACTTCCACGCCCCAGGTGTCGGTGGCGATGGCCGCGACCTGCTTCTCGTGGAGCCAGTAGAGGGTCTCGAAGGCGAGGCCCGGCGCGTCGCCGCCGGGATAGCCGTCCCAGTGGCCCAGCGTCTTCTGCTTGGCCATCTGGCCGGTGCGGATGAGCAGGAAGTCGCCACGGCCGACGGTCACGTTCTGCGACTTGCAGGCGGCGTCGAGGATCTCGTTGGTGATGGCGAAGCCGTCTTCTAGGCACTCGACGCCGAGATGACGGGCGATGTCGAGGAGGACGCCGCGGCCCACCATCTTGTCGCGCACATGCTCGATGCCGGCCTTGGCCGCGCCGAAGGACGACACTTCACGGCAATCATAGCCGTTCCACATATAGTCCTTGTAGAAGATGTGGCCGAGGCCGTCCCAATGGGTCGCCGCCTGGAGCGGCAGCAGGACGAGGTCGTCGGCGGAGCGGATGCCGCGCTTGTCGAGGATGCCGGAATAGGCGTCCGTGCCCGTGCGCAGCATGGTGTGGACGGGGTTGAAGCGGCCGACCGGCGGGAACTTGGTCTTGCCGCCCTGCGGGCCCTTATTGTCGAAGTCGATGGCCAGCGAAAACACCTTGCCGGTGCGCACCAGGGTGGCGGCGCGCTTGACGTCCTCGGGCGTCACGTAGTTGAGCGTGCCGATATGGTCTTCCGGACCCCACTTGCCCCAGTTCTTGAGCTCTTCGGCGGCCTCTTCGATGGCCTTCATGGTGATCGGCTTCGCAACGGTCTTAGTCATGCTTCAGCAGTCCTTCGTTGAACTCAACACTGGTCGAAAATCTTGGGCGCGCCGCCGCTTGCCCCCGCCCGCCGTCCGGCAGGACTAGCCAAGGATGTCCCCGGTCGGCGGTTGGGCGGTGTCGTTGACGAGGGGCGCGCGGAAGCCTGCGGCGAGGAACGGCACGAGATGCGCCAGCGCCGCCCGCCCGTCGCTCGGGTCGCAGGCATCGGTCAGGCTCTGGATGCGGCCGCTATAGGCCATAGTGTAGACCATGGTGCCCAAGAGGAAATGGAAGCGCCACGCCAGTTCGGCGGGGGTCAGCTCCGGCAGCGCCTCGCCCAGCGCCACCATGAAGGCCTTGCTGCTCTCATCGAACGCCTTGGCGAGGATGCGCTTGGAGACTTTCTCCGTTTCCGAGCCGAGCCGGGCCCGCAGCCGCGCGAAGGCCGGGCCGCCGAAGCGCGGCTCGACGCCCAGCGTCAAGGCGGGAAGGAGGAAGGCGGCGAGCAATTGCTCCAGCAGCGGCGGGCGGCCGGGCTCCTCGCGGCACAGCGCCAGCATGCGCATGCGCTCGTCGGCGATGGGCTTGGCCCGCGCCTCGAAGATGGCCTCCAGAAGGTTTTCCTTCGAGCCGAAATGATAATGTAGCGAAGCAAGGTTAACCTGCGCGGCGGCGGTGATGCCACGCACGCTGACGGCGGCGAGGCCCTCATCGGCGAACATGCGCTCGGCCACCACCAGAATCCGCTCGCGCGGCGTCAGCCCGGCCAGCACCGGGCGGATGTCGGCGAACCGGTCCTCCTGCTGTGCTTCGCCCGCTTCCACGAGGCGCGGCGGTTCCGACGACATTGCGATTTCGCTCCCCACAAGGCGATCCGGCCTTGACGTATTCAAACGTATGTTTACCGTAAACAGTCGTTTACATATGTCAAGCTGCCGTACGCCTCGCGGCAGCAGCTCAGCAGGAGACGCTGGAAGTGGGTAAGACAATCCTCACCGTCGCGGTGACTGGAAACCAGACGACGTTGGCTCAGCATCCCGGCCTGCCCTGCACGCCGGAGCAGATCGCCAACGCCGCCATCGAATCGTGCAAGGCCGGCGCCGCCGTCGCGCACATCCATGTGCGCTACGACAACGGCAAGCCGAGCATGGAGCTGGAGCACTATCGCGAGGTGGTGGACCGCATCCGCGATTCCGGCTGCGGCCTCGTCATCAACCTCACCACCGGCCCCGGCCAGCGCTTCGTGCCCGGCGCGGAAGACCCGAAGGTGTTCGGCCCCGGCACCACGCTGATGGCCCCCGAGAAGCGCGTGGAGCACATCCTGGCCCTCAAGCCGGAGATCTGCACCCTCGACCTCAACACCATGTGGTCGGGCGACAGCTGCGTCATCAACTCCCCCAAGAACGTGACCATCATGGCCAACGCCATGAAGGAAGCCGGCTCCAAGCCGGAGCTGGAAGTGTTCGACACGGGCGACATCCAGCTCGCCAAGCAGCTGATCAAGGACGGCGTGCTCGAGGAGCCCGCGCTGTTCCAGATCGTCACCGGCATCCGCTACGGCTTCCCCGGCACGGTGGAGACCCTGGTGTTCGCCAAGTCGCTCCTGCCCGAGAACGCCCATTGGGCAGCCTTCGGCATCGGCCGCATGATGTTCCCCATGGTGGCCGCCGCCTGGACGCTCGGCGCCCATGTGCGCTGCGGCTTCGAGGACGGCGTGCAGATCCGCCGCGGCGAGCTCGCCAAGAGCAATGCCCAGCAGGTGGAGAAGGCCGCGCGCATCATCGACGATCTGGGCGGCGAGCTTGCCACCCCCGATGAGGCCCGCGCCATCCTCGGCCTGAAGAAATGAGCGACGCCCTCCCCCTTGCCGGCCGCATCGCCCTCGTGGTGGGCGGCTCCGGCGGGATCGGATCGGCCACCGCCGAGCGCCTCGCCGCGCTCGGCGCCAGCGTGACCGTGACCTACCGCTCGCGCGCCGAAGACGCGCGGGCGCTGGTCGCGCGCCTGCCCGGCGCGGGTCACGCCGCGGAAGAGGCGGCGGTGGAGGATTCGGCCTCCCTCGCCCGCCTTGCGGAAACCATGAAGGCGCGCCACGGCGCGCTCCACATCCTGGTCAATGCCGCCGGCTTCACCAAGGCCGTCAAGCATGTGGACCTCGACGCGCTGGACGATGAACTCATCGACCGCATGTTCGCGGTGAACTGGCGCGGCAGCTTCGCCGCCGTGCGATCCTTCGCCCCGCTCCTGAAGGAGAGCGGCGACGGGCTCATCGTGAACGTCTCCTCCATCGCCGGGACCAACGGCGTCGGCTCGAACATCGCCTATTGCGCGGTCAAAGCCGGCATCGACGTCATGACCAAGTCGCTGGCGCGGGCGCTCGCCCCGGCCGTGCGTGTCATGGCGGTCTCCCCCGGCGTGGTGGACACGGACTTCGTGCCCGGCCGCGATGCCTCCTTCAACGAGAAGGTATCCGCCACCATCCCGCTGAAGCGCATCGCGACCGCCGGCGACGTGGCCGACGCCATCATCGCCTGCGCCACCACGCTCAAGTATTCCACCGGCTCCATCATCATGGTGGACGGGGGGCGGGCGCTCTAGGACGCCTCAGGCGTTCGCGTCCAAGGCCGTCCGCCTCAGGCGGGCGGCTTTTTCATTGGTGTCAGGGCTGCGCGGTCTGGTCGGCCAAAGCCTCGATCACCCGGCACTCGGCAACCCGCCCGTGCCCGCATGCATCGAGCGAGCTTTCCAGCTCGCCGCGCAGGGCGACGAGCCGGGCAATGCGGCGGTTGATGTCCTCCACATGGCGGCGCGCGATGCGGTCCACCTCAATGCAAGAGCGCTCCGGCTGCTCGCTCAGCGACAGCAACTCGCGCACGGCCGGTAGCTCGAAGCCAAGCTCGCGCGCATGGCGGATGAAGTTCAGCCGCGCCACCGCCGTCGCGCCATAGCGGCGCTGCCGACCCTCGGTGCGCACCGGAGCGGGAAGCAGGCCCACCTGCTCGTAGAAGCGGATCGTCGGCACCTTCACGCTCGTGCGCCGTGCCAGCTCGCCAATGGAAATGTCTGCCATGGCCCTTGAACCTCTAGTCACTAGAGAGTGTATCTCCTGGACAGGAGGACGTCACCCGATGGCTGATAGCTGCTGCAAGAGAGAAGACACGTGCTGCGCCCCGCCGGCGCTTCAACTGCCGGAGCAGTCCGCGCCGCCCGTGCACGTCGATTCCTGCTGCGCCAAGGGCGTGCCGGTCTTCGACGGCGTGGACCCTCGGTACAAGGCCATCCTCTGGACTGTCATCGGCATCAACGGCGCCATGTTCCTCGGCGAAATGCTGGCGGGGCAGCTTGCGGGCTCGCAGGCGCTCAAGGCCGACGCGCTGGACTTCCTCGCCGACACCGTGACCTACGGTCTTTCGCTTGCCGTCATCGGCGCCAGCGAGAGGACGCGCGCCACCGCGGCCCTCGCCAAGGGCCTCTCGCTGTCGCTGATGGCGCTGTGGGTGTTCGGCTCGACCCTCTATCACACTCTTATCCTCGGCCTCCCGAAGGCGGAGGTGATGGGCGCGGTCGGCCTGCTGGCGCTGGCGGCCAACCTCGCCTCGGTCCTGCTGCTGCGGCCCTACAAAGACGGCGACGCCAATGTGCGCTCGGTCTGGCTGTGCTCGCGCAACGACGCGATCGGCAACGTCATCGTCGTGGTTGCGGCCCTAGGCGTGTGGGGCACCACCACGGCGTGGCCCGATTTGCTGGTGGCAGCCATCATGGCCGGCATCTTCCTCACGTCATCGGTCCAGATCCTGCGGCAGGCGTGGGGCGAATACCGCACGGAAGGCATCCAGAGGCATTCGGTTCCGGCTGAATAGTCGTCTCGCGGCCCCTCACCCCTTCGCGTGCGCCGTGCTAAACCCCCGGCGCACGCGAAGTTCAGAGTCCAAAGATGAGCCGTTTCTGGAGCCCCGTCGTTGACACGCTGACCCCCTACGTCCCCGGCGAGCAGCCGCGGATCGAGGGGCTGGTCAAGCTGAACACCAACGAGAACCCCTATCCCCCCTCCCCGCGCGTCGCCGAGGCCATCGCCCGCGAGGCCGAATCACTGCGGCTCTATCCGGACCCCACCGGCACGGTGCTGCGCGCGGCCATCGCGCGCCATTTCGGGGTGGGAGAGGACGAGGTGTTTGTCGGCAACGGCTCCGACGAGGTGCTGGCGCACGCCTTCCAGGCGCTGCTGAAGCACGACGCCCCGCTGCTGTTCCCGGACATCACCTACAGCTTCTACCCGGTCTATTGCGGCCTCTACGGCATTTCCCATGGGGAAATCCCGCTGGATGAGGGCCTGCGAATCCGCGTCTCGGACTATGACCGTCCCTGCGGCGGCATCATCCTGCCCAATCCCAATGCCCCCACCGGCATCGGTCTCTCCCGCGCCGAAATCGAGTCGCTGCTCGCCGATCACCCCGACCAGGTGGTGGTGGTGGACGAGGCCTATGTGGATTTCGGGGGTGAAAGTGCGATTCCGCTGGTGGCGCGCCATCCCAATCTTCTGGTGGTCCAGACGCTGTCGAAATCCCGTTCCCTGGCGGGCCTCCGGGTGGGCTTCGCCATCGGGCAGGCACACCTCATCGAGGCGCTGGTGCGGGTGAAGGACAGCTTCAACTCCTACCCCCTCGACCGCCTCGCGCTGGTGGGGGCCACCGCCGCCATCGAGGACACGGCCTGGTTCGACAAGACGCGCGCGCACGTCATCGCCTCGCGCGAGAAGCTTGCCGAACGCTTGGAAACACTGGGTTTCGAGGTTCTCCCCTCCACCGCCAACTTTCTGTTCGTGCGGCATCCCGGCACCGCAGGAGCGGACTTGGCCCAGAAGCTGCGGGACAAGGCGATTCTCGTGCGGCACTTCCGCCGCGATAGAATCGAAGACTTCCTGCGCATCACCGTCGGCACGGACGCGCAATGCGAGCGGCTGGTGGAGGCGCTGGGGGAGATCCTGCGCGGCTGAATGCCGAAACGGCAGGCTTGCGTGACGTTTCGACGAATGGCCGCGCCGCCTTGCCATTGAAACCTCAGGCCACCTTCGCTATAGGGGCGCTCGATTATCCGAAGGGGCCGGTCGGCCGTCCCTCGGCCGTGCCCGCAGCCCTCGCATGCGCGAGCCGGTCGCGCGCAACATGGCCGAGCACCATAGAGGCGCATGCATGTCTTCGACGTTCGATACGGTCGCCAATATCATCGCCGAGACGTGCGACATTCCCCGGGATACCATTACCCAGGAAAGCCACGCCATCGACGATCTCGGGATCGACAGCCTGGACTTCCTGGATATCGCCTTCGCCATCGACAAGGCGTTCGGCATCAAGCTGCCGCTTGAGCAGTGGACCCAGGAAGTGAACGACGGCAAGGCCACCACCGAGCAGTATTTCGTGCTCAAGAATCTCTGCGCACGCATCGACGAATTGGTCGCTGCGAAGACGGCATGAGGCCGGACGGAGCGAATGCGTCCTGAAGTTTTCAAGATGGTGGACCGGGTCGTGGCGATCGACCCGGCGCTCAAGACCATTCATTGCCAGGGGCTCGTGCCCGAGGAAAGCTCGATCTTCGAAGGTCACTTTCCCGGCTACCCCATCATGCCCGGCGTGCTGCTGATCGAGGCCATGGCCCAGACCACCGGCTGGCTGGTGCTCGCCCGCAACCGCTTCGACAAGATGCCCTTCCTCGCCACCGTGAAGGAAGCGAAGCTGCGCACCTTCGTGGTGCCGGGGCAGAATCTCGACCTGCATTCCGAGATCCTGCACGAGGGCTCCGGCTTCGTGGTCGCCAAGACCCACGCCATGCTGGACGGCAAGCCCATCTGCAATGCGGAGCTGACCTTCCGCGTGCTCTCCTGGCCCGAGGGCCGCATGAAGGGCACCGTTTTGAAGGTGGCCGAGCACGTGCAGTTCCCGCTCGCGGATTATGTCGATGCCTGAGGGCACAAAGCGCGACGTCTGGATCACCGGCATCGGCCTCGTCTCCTCGCTCGGCGAGGGGCTGGACGCCCATTGGGAGGCGCTCTCGGCCGGCCAGGCGCCGGTGACCGACGCCGAGCGCTTCGCGCCCTACGTGGTGCACCCGCTGGTCAAGCTGACCTATGACAGCCAGATCCCCAAGAAGGGCGACCAGCGCCAGATGGAGACCTGGCAGCGCATCGGCACCTATACGGCGGGCCTCGCGCTGGATAGCGCCGGCATCTCCAAGAATGCCGACATTCTCGGCCGCACCGACATGGTGGTGGGCGCGGGCGGCGGCGAGCGCGACCATCAGGTGGACACGGCGATCCTCAACGACCTCATCGCCTCCAACGATGCCGGGCGGCAGCTGAACGAGCGCCTGCTCTCGGACCTGCGCCCCACCCTCTCCTTGGCGCAGCTCTCCAACCTGCTGGCGGGCAACATCTCCATCGTCCACGGCGTCACCGGCTCGTCCCGCACCTTCATGGGCGAGGAAAGCTCGGGCGTGGACGCAGTGCGCGTCGGCTATTCCCGCATCGCCGCCGGCCAGAGCGAGATCGGCCTCGTGGGCGGCGCCTACAATGCCGAGCGCGAGGACATGCTGCTCCTCTACGCGCTCAACGATTTCTGCATGACCGGCAGCTTCCGCCCCGTCTTCTCGGGACCTGACGCGCCGGGCATCCCCTCCGGCTCCATGGGCGCCTTCCTGGTGCTGGAATCGCCCGAGCATGCCACCGCACGTGGCGCGACGCCCATCGCCAAGCTCTCCGGCGTGTGGTCGGAGCGGGCAAAGCGGGATGAGGAAGGCAGCGTCGCCGCGAAGGTGGCCGGCTTCGTGAAGAAGGCGGGCAATGCTGCCGTGCTCTCCGGCGCCACCGGCGCGCGGGGCGCGACCGAGGCGGAGGCCAAGGCGCTGAAGGCATCCGGGCTGCCGGTCCGTGCGGTGGCGAACCGCATCGGCCACGGCTTCGAGGCCCAGTTTCCGGCCGCATTGGCGCTCGCCGCGCTCACCGTCTCGCGCGGCAGCCTGTTCCCGGCGCTGGCCGGCGATCCCATCGAGACCGGTACCGGCCCGGTGGAGCGCGTCCTCGTGACGGGCGTGGGCCACTGGCGCGGCGAAGGTGCCGGGCTGGTCGAGAAGATCAGCTGAGCTGAAGTTTGACCCCTTAGCCGGGGTCGCGTTTTCCGCGCGATAAACTAAATAGAGCGGGAAGGACGCGCCGGGCGGGGCGCCGCAGGATCAGGAGTTGCCCCATGGCGCATACGGACAAGCACGGACGCCCCATCGTCGTCGTCACCGGCATCGGCATCGTCTCCTCCCTCGGCCAGGGCAAGGCGGAGAACTGGCGACGGCTGACGGCAGGCGAGAGCGGCATCCACACCATTACCCGCTTCCCCATCGAGGGCATGCGCACCACCATCGCCGGCACGGTGGACTTCCTGTTCGACGAGCGGGTGCCCGCGCCTGATCTGTCAGAGCGCCTTGCCACGCTTGCGGCCGAGGAGGCCATCAGCGAGGCGGGAATCGGCTCCAAGGGCTCATTCCCCGGCCCGCTCTTCGCTGCCGTTCCGCCGGTGGAGATGGAATGGCCGGAAAAGTTCAAGCTCGCGGACAACGCCCCCGAGCGGCCCTTGGCCTATCGCGACCTTCTCACCTCCGCCGCCTCGGGCAAGTTCAGCCCCTGGCATGAGCGCTTCCTGTTCGGCTCGGTGGCGGACCGGCTCGCCGACCGCTTCGGCACCCAGGGCCAGCCTATCTCGCTTTCCACCGCCTGCGCCTCCGGCGGCACAGCCATCCAGCTCGGCGTCGAGGCGATCCGGCGCGGGGAATGTGATGTCGCCCTCTCGCTCGGCACCGACGGCTCGGTGCATCCCGAGGCACTGATCCGCTTCTCGCTGCTCTCCGCCCTCACCACCAACAATGAGAAGCCTGCGGAGGCCGCCCGGCCCTTCGCCAAGAACCGCGACGGCTTCGTGATGGCCGAGGGCGCGGCAGCCTTGGTGCTGGAGAGCCTGGAGCACGCCACGGCGCGCGGCGCCCGCATTCTCGGCGTGGTGGAAGGCTGCGGCGAGATGGCGGACAATTTCCACCGCACCCGCTCGAGCCCGGACGGCAAGCCCATCATCGGCTGCGTGAAGAATGCGCTCGCCGATGCCAGCGTGACGCCGGAGGACATCGACTACATCAACGCCCACGGCACCTCGACGCCGGAAAACGACAAGATGGAGTATGTGGGCCTGAAGGCGGCGTTCGGCGAGGAGGTGCTGGCGGGCATCCCGTGCTCGTCCAACAAGTCCATGATCGGCCATACCCTGACGGCGGCCGGCGCCATCGAGGCGGCCTTCTCGCTGCTCACCATCGCCAACAGCCGCATTCCGCCCACCATCAATTACAACGTGCCCGACCCGGCCATCCCGCTGGACGTGGTGCCCAACGTCGCCCGCGATGCGACGGTGCGCCGGGTGATCTCCAACTCCTTCGGCTTCGGCGGGCAGAATGTGAGCCTCGTGCTGGCAGGGGAGCCGGCGTGAGGGGTGTTTCCCATCAGGTTTCCCCCTCCCCCCTTGCGGGGGAGGGCTGGGGAGGGGGGTATGCCCTCTCCACTTCTCCTGATGCCAGCGATCTAGCGGATCCCGTTTCACCCCCCTCCCTACCCCTCCCCCGCAAGGGGGGAGGGAACTCTCACCGCGGGAACGCGCCCGCATGACCAAGCGCATCCTCGTCACCGGCGGCGGGCGCGGGCTCGGTGCGGCCATCGTGCGGGCGGCCGGTGCGGCGGGCTTCGACGTGACCTTCACCTATCGCAGCGCGGGCGCCGAAGCCGAGGCGCTGGTGGATGAGCTGCGCGCGGCCCGTCCCGGCGCAAATCCCATCGCCCTGCCCGTGGACCTCGCCGACCGCGCGGCGGTGGAGACCTTCGCCGAGGGACTGGAGGCCGAGGACGGCCCCTATTTCGGCTTCTGCCACAATGCCGGCATGTCCTACGACACGCTCGCAGCCATGGTGGACCAGGACAAGGCCGAGGCGGTGATGCAGGTGAACCACTTCACCTTCGTGCGCATCGCCCGCGCCTTGGTGCGCCCCATGACCCGCGCCAGAGAAGGCCGGATCGTCGCCATCGGCTCGGTGGCGGCGCTGCTCGCAAACCAGGGCAATGTCGCCTATGCCGCCTCCAAGGCCGCCTTGCTGGCCCATGTGCGGGGCCTTGCGGTGGAGACGGCCCGGCGCGGGGTGACGGTGAACTATATCGCTCCCGGCTTCATCGACACGGCCATGCTGGCCAAATATGCCGACCACCGCGACCGCATGGCGGCGCAGATTCCCGCCGGCCGATTCGCGACGCCTGACGACGTGGCGCAGGTGGCGGCGTTTCTTTTCTCCCCAGGGGCAGGCTATATCACCGGCGCCGTGATCCCGGTGGACGGAGGCCTTTCGGCCCAGCTCGCCGCCCATCGCTGAGACCCAAGGACAAAAATGCGCGCCCTCCAGCTCGTCTCCGACCGCAAGCTCGAAATCGTCGACATGCCCGAGCCCCCCGCCCCCGGCGCGGGCGAGGTGCAGGTCCGGATCAAAGCCCTCGCCCTGAACCATATCGATGTCTGGGGCTGGCGCGGCATGGCCTTCGCCAAGCGCAAGATGCCCCTCGTGGTGGGCGCGGAAGCCGCCGGCGAGATCGTGGCGCTGGGCGCGGACGTGCGCGGGCTGAAGGTGGGCCAGACGGTCGCCATGTACGGCGCCATGACCTGCGGCCACTGCAAGAACTGCCTGAAGGGCCGCGACAATCTGTGCGAGAACGTGGGCGGCGTGCTGGGCTTCCACATCGACGGCTTCGCCCGCGACGTGATCAACATGCCCGAGCGCCTCGTCATCCCCGCCCCCGCGGGCGTTGAATTCGAGGAAGCGGCCTGCGCCGGCATCACCTTCTCGACTGTCGAGCACATGCTGTTCGACAATGCCAAGCTTGAAGAAGGCGAGACGGTGCTGGTCCATGCCGGCGGCTCCGGCATCGGCTCGGCCGCCATCCGGCTCGCCAAGGATGTGGGCGCCACCGTCATCACCACGGTGGGCGACGACGAGAAGGCCATCAAGGCGGAAGTGCTGGGCGCCGACCACGTCATCAATTACCGCACCGACCGCTTCGAGCACGAAGTCCGCAAGATCACCAAGAAGGTGGGCGTGGACGTGGTGTTCGAGCATGTGGGCGCGGATACGTGGAACGGCTCGCTGCTCTGCATGAAGCCCGGCGGCCGGCTTGTCACCTGCGGCTCCACGTCAGGCGTGTCGGTGAACATGAACCTGATGCAGCTGTTCCAGCGCCAGTACCACATCATGGGCTCGTTCGGCGCCACTATCCGCAATGTGGCGAACGGGCTGGAGAAGATGGGCCGGGGCGTGAAGCCGGTGATCGACACCGTGGTGCCGCTGGAAAGGTTCAACGACGGGCTGGAGCGCCTGGAGAGCCGAAAAGTGTTCGGCAAGATCGTCGTCGGCTTCTGACGGCGCGGGGGCTGGGGATTAGACCGTGTCGCCGCTGAAGGCCACTTGGGTGCGGTTCGCGCGCCGCGCGCGCGCAATGCTCGCGCCGGTGTGGGAGACCATCGTCGTCGGCACCCTGCGGGGGCTGGTCTGGTGGTCGCGGCTGTTCCCCATCTCCTGGTCCTCCACCATCATCTCGACCCTCGCGAAGCTCTGCGGCCCGTTCTTCGTGGTCAGCGGCACCGCGCGGCGCAATCTGCGCGCCGCCTTCCCGGAGAAGAGCCCGGCGGAGATCTGGTGGATCGTGGTGGGGGTGTGGGACAATCTCGGGCGCATGGCGGCCGAGTTCGCCCATCTCGACCGCATCTGGGACTATGACCCCAAGCATCCGAACGACGGGCGCATCGAGATCGTCGGCGCCGACATCATGGCGCGCCTCAGGGACGACGGGCGCCCGGCTTTGTTCTTCACCGCCCACACCGGCAATTGGGAGCTGAACGCCATCACTGGCGGGAAGCTCGGGGTGGAGGGCGGCGTGCTCTACCGCGCACCCAACATCAAGAAGGCGGCCGACCTCATCGCCCAGATGCGCGCCGACACCATGCCCGGCCTCGTGAAAGCGAGCCGCAATGCCGGCCGCCAGATGGCGCGCATGCTGGAAGAAGGCCAGCATATCGGCATGCTGGTGGACCAGCATTGGGGCCAGGGCGTCGAGGTGCGCTTCTTCGGCCGCCCCGCCGCCACCAACCCCACCCTCGCCCGTCTCGCCCGCCAGTTCGACTGCCCGGTGCACGGCATGAGGGTGATCCGCCTGCCCAAGGGCCGGTTCCGCATCGAGATCACCGAGGAAGTGCCCCTGCCCCGCGACAGCGAGGGCAAGATCGACGTGCAGGGCGCCATGCAGGCGGTCACCTCGGTCATCGAGGATTGGGTGCGTGAATATCCCGCCCAATGGCTGTGGTTGCATCGCCGGTGGCGGTGAAAGCGGCATTCCCCTTGCCGTAGCAGCGCTGATCCTATAAAGCCGCGCTTTCCGTTTTTCAGGGGTAGGACGAATGGGATCGCGGCCGGTGGCCGTCATCATGGGCAGCCAGTCCGACTGGGAGACCATGCGCCACGCTGTCGAAATGCTCGAAGCGCTGGAAGTGCCCTGCGACGTGCGCATCGTCTCGGCTCATCGCACGCCCGAGCGCATGTTCGCGTTCGCCAAGGGCGCGAAGGATGCTGGCTTCAGCGTCATCATCGCCGGTGCCGGCGGCGCGGCGCACCTGCCGGGCATGGTGGCGGCGCTCACGCCCCTGCCCGTCTTCGGCGTGCCTGTGGAATCAAAGGCGCTCTCGGGCGTCGACAGCCTGCATTCCATCGTCCAGATGCCGGCCGGCGTGCCCGTGGGCACCCTCGCCATCGGCAAGCCCGGCGCCATCAATGCCGCCTTGCTCGCCGCCGCCGTGCTGGCGCTTCACGACGAGGCGCTGGCCAGCCGGCTCGATGCCTGGCGCCTGGCGCGCACGGAAAGCGTCGCGGAGCGGCCGTCCTGACACTCATGTTGAAACCCGGCGCGACCATCGGCATCCTCGGCGGCGGCCAGCTCGGCCGCATGATTGCGCTCTCCTGCGCGCAACTCGGCCTGAAGACCCACATCCTCTGCCCCGACGAGGACAGCCCCGCCTTCCAGGTGGCCGCCGGCCATATCTGCGCGGCCTATGACGACGAGGCGGCCCTCGCTGAGCTGGCGCGGATGAGCGATGTCGTCACCTACGAATTCGAGAACGTCCCCCTCACCACCGCCGAGTTCCTGTCAGGCCGGGTGCCGGTGCGCCCCGGCGCGCGGGCGCTGGCCGTGGCGCAGGACCGGCTCGCGGAAAAGACCTTCATCCGCGACCTCGGCATCGAGACCGCCCCTTTCGCCGCCGTGGACGACCTTGCCGGGCTCGAGGACGCGGTGGCGCGGATCGGCCTGCCCGCCGTGCTGAAGACGCGCCGCTTCGGCTATGACGGCAAGGGCCAGATGACCATCCGCCCCGGAGACGACCTTGCGGCCGCCTGGGAGGCCATCGGCGCGCAGAGCGCCGTCCTGGAAGGGTTCGTCACCTTCCGCCGGGAGGTCTCGGTGGTGGCGGCGCGGCGCGAGGACGGGGCGTTCGCGGCCTATGACGTGACCGAGAATGTCCATCGCGACCACATCCTCCACACCTCCACCGTGCCCGCGGCCCTCACGCCGGACGCGGACCGGGAGGCACGCGGCATCGCCTGCCGCATCGCCGGCGCGCTGGAATATGTGGGCGTGCTGGCGGTGGAGCTGTTCGTGGCCGAGCGCGGCATGAACGAGCGGGTGATCGTCAACGAGATCGCCCCACGGGTGCACAATTCCGGCCATTGGACCATGGACGGGGCCATCACCAGCCAGTTCGAGCAGCATGTGCGCGCCATCGCCGGCTGGCCTTTGGGCGACACCGCCCGGCTCGGCCGGGTGGAGATGATCAACCTCATCGGCGACGACGTGGACAACTGGCAGCGCTTCCTGGCGGACCCGGCCGCCCACCTCCACCTCTACGGCAAGGACGAGGCGCGGCCGGGCCGCAAGATGGGCCATGTGAACCGCCTGCTGGACCGGCTACCCTCCGGCTGCTGAGAGCCGCGCGTGCCGCGGCTCTATTTCGGCGGCATCATGGGTCCGCCCTTCTCGACGGCCCGCTCAAAAGCAGGGCGCGCCTTCAGGCGATCCAGATATTCCGTCAGCTGCGGATACGCGCCCAGCATCCCGCCATAGCTGGCGATTTCCAGGGGATAGGCCATCTGGATGTCCGCGAGTTGGAAGCGATCGCCGGACAGATACGCGCCCGTGCTCACGGCACTGGAGATATAATCCAGCGTCTTCTGAAGCACCGGGCTGACAAACTGCGCCATCCGCTCGGAGAGGCCGCCCGTCAACGCCCCGATCCGCGTCATCATGATGGGAAAGGCCGCCGTGCTCTCGACGAATTGCAGCCATTCCTCATGGACGAAATAGGCATCGCTTCCGGGCGGCGGCGCGAGGCGCCCGCCCCCGTAGCGGGTGTTGATGTACTCCAGGATGACGGCGGATTCGGCCAGCGTGAGCGCGCCGTCCTGGATCACCGGCGACTTCCCCAAAGGGTGTATGGCCGCCAGGGCCGGAGGCGCCTTGAAGTTTGCGTCGCGCTTGTAGCGGACCAGCTCATAGGTGAGGCCGAACTCTTCCAGGAGCCACAGCACGCGATGGGATCGTGAGAAATCCAGATGATGAACCGTGATCATTTCCGCCCCGAAATCAAACCGAGGCGAACTTAGCCGGATCGACCGGCCTCAGGCCAGCCCGCCCGAAAGGCTGTTCCAGCGGGCGTGCCTTCAGATTTTCCACCCTTGCCCCAACGTCCCTCCATAGTACCATGGCAGTGATTGACAGGCGGCCCCCGGCTCCTGTTCAAATCGATTTAAACCGGCACGCCAAACTCAAAGCCGGAACTGTGGAGGAAAACCATGACCGCTCTTCATCGCGGCCTGATGGCTGCGCTTGCGCTCGGTGCGGCGCTCTCGCTCAGTGGGATCGCCGAGGCGCAGACCAAGCTGAAATGGGCCCATGTCTACGAGCCCGCCGAGCCGTTCCACACGGCCTCCGTCTGGGCCGCCGGCGAGATCGCCAAGCGCACCAACGGCCGCTACCAGATCGATGTCTATCCCTCCTCCCAGCTCGGCAAGGAGAGCGACATCAACCAGGGCCTGACGCTGGGCACCGTGGACATGATCATTTCCGGGTCGAGCTTTGCGGCGAAGGCCTACCCGCCCATCGGCGTGACCTATTATCCCTACACCTTCCGGGATGCGAACCATCTCCTCGCTTATGCCAAGAGCGACGTCTTCAAGGACCTCGCCAAGGGCTATGAGGACAAGACCGGCAACCACATCGTCGCCGTGACCTATTACGGCGTGCGCCAGGCCACCTCGAACAAGATGTTCAAGACCTGCGCGGAGATGAAGGGCCTGAAGATCCGCGTGCCGGACGCCCCGGCCTATCTCGCCATGCCCAAGGCGTGCAGCGCCAACATCGCCCCCATCGCTTTTGCCGAAGTGTATCTCGCGCTCCAGAACGGGACGGTGGATGCGCAGGAGAACCCGCTCACCACCATCGAGGCGAAGAAGTTCTACGAGGTGCAGAAGAACATCATTCTCACCGGGCACATCGTGGACCACCTCAACACCATCATGTCCAAGAGCCTGTGGGACAAGCTCTCGCCGGAGGACCGCAAGATCTTCTCCGAGGTGACGCTGGAAGCCGCCGCGAAGGCGACCGCCGAAGTGGCCGCGCGCGAGAAGGAGCTGCTCGACATCTTCAAGCAGAAGGGCCTCACCATCGTCGAGGTGGACACAGAGGGCTTCAAGGACACGGTGATGAAGAACATCTCCTTCGAGAGCCTCGGCTACCGCAAGGCGGACTGGGACCGCATCCAGGCGCTGAAGAGCACCATGTGATCGGCGGGCATCCCCGCGCCCTCACATCGTCATGGCCGGGCTTGACCCGGCCATCTTCTGGGCCTCCGGGAGATCCCCGGGTCAAGCCCGGGGATGACGGCCTGTAGTCACCTGCAATGCCCCCAACACCCGGACACGCCATGGCCGAACAGGCGCACCTCGCAGAGGTCCACACCAAAGTCACCGGCGCCGAGCTCGCCGAAACCTTCGATCAGGAAGCCCCCGTCGACCTCTCGCCCTATGCGCCGGAGGACTGGATCACGCTGCTTGTGTTCTGGGCCATGGCGGGGCTGGTCTTCACCCAGTTCTTCACCCGCTACGTGCTGAACGACAGCTTCGCCTGGACCGAGGAGCTGGCCAGCTATTCCCTCGTGGTGGTGGTGTTCCTGGGCGCGTCCATGTGCGTGCGCCTCTCCCGCCACATCCAGGTGGATCTCCTCTACCGCTTCCTCCCCGCCCCGGTGGGGCGCGGCCTCGCGATCATCGTGGACATCGTGCGCATCCTGTTCTTCGCCTACGGGGTCTGGCTCCTGTGGCGCTATGTGGGCCTCGTGGGCGAGGAGCCCATGGTGATGGTCGATGCGCCCAAGAGCATCCTCTATTACGCCGTCTTCGCCGGCTTCGTGCTGATGCTGGGGCGCTCCATCCAGGTCGCCATCGCCGACCTCAGGCGCGGCTATTCGGCCCTTGAGCGGCCGGAAGCCTTCGACGGGACGGAGGCGTGACATGTGGCTCCTGATCGGCGCCTTTCTCGGCCTCATGCTCATCGGCGTGCCAGTGGCGCTCGCGCTGGCCGGCTCATCGCTCCTCTACATCCTCGTCACCGGCACGGCGCCCGACGTGGTGATCGCGCAGCGCATGATCGCGGGCGTGGAGAGCTTCCCCCTGCTCGCCGTGCCCTTCTTCATCCTTGCCGGCAACCTCATGAACATCGCCGGGGTGACGGGGCGTATCTATTCCTTCGCGGTGGCCCTCGTGGGCTGGATGCGGGGCGGCCTCGGCCAGGTGAACATCATCGGCTCGGTGATCTTCTCCGGCATGTCCGGCACCGCGATTGCGGACGCGGCGGGGCTCGGCACCATCGAGATCAAGGCCATGAAGGACCATGGCTATTCCACCGAGTTCGCGGTGGGCGTGACCGCCGCCTCGGCGACGCTGGGGCCCATCATCCCGCCCTCGCTGCCGTTCGTGATCTACGGCATGCTCGCCAACGTCTCCATCGGCGCGCTGTTCTTAGGGGGCGTGATCCCCGGCGTGGTCATGACCCTGCTGATGATGGGGACCGTGGCCTATTTCGCCCATCGCAACGGCTGGGGGAGCGATGCCAAATTCTCCTGGCGCAGGCTCGGCGGGGCGGGCGTCGAGATCCTCGTGGTCGCCTGCTTCCCGCTGGGCGTCTACATCCTCACCGCTTTGGGGCTCACCACCAATCAGGCGGTGATGATCTCGCTCGCCGCGCTGCTGGCGGCGGACTGGTATTTCGACTTCTCCGCCGTGATGGCGCTGATGGCACCGGTCATCCTCATCGGCGGCATGACGCTGGGCTGGTTCACGCCTACGGAGGCGGCAGTGGCGGCGGTGATCTGGTCGCTCTTCCTCGGCCTCGTGCGCTACCGCTCCATGACCATGAAGGCCCTCGCCAAGGCGACGTTCGACACCATCGAGACCACCGCCTCGGTGCTGTTCATCGTCACCGCGGCGTCCATCTTCGCGTGGCTGCTCACCGCCAGCCAGGCGGCGCAACTGCTCTCGGACGCCATCCTCGGCTTCACCCAGAACAAATGGGTGTTCCTGCTGCTGGCGAACCTGCTCATCCTGTTCGTGGGCTGCTTCATCGACACCATCGCCGCCATCACCATCCTGGTGCCGATCCTTCTGCCCATCGTGCTGAAGCTCGGCATCGACCCGATCCATTTCGGGCTGGTGATGACGCTGAACCTGATGATCGGGCTGCTGCACCCGCCCCTCGGCATGGTGCTGTTCGTGCTGGCGCGGGTGGCGAAGCTCTCGGTGGAGCGCACCACCATCGCCATCCTGCCCTGGCTGGTGCCACTGATGCTGGCGCTCATCGCCATCACCTACATTCCCGAGCTGACCCTGTGGCTGCCGCGCATGGCGGGGCTGGGGAAGTGAGCGCACGGTGGTCTCGGCGGACGGTTGCTCTAATGTAGCCGTCCCCGTGCCCGGGCGGCGCATGATCTGACGGAAGCATTGATATGTCTGATGAAAAAGTGGCCATCGTCACCGCTGGCGGCAGCGGAATGGGCGCCGACGCGGCGCGCCAGCTCGCCGCCGATGGCTTCAAGGTCGCCATCCTCTCCTCCTCCGGCAAAGGGGAAAAGCTCGCCGAGGAGCTGGGCGGCATCGGCGTCACGGGGTCCAACCAGTCCAATGACGACCTGAAGCGGCTGGTGGATGCGGCGGCCGATAAATGGGGGCGCGTGGACGTGCTGGTCAACAGCGCCGGCCACGGGCCGCGCGGGCCGATCCTCGACCTCACAGACGAGGACTGGCACCGTGGCCTGGACGTCTATCTCATGAACGTCATCAGGCCGACCCGGCTGGTCACGCCCATCATGGTGGGCCAGAAATCCGGGGTGATCATCAATATCTCGACCTTCGCCGCCTTCGAGCCCGACCCCGTGTTCCCCACGTCGGGCGTGTTCCGGTCCGGCCTTGCCGCCTTCACCAAGCTGTTCTCGGACCAGTATGCCGCCGACAATGTGCGAATGAACAACGTGCTCCCCGGCTTTATCGACAGCCTGCCGGAGAAAGCGGAATTCCGCTCCCGCATCCCCATGGGGCGCTACGGCAGGAGCGAGGAGATCGCCAGGACCATCGCCTTCCTCGCCTCTCCGGGGGCGGGCTACATCACCGGGCAGAATATCCGGGTGGACGGGGGCATCACGCGGTCCGTTTGAGAGACGGATGTCTGATGCGGCGCTTCGGGATCGGCGGCTTCGCCGATCCATCCGCGGGCGCCCTCTTATTCGTCCAGCGTCGTCTTCACCAGCGCGCGCACCATCCAGCGCACCGTCTCCTCGGTCTTTTCCGGGTCGAGCGCGCAGACATCCTTCAGCACCACCAGCGCCTCGATGCCGGCGAGCACCGACAATGCATTCACCAGCCGCTCGAACCGGGCCTTGGGCAGGCCGCCCGCGAGCGGCGCCAGAGCCGTGGTGAGCCAGCGGACGCGCCGCGTATCCCGGTTCGACGCCCGTTCCCCGCTCGCCACCAGGGAGAGGTAGGCGCGGAACAGCGCCTCATTGCGCACCACCATGGCGAGGATGCGCGAGATCGCCTCCGCCGCCGCATCCTCAGGCTCGGCGCTCTTGGACATGGCGAAGACGATGCTGTCCATCTCGGCGCCGAGCCGCTCCAGCACCGCCTCCTGCGCCAGCGCCTCGGGCGTGGAGAAATAACGGTAGGCGGTGGCCCGGGAGATGCCGGCCTTGTCCGCCGCCTCCGTCACCGTGGGCGAATGGCCTTCATCCAGAAGGATGCGCGCCGCATCCAGCAGCGACTGACGGGTTTTCTGCTTTTGCGCGACGCGCTCGAACTTTTTCTGACCGGCCACGATGCCCCCATGAGATTTTTATCTCATATGAGACATATGTATTCCAGGCTTGCACACGCCGCAAACACGGCCCGGAAGATAGGTTAAGCACGCCGGTTCAGGTCGCGGAGGCGGGCCGGCCTTCCGCGGCCTCAATGGCCGCGAACACTGCCGCCGGGGTGGCGGGCATGTCGAGATGGGCGATGCGGTGGCTGCGCCAGAGCGCGTCCACCACCGCATTCATCACCGCCGGGCAGGAGCCGATGGTCCCCGCCTCCCCCGCCCCCTTCACGCCGAGCGGATTGGTGGCGCAGGGCACGTTGCGGGTCTCGAAATGGATGTGCGGGATGTCCTCGGCGCGCGGCAGCGCATAATCCATGAAGCTGGCGGTGAGGAGCTGGCCGCCCTCGTCATAAACCGTGCGCTCCAGAAGCGCCTGGCCGATGCCCTGGACGATGCCGCCCTGCACCTGGCCTTCCAGCAAGGCCGGCGTCACCACCGCGCCGAAATCGTCCACGACCACATAGGTCATGACCTCCACCACGCCGGTCGCGGGGTCGATCTCCACCTCGCAGACATGGGTACCATTGGGATAGGTGGCCTCGGGCGGGGTGAAGGCGTCCTGCGCAGAGATCCTGTCCTCCCGCGCCTCGGGCAGAGCGGCAAGGTCAGCGAAGTCCAGGCGCCGGTCGGTGCCGGCCACTTCCACGCCACCATCCACCAACTCGATATCGCCTTCGTCCGCCTCCAGCGCGTCGGCGCCCAGCGAGCGCAGCTTCTCGGCAAGCCGCCGCGCCGCGCCCGCCACCGCCGCGCCGCCCACGGGGATGGAGCGCGAGCCGCCTGTGCCGTGGCCTTCGGGCAGGTCGTCCGTGTCGCCTTGCAGCACCTCCACCTGTTCCAAAGGAACCTTCAGGTGCGCGGCGGCAAGGTGGGCATAAGCGGTCTTGTGGCCCTGGCCGCTGGACTGAGAGCCGATCTTGAGCCGGATATGCCCGTCCTTCTCCAGCCGCAGGAAGGCGGGCTCCGGCAGGCCGCCGCCGCACGCCTCGATATAAGTGGCAAAGCCGAAGCCGCGCAGCTTGCCGGCCTTGGCCGCCTCGTCCGCGCGGGCGGAAAAGCCCTTCTGGTCGGCGACGGAGAGCGCACGGGTCATGTGCCCGTCGAACTCACCGCTGTCATAGAGCCGGCCGGAGGCGGTCTGGTAGGGCATGGCGGAAGGCGCGATGAAGTTGCGCCGGCGCAGTTCCTCCGGTGCGATACCCGTCTCGCGGGCGGCGGCGTCCACGAGGCGCTCGATCACATAGGCCGCCTCGGGGCGGCCGGCGCCGCGATAGGCATCCACGGGCACGGTGTGGGTGTAGATGCCCCGGATACGGGCGTGGAAGGCGCGGATATCGTAGACGCCCGGCAGCATGCGCGCGCCGCCCACCGGCACGAAGGGGCCGAAATAATTGAGGTAGGCGCCCATGTTCGCGAGGGTGTCCACCTTCAGCCCCAGGAAGCGGCCGTCCTTGTCCAGCGCCAGTTCGGCGGTGGTGATGTTGTCGCGGCCGTGGCTATCCGCCTGGAAATGCTCGTTGCGGTCCGACAGCCAGGCGAGCGGCGCGCCGAGCATGCGCGCGGCCAGCGCTGCCAGGGGATATTCCACGAACGGGAACATCTTGGTGCCGAAGCCGCCGCCCACGTCGGGGGTGATGACCCGCAAGTCCTCGCGCGGCCAGTGGAGGATCTTCTCGGCGATGGCGTCGCGCAGCCGGTGGCTGCCCTGGCTGCCGAGGGTGAGCCGCACCCGGCCGGTCTCCTCCACCTCGGCGAGCACCCCGCGCGGTTCCAGATAATTGGTCACGACACGGTTGTTCACGAGCTTGAGGCGCACGATGCGGGCGGCCTTGGCGAACGCCTCCGCCACCGGCCCCGCCGCGCCCAGCTCGCTGGTGAAGGCGATGTTGTGGGCGCGCTCGGCCCACACCAGCGGCGCGCCGTCTGCCATGGCCGCCTCCATGTCCACCACCGCGTCGAGGGGGTCCCAATCCACTTTCAGCGCCTCGGCGGCATCGCGGGCCTGGTCGAGCGTGTCGGCGACGATGAAGGCGATGGCGTCGCCCACATGGCGTGCCACCCCATGGGCGAGGATGGGGCGGTGCGGCTTCCAAAGATGCTGCTCGCCCACCACCGGGATCACGGCGCCGATGGGCATGCCGCCGAGCTTCTCGATATCCACCGCGGTGAGCACGAGGCGGACGCCCGGCATGGCGCGCACGAAGTCCACGTCATTGATGGCAAAGCGCGCATGCGCATGGGGCGAGCGCACCACATAGGCCGCCGCGGCCCCCACCGCCGCCGCCGCATCCCCCACATAGCGGCCGGCGCCCGTCAGGAGGGCCGGGTCTTCCACCCGCGTATAGGGCTGTCCATGGCCGAACTTCATGGTGTTCATGGGCAATGCTCCGGCAGGCGGGATGAAAATGGCGGGAGAGGCGCTCACATTCCATTTGGGAAGCGGGGGCGCGGCGCGCAACGCTTGTGCGCGCCGCGCCCGAATTCAACCAGCGTCAGCGTTGCCGGAAAACCTCAGCGCCGCGCCACCATGGCAGCCACCAGGTCGCGCACCTCCTCCACCCGCTCGCGGGAGCGGGAGCGCACGACGATGTTGGTGTTGGGGCCGTTGTCGTCCATGAACGGATAGGAGCCGATGGCCACGTCCGGATAGCGCTTGGCGATATCGCCGAGCGGCGCGGCGATGTCCCCTTCCTTGGCATCGGCCCGCACGGTCTCCGAGAGCATGGGCGCGCCGGTCTTCAGCGTGGGGATGATGGCCTCCAGCATGGCGTGCATGATGCGCGGCACCCCGGCCATCACATAGACATTGCCGATATTGAAGCCGGGCGCCTTGGAGACCGAGTTCACCACCAGCTCCGCCCCCGCCGGGACGCGCGCCATGCGCAGGCGCGCCTCGTTCAGGTCCTTCTCGGCGATATATTCCAGGAGCATGGCGCGCGCCCGCGGGTCCACGTCGATGGAGACGCCGAACGCCTTCGCCACCGCATCCGCCGTGATGTCGTCATGGGTCGGGCCGATGCCGCCGGTGGTGAAGACATAGGTGTAGCGGGCCCGCATGGCGTTCAGTGCCGCGACGATCTCCTCCTCCACATCAGGCACCACCCGCACTTCGCGCAGATCGATGCCGATATCGGTGAGCCGCTCGGCGATGTGGCCGATATTCTTGTCCTTGGTCCGGCCGGAGAGAATCTCGTCGCCAATCACCAGGATCGCGGCCGTGATCGTTTGCGCGCCCTGTGCCTCTTCCATGTCAGTCTCCCTTGCCCGGTACGGCGCCACCGACGCGCCATGTGCCCATGATTTCAGCAGCCTTGCCGGCAGCTTAACCCTGGCATGGCCTTAGCGCGCTTTCCTCTTCCTTGGCACGATGTTTGTACATAGGCTGAAGCGAAGCGGAGTGGCAGTCCAGATGCGGCGTATATTCGACGAGATGTCCGGTGAAGACGGCGCAGTCCGTCAAGCCTATGAAGCGCTCGATAGCTGGCTGAAGAAAGTCCCGCACGACGTGCTCAACCAGCGCCGCAAGGAAGCGGAGTTCATCTTCCGCCGCATCGGCATCACGTTCGCGGTCTATGGGGAGCAGAATTCGCAGGAACGGCTGATCCCGTTCGACATCGTCCCGCGCATCATCACCCATGACGAATGGACCGGCCTCGCCAAGGGGCTGGAGCAGCGGGTGAAGGCGCTCAACCTCTATATCAACGACGTCTACGGCAAGCGCGATGTGCTGCGCGCCGGCATCGTGCCGGAGGAGCTGGTCTACCAGAACCCCGCCTTCCGCCCGGAGATGAACGGCCAGAAGGTGCCGCACGACCTTTATGTGCACATCGCCGGCATCGACATCGTGCGCACCGATCCCGACACCTTCTATGTGCTAGAGGACAACGCGCGCACCCCGTCCGGCGTGTCCTACATGCTGGAGAACCGGGAGATCATGCTGCGGCTGTTCCCCGAGCTGTTCTCCATGCACAAGGTGGCCCCGGTCGACAAATATGCCGACGACCTCCTGGCGACGCTCCGCTCCCTCTCCCCGCGCGGCGGGTCCGAGCCGAATGTCGCGATCCTCACCCCCGGCATCTACAATTCCGCCTATTACGAGCACTCCTTCCTCGCCGACAAGCTGGGCGTGGATCTGGTGGAAGGCCGCGACCTCTTCGTGAAGGACAACGTGGTCTATATGCGCACCACGGAGGGTCCGAAGCGGGTGGACGTGATCTACCGCCGGCTCGACGACGACTTCCTCGACCCCCTCGCCTTCCGGCCCGACAGCGTGCTCGGCGTGCCCGGCCTCATGGGCGCCTATCTGTCCGGCAACGTCACCCTCACCAATGCAGTGGGCACGGGCGTGGCCGACGACAAGGCGGTCTATTCCTACATGCCGGAGATCATCCGCTTCTATCTCGGCGAGGAGCCCATCCTGCCCAACGTGCCCACCTGGCGCTGCCGGGAGCCGGAGCACCTGAAATACGTGCTCGACCACCTGGAGGAACTGGTGGTGAAGGAAGTCCACGGCTCGGGCGGCTACGGCATGCTGGTGGGGCCGAAGTCGGACAAGGCGCAGATCGAGGTGTTCCGCGCCAAGCTGAAGCACGACCCGGCCAATTTCATCGCCCAGCCGACCCTTGCCCTCTCCACCTGCCCGACGCTGGTGGAGGAAGGCGTGGCGCCGCGCCATGTGGACCTTCGGCCGTTCATCCTCTCGGGGAGCGACCGGGTGCGCATCGTGCCCGGCGGGCTCACCCGCGTCGCCATGAAGGAAGGGTCGCTGGTGGTGAATTCCAGCCAGGGCGGCGGCACCAAGGACACCTGGGTTCTCGACACCTGAAACCGGTGCCTCCGGCGCCGCCACCTGCCATTCGACAGACGGGCCCATCATGCTTTCCCGCACCGCCGACAACATCTACTGGCTGACCCGCTACGTGGAGCGCGCGGATTGCCTCGCGCGCATTCTCGATGTGGCCCAGCGCCTCTCCTACATGCCGGTGACCTATGGCGGCTCCACCAATGAGTGGAGCTCCGTGGTGCTCACCTCAGGCTGCGCCGACCAGTTCATCGAGAAGCACGGGCCCATCGAGAAGGCGAGCGAGGAGAATGTGGTCTCCTTCCTCGCCCTCGACCCGGAGAACCCCACCTCCATCCGCAACTGCTTCGAGGCGGCCCGCACCAATGCGCGTTCGGTCCGCACCGCGCTCACCTCGGAGATGTGGGACGCCATCAACTCGTCCTGGATCGAGCTGCGCGCCTTCCCCGACCGCGCGCTCTCGCGGGACGAGCTGACACGCTTCCTCGCCTTCGTGAAGGAAGCCGCGATGCGCTTCGATGGGGCCATGCACCGCACCATGCTGCGCAACGATGCCTTCTGGTTCGCGCGCACCGGCACCTATATGGAGCGCGCCGACAACACCGCCCGCATCCTCGACGTGAAGTATCACGTGCTGCTGCCGGAGAAGGAGAAGGTCGGCGGGCCGCTGGACTATTTCCAGTGGGCCTCCATCCTGCGCTCGGTCTCCGCGCTCACCGCCTTCCATTGGGTCTACCGGGACTCGGTGAAGCCCTGGCTGGTGGCGGACCTCCTCATGCTCAACCGCGCCATGCCCCGCTCGTTGGCAAGTTGTTATGAGAATCTGACGCATTCTCTCGACGACATCGCCGACGCCTATGGCCGGCAGGGTCCGGCCCAGCGCCTGGCCCGCTCGACCCGGGCGCGTTTAAGCAACCAATCCATCGAAGACGTGTTTCAGACCGGGCTGCACGAATTCATCTCGGACTTCATCTCCGACAACAACAAGCTAGGTGCGGAGATCACCGAGCAGTATCTTACCTGAGGCGCGGCGCCCGGCGTCGCCCCGTTCAACGAGGAAGCGATGCGCGTTCGGGTGCGGCATGAAGTGGTGCACCGGCTGGAACCGGGGATGCGTACGGCCATTGCGTCCATCCGCATCACCCCGCGAAACCATTACGGACAATATGTCCACCGCTGGTCGCTCGACGTGCAGCCGGACTGCCGGCTGTACCCCCAGGAAGACGCGTTCGGAAATCTCGCCCATACCTTCTCGGTGGAGGCGCCCGGCGAGGAGATCATCCTCACCGCCGCCGGCGAGGTGGATACCCAGGACACGAGCGGCATCGTCCGGGGCACGATGGAGCGTTTTCCCCCCTCGCTCTTCTTGCGCCCGACTCCCCTCACCGAGCTGACCCAGGATATCGTCGCCTTTGCCGATCTCGTGCGCGCCGAGGCGAAGGACGAGCTTGGCCGGCTCCACGCCTTGATGAACGCCATCAACGAGGCGGTGGAGGAAACGGAGCGCGCGCTGGAGGTGCCCGCGCGCGCCGCCGCCGAGGTGCTGGAGGCAAAGTCGGGATGCCCGGGCGGCCTCACCCACCTCTTCACCGCCGCGGCCCACCATCTCGGCATTCCGGCGCGCCATGTGTCCGGCTACGTGGCTGACGAGGAAGGCACGGGAGAAGCGCGGGAATGGGCGGAGGCCCATGTGCCGAAGATCGGCTGGGTCGCGTTCGATTGCGGCCGCTCGCTCTGCGCCACGGAAGCCTATGTGCGCCTTGCGGTGGGGCTGGATTCCCTTGGCGTATCCGTGCTCAAGGGCCTCGGCCTCAATGCCCGCGAGACGGTGTCGGCATGCGATGCGCGCTGCCCGTCGAAGGACCGCCAGGGACAGAGCCAGCGTCAGCAATGAAGGCGGGGGGTTGACCCCCGGCCCCGCGCCTGCGATGCGAACCGTCACAGGCATGGGAGGGCCCTTCATGAGCGACGCCTACGATCCCCAGAACATCTTCGCCAAGATCCTGCGCGGAGAGCTCCCCGCCTTCAAAGTCTATGAGGATGATCGCGCGCTCGCCTTCCTCGACATCATGCCGCGCTGCCCCGGCCATACGCTGGTGATTCCCAAGGCGCCCTCCCGCAATATCCTGGACATCGATCCCGACGACCTCGCTTACGTGGCGAAGATCGCCCAGAAGGTGGCCAGGGCCGGAAAGGCCGTCTTCAAGGCCGACGGCGTGACGGTGCAGCAGTTCAGCGAGCCGGCCGGCGGGCAGGTGGTGTTCCACCTGCATGTGCATGTGATCCCGCGCCATGAGGGCGAGCCCATGAAGCCGGCTGCGAGCTTCAAGGAAGACATGGCCGTGCTGGCCCAGCACGCCGAAATGCTCAAGGCGGCCCTCGCTTCCTGATCACCCGTGCCGCCTTCGGCCGCGGCGGTCTTTCCTCCGGCGGAGTGATCCCATGGACCTTGCCATCATCGCTTTGTCTGCCCGCCCGCTTGCCGCCAGCGCCGCCCGCGCCGGCCTTGCGGCGCTCGCGCTCGATCTGTTCGCCGATCTCGACACCTGCGCCCATGCGGCGCGCTGCGTGCGGGTGCACAAGAAGGACGGCTTCGCGTTCGACGGCGATGATCTTCTGCAGGCGCTCGCCTCGCTCTCCCCGCCCGGCCTTCCCGTGGTGCTGGGCGGCGGGTTCGAGCACGACACCGCGCTCATGCAGCGCATCGGCGAGCGCAACCCCATTCTCGGCAACATGGCCGAGACGGTGCGGGTGCTGAAGGACCCCATCGCGCTGGCCGCCCTTTGCGGGCATCTGGGCATTCCCTTCCCCGCCATCACCCTGGAAGCGCCGACGGGCGAGCTTCTCACGGCGCCGCTGCTGGAAAAGCGCATCGGCGGCACGGCCGGCTTCCATATCCATCCCCGCGCGCCGGGGGACATCTCACCGCCGGCACCGGATTATTATCTGGAGCGGCAGGTGGAGGGAGAGACCTATTCGCTGCTCCTCCTCTCCAATGGCAAGGAAGCGCGGGCGGTGGGCGCAGTGCGCCAATGGCTCGACCCCACCCCGGACCGGCCCTTCCGCTATGGCGGCGCCGCCGGCCCGGTGGCCCTTCCGCACGGCCATGGCCCCGCAATCCTCGCGGCGGCCACGAAGATCGCCACCTTGTGCGGGCTGGTGGGCCTCATCTCCTTCGACCTCATGATCGCGCCCACCGAGTGGTGGCTGCTGGAGGTGAACCCGCGCCCCGGCGCCAGCCTCGAAATCTTCGACGTGGACCCCATGCCGCCGCTTCTGGCGCTGCACCTCGCCGCCTGCGGGGGAAAGCTGCCGCAGGCTCTGCCTTCGCCCAAGGAGGTGATGGCCGCGGCGATCCTCTATGCCGACCATCAGGTGATGATCCCCAACGGCGACTGGCCGCCCGAAGTGCGCGACCGCACGGCGGCGGGCACGGTCATCCCCGAGGGCGCGCCGGTCTGCACCGTCAAAGCGCACGGCGCGACCCTGGAGGCCGCCCGGGCCGGCGCCGATGCGCGGCTCGCGGAAGTGCGCCAGCGCCTCGGCCTGCCGGGCGGGGACGGCGCGGCATCCTGAACACCCTGCCCGGCCTCATTTGGACCTCGGGCATTTTCTGATGCAAAGATGCCTTTCGCCGGCAAACGCCAGCCGATTTCATGATTCCAGCCTGAACGTGACGCCATGATGGATCCCACCGACCCCGGCTCTCTCGCCGCGCCCGAACCGGAAACGCTGGTGGCCGCAGCCCCGCCGCGCGGAGACCGCGTGTTCCTGCGCGACCTGCCCTTCTACGCCCGGCACGGCCTGAAGAAGGCCGAGCAGGAGATCGGACAGCGCTTCGTGGTAGATGTGGACTGGTGGCACGACACCCGCCCCGCCGCCTGGGCCGACGACGTGTCGCTCACCGTCTCCTACCAGGAGGTCTATGACCACGTGCGCGCGGCGGTGGAGACCGCGCCCGTGCGGCTCATCGAGACCCTGGCGGAGCGCATCGCCATGCGCGTCCTGGACCATTTCGCGCAGGTCGAGCAGGTGCGGGTGGTGGTCCACAAGCCCGGAGCGCCCATTACCGGCGTGTTCGGGGATGTGGGGGTGGAGATCTATCGGCGGCGGTAGGAGCTTGTCCTGGGGCATGCAGCGCCGAAGGCGCGGAATGCAACCCGGGACCCAGCGCAAAGGACGGCCGAAGGCGCTTCAACCAGCCGGAGCCGCCACGCGGCGATGGCGCTTGCACGCTGGTCGCTCATTGCCGGCTTCGCCGGAGTCCCGCGCTGGGTCCCGGATCTGCGCTCAAGCTGCGCTTTCGCTTGTCCGGGACAACGGCCCCTGCCCACCCTCGACGCCTCCGCCCACATGCGCCATAAGGGCGCCTGTTGCGGCACAAGGAGAGACAAGGTGAGCGTGACCCTCCAGGCGTTCCTGCGCGACTTCGCCGGCAGCGATCCTCAGAAGCAGGCGGTGGCCGCCGCTGTCGAGCGCATCGCGGAAGCCGGCATCGCCATCGCCGATCTCGTGGCGCAGGGCCCGCTGGCCGACCATTTCGCCAAGATCATGGGCGATGAGGCCAATGCCGGCGGCGATGCCCAGAAGGAGCTGGACGTGATCTCCGAGGAGGTCATCATCGCCAAGCTGAAGCAGGCGCCGGTGGCCTTCCTGGGGTCCGAGGAGAGCGAGACCCCCATTCCGCTGAACGACGTTGGCTCGCTGGTGGTGGCGGTGGACCCGCTGGACGGCTCCTCCAACATCGACACCAATGTCTCGGTGGGCACCATCTATTCCATCCTGCCCTATTCCGCCGCGCAGTTCCCGGACCCGGTGGACGCGCTGAAGCAGAAGGGGTCGGCCCAACTCGCCGCCGGCTTCCTCATCTACGGCCCGTCTACCGTTCTGGTCTCCACCCTCGGCGCGGGCACGCAGGTATTTGCCCTCGACCGGGCGAGCGGCGACTTCATCCTCGCCAAGGCCGCCGTCGAGATCCCCGCCCAGACCAAGGAATACGGCGTCAACCAGTCGAACATGCGCCACTGGGACACCCCCATGCGCGCCTATATCGACGATTGCCTTGCCGGCAAGGACGGCCCCAGGGCTAAGGACTTCAACATGCGCTGGGTCGGCTCCATGGTGGCCGATGCCTTCCGCATCTTCACCCGCGGCGGCGTGTATCTCTACACGGGCGACAAGCGGAAGGGCTACGAGCAGGGCCGTCTGCGGCTGATCTATGAGGCGAACCCCGTCGCCTTCATCACCGAGCAGGCCAATGGCGCCGCCACCGACGGCAAGACCCGCATCCTCGACATCCAGCCCGAGAAGCTGCACCAGCGCATCCCGCTGGTGTTCGGCTCCAAGGACGAAGTGGCGAAGATCGCCTCCTATTATTGAGACTGGGCGCCGCCTTCCTACATAAGGGGCGCCGCCGGAGAGACATGATGAACCTGCCGCTGATCGCCCCCTCCATCCTCGCGTCCGACTTCTCGCGCCTGGGCGAGGAGGTGCGCGATGTCGCGGCGGCGGGGGCGGACTATATCCATCTCGACGTGATGGACGGCCATTTCGTGCCCAACATCACGTTCGGGCCCGATATCATCCGGTCGCTGCGGCGCTACACCGACAAGGTGTTCGATACGCACCTCATGATCTCCCCGGTGGAGCCCTATCTCGAAGCCTTCGCGGCGGCGGGGGCGGACATCATCACCGTGCAGGTGGAGGCGACCGACCATCTCGACCGCTGCCTCCAGGTGATCCGCGGCCTCGGCAAGAAGGCCGGCGTGGCGCTGAACCCGGCCACCCACGAGAGCGCCATCCAGTACGTGCTCGACAAGGTGGACCTCATCTGCGTGATGAGCGTGAACCCCGGCTTCGGCGGGCAGACCTTCATCCCCGATGTGCTGCCCAAGATCGAGCGCATCCGCGACATGGTGCGCGGGCGCGACATCCGCATCGAGGTGGATGGCGGCGTGAACCCTCAGACCGGCGCACTCTGCGCCAAGGCGGGCGCGGACGTGCTGGTGGCGGGCTCCGCCGTGTTCAAGGGCGGCATCGAGGGCTACCGCGCCAACATCTCCGCCATCCGCGAGAAGGCTCAGGGCGCCATCGGGCTGGTGGCGTGACGCTGGCTTAACTCTTTACATTTGTCATGCCCGGGCTTGTCCCGGGCATCCACGCCTCACCCCTTGGCCCGCACCTAGCGGAGCCCCGTGGATGGCCGGGACAAGCCCGGCCATGACGGCATTCCCTCAGGGGCGCCCCTTGACGGGATGAGAAAAGAACGTTCGATTGTTTCCGCAAGGCCTACGCAGATGGGCCTACGGGGAGTCTTGCCGGAGCGGCCTGCTGAGCCTTTCCTGCTAAGATCCTTCGAGGAGAGGAAACGCCAAATGCCCCAGACCTATGAGGATCTGGTTCGCACTTTTCGCTGGCAGATCCCGGCGCGCCTCAATATGGGCGTGGCCTGCGTGGACGTGCATGGGACGGGCGCGGGCAAGACGGCGCTGATCTTCGTGGAGGAGGACGGCGCGGTGACGCGCTTTTCCTTCGACGACCTCGCCCGCCTCACCAACCGCTTCGCCAATGTGCTGGTGGCCGCCGGCCTGAAGCGCGGCGACCGGGTGGGCGTGTTCCTGCCTCAGGCGCCGGAGACCGCCATCGCGCATCTCGGCGCCTTCAAGGCCGGCATGGTCTCGGTGCCGCTTTTCACCTTGTTCGGCGACGAGGCGCTGGAATACCGGCTCGCGGCGTCCGGCGCGAAGGTGCTGGTGACGGACGTGGCCGGCCTCGCCAAGCTCTCGCGCATCCGCCACGGCCTGCCGGCCCTGACGCACGTATACGTCACCGGCCCGGACCGCGTGGCCGAACTCTCCTTCGATGCCGCCCTCGCCCAGGCCACGGACCGCTTCACGCCCGTGAATACGGGGCCCGACGACCCGGCCATCATCATCTTCACCTCGGGCACCACGGGAAATCCCAAGGGCGCCCTGCACGGCCATCGCATCCTCCTCGGCCACCTGCCCTGCATCTCCTTCATCCACGAAGGCATGCCCCAGCCCGGCGACCTGCACTGGACGCCCGCCGACTGGGCCTGGATCGGCGGTCTGTTCGACGTTCTCTTCCCCTCGCTCCATCTGGGCGTGCCGGTGCTCGCCTATCGCGCGAAGAAGTTCGATCCCGAGGCGGCCATGGCGCTCATGGCGGCCCAGGAGGTGCGCAACGTCTTCCTGCCACCCACCGCCTTGAAGCTGTTGCGGCAGGCGGATGTGCGCAATCCCGGCCTCAAGCTGCGCTCGCTCCTCACGGGCGGTGAGAGCCTGGGTGCCGAGCTGGGCGCCTTCGTGCGCGAGCGGCTCGGCGTCGAGGCGCGGGAGATTTACGGGCAGACCGAGTGCAATCTGGTGGTGGGCTCCAATTCCACCTATTTCCCCATCCGCGCCGGCGCCATGGGCAAACCCATTCCGGGCCATGACGTCCGCATCGTGGACGGGGACGGACGGGAAGTGCCGACAGGCACGGAAGGCCATATCGGTATCCGCAAGGGCGACCCGGTGATGATGCTGGAATACTGGCGCAATCCCGAGGCCACCGCGGCGAAGTTCGCAGGCGACTTCCTCCTCACCGGCGATCTCGGCCGGCAGGATGAGGACGGCTATCTCTGGTATGTCAGCCGTTCCGACGATGTCATCACCTCGGCCGGCTATCGCATCGGGCCGGGGGAGATCGAGGACTGCATCCTCAAGCACCCGGCGGTGGCCATGGTGGCGGTTGTGGGCATTCCCGACCCCGTGCGCACCGAGGCGGTGAAAGCCTGGATCGTGCTGAAAAACGGCCATGAAGGCTCGGACGCTTTGGTGGCCGACATCCAGCAGCATGTGCGCGAGCGCCTGTCGGCCCACGAATATCCCCGGCACGTGGCGTTCACGGCGGCGCTGCCCATGACGGCGACGGGGAAGATTTTAAGGCGGGAGCTGCGGGCGCTGGGCTGAGACTGGCTCCCTCTCCCGCTTGCGGGGGAGGGCTGGGGAGGGGGAATGCCGCCCTCTCAGATCATCGCGACCTCGCTCTGCTTGAGGTGCCCGCTCCCTAACCCTCCCCCGCAAACGGGAGAGGGAATGACGCCCTCCTCGAAGACCAGCGCGGCCGAACGGAAATTGCCTTTAGGGAACGGTTCTTGCTTCCCAAGATTTTCGCTTCGCACGCGGTAAGGCAATGGATCTGATCACCCTGCATCTAACCGAAAGAACCCACGGCACGCCTCAGAACAAGGCCACCCCATGAGGCTGCGCGTGAACGGCGCCCTCCAGGAGGCCGAGCCCCGCCCCGGCCAATGCCTGCGCACGCTCCTTCGCGATCTCGGCTGGTTCGGCGTGAAGAAGGGCTGCGACACGGGCGATTGCGGTGCCTGCACGGTGCATGTGGACGGCGAGCCCATCCATAGCTGCCTTTATCCCGCCTTCCGCGCCGAAGAACGGGAGATCCTCACCATCGAGGGCCTCGCCCAAGATGGCGTGCTCCACCCCATGCAGCGCGACTTCCTCGCGGCCCAGGGATTCCAGTGCGGCTTCTGCACCGCCGGCATGATCATGACCGCGGCAAGCCTCAACCAGGCCCAGCGCGCCGACCTGTCGACCGCGCTCAAGGGCAATCTCTGCCGCTGCAACGGCTATCGCAGCATCGCCGATGCCATCTCCGGCGTGGTGAATGTGGAGGCGCCGGAGCCGGGTGCCGCCTGCCGGCGGAGCCTGCCCGCCCCCGCCGGCCTCGGCATCGTCACGGGTGCTGTGCGCTACACCATGGATGTGGCGCCCCCCGGCCTCACCCACCTGAAGATCCTGCGCTCGCCCCATCCCCATGCCCGCATCACCGGCATCGACACGGCACGAGCGCTGCAGGTGCCCGGCGTCATCGCCGTGCTCACCCATGAGGATGCCCCCAGTACCCTTTTCTCCACCGCCCGCCACCAGATCCCCCAGGACGATGTGGATGACACCCGCATCCTCGATCATGTGGTGCGCTTCATCGGCCAGCGCGTGGCGGCGGTGGTGGCGGAGAGCGAGGCGGCGGCGGAGGAAGGATGCCGCCGGCTGGTCGTTGATTACGACGTGCTGCCCGCCGTTTTTGATCCCGAGGCGGCCATCCGCCCCGGGGCGCCGATCCTCCACCCAAAGGATGCGGCAGCGACCCGCATCGCGGCGCCGGAGCGAAATCTCGTGGGCGAGCTTCATGGGGAGGTGGGCGACGTTGAGGCGGGCTTTGCGGCCGCCGCTGTCATCCATGAGGAGACCTATTCCTCCCAGCGCATCCAGCACGGCCATATGGAAACCCACGGCGCCATCGGCTGGCTGGACCCGGACGGCCGCCTCACTTTGCGCTCGTCCACGCAGACGCCCTTCCTCACCCGCGACGCCCTCGCCGCCCTGTTCGGCCTGGACCGCACGAAGGTGCGCGTCTTCTGCGAGCGCGTGGGCGGCGGCTTCGGCGGCAAGCAGGAGATGCTCACCGAGGACATCGTCGCCCTCGCCGTGCTGAAGACCGGCCGGCCCGTGAAATACGAGATGACCCGCGAGGAGCAGTTCACCGCCTCCACCTGCCGCCATCCCTTCTCGGTGCGGGTGAAGATGGGCGCGCGGCGGGACGGCACGCTCACCGCCATCCAGCTTCGCGTGCTCTCCAATACCGGCGCCTATGGCAATCACGGCGCCGGCGTGCTGTTCCACAGCTGCAACGAGGCGCTGATCCTCTATGGCTGCCCCAACAAGAAGGCGGACGGCTATTGCGTGTACACCAACACCTTGCCGAGCGGCGCTTTCCGGGGATACGGCCTCAGCCAGACCCTGTTCGCGGTTGAATCCGCCATGGACGAGATCGCGCGGGGTCTCGGCATGGACCCGTTCGACCTGCGGCGGCTCAACATAGTCCGCCCCGGCGATCCGCTTGTGTCCTATCACGACCACCCCCATGACGTGACCATGGGCAGCTACGGGCTCGACCAGTGCCTGGACATGGTGGAGGCGGCGCTCGACGTGGCGGCCGAGCCAGCGCCGCCGGGCGCGGACTGGCTCACCGGCCAGGGCATGGCCGCCGCCATGATCGACACCATTCCGCCCAACGGCCATTTCGCCGACGCACGCATCGCGCTCGCCCCGGACGGCCTGTACGAACTCTCGGTCGGCACGGCCGAGTTCGGCAACGGCACCAGCACGGTGCACCTCCAGATCGCCGCGACCCTCCTCGGCACGCTGGCGGACCGCATCCGGCTGCTCCAGTCCGACACCGACCATGTGGGCCACGACACCGGCGCCTTCGCCAGCACGGGCACTGTCGTGGCGGGCCTCGCCACCGAGCGCGCCGCCCGCGCCCTCTCAGCGCGCATGCTCGCCTTCGCCAAGGAATGGACCGGCGCCGCCCTCTGCACCCTGGAGCCCGCAGGCATTCGCGCCGGGGGGCGGCTCGTGCCTTTGGCGGAGCTTGCCGCCGCCGCCCATGCGGCGGGCGCGCCGCTTTCCGCCGAGGGACGCACCGAGGGCACGCCGCGCTCGGTCTCCTTCAACGTGCAGGGTTTCAAGGTGGCCGTGAACCGCGTCACCGGCGAGCTGCGCATCCTGAAGAGCGTGCATGCGGCGGATGCGGGGACGGTGATGAACCCCAACCAATGCCGGGGGCAGGTGGAAGGCGGCGTCGCCCAGGCGCTGGGCGCGGCCATGAGCGAGCATTTGCGCATCGACGCGCGCGGCGCGGTGGTGAACCCTTCCTTCCGCTCCTATCTGATGCCCCGCTTCGCGGACATTCCCCGCACCGAAGTGCTGTTCGCGGATACCTGCGACGCCCTTGGCCCGTTCGGCGCCAAGTCCATGAGCGAGAGCCCGTACAATCCGGTCGCGCCGGCACTCGCCAACGCCATCCGGGACGCCACCGGCGTGCGCCTCACCGCCCCGCCCTTCTCGCCGGACGTAATCCATGCGGCGCTGGTGGCGGATGCCGGGAAAACCTCATGACACGCAATCATCCCCGGACATGATCCGGGGATGACGCCTCATTCACTCGTGCCGGTTTTACTTGCGCGGGCCGACCATGGAGAACATGGCGCCCTGGGGGTCCATAGCCTGGAAGATCCAGGCCCCGCCCGGCACTTCCATGGGACCGTTGACGACCTGCCCGCCGCCGGCGGTCACGCGACCCTGAGCAGCGTCGATGTCATCGCAGGTGAAGTAGAACATCCAGAAGGATGCGGGGACGCCCGGCGGCCGGGTCATCATCCCGCCGATGGCGTTGCTGTCCCCGGCATATTTCCAGAGCTGGTAGATGCCCATCTCCCCCATATCCATGGCGGTGTCCTTCTCCCAGCCGAACTGGCCGGAATAGAAGGTGAAGGCCTTCTCGCGGTCTTCCGTCAGAAGCTCGTGCCAGCCCACGGCGCCCAGCGTCGCCATGGGATCGAGCGGCGGGCGCATCTCTCCCTCGCCCTTGAACAGCGATAGCACCGCGCCCTGCGGGTCGGCGACGATGGCGAAGCGGCCGACGGTGGGGATGTCGGACGGGTCGCGATAGATCTTGCCGCCGCCGGCGGCATAAGCGGCGGCGGCGGTGTCCACATTGTCCACCGCCACATAGCCGATCCAGGAGGGAGGCGCGCCCATCTGCTTGGCCTGATCGGGCAAGGTCATAATGCCGCCAACGTCGGAGCCGCCCGTGGAGAGCAGCGTGTAGGACATTCCGGGCATGCCGGAATCCCGCGTGTCCCAGCCGACGACGTTCTTATAGAAGCCTTCCGCCGCCGCCATGTCGGTGGTCATCAGCTCGTACCAGACGAATGTGCCGTGCATGGACGTCATGGGCGTTCTCCCTTCGCTCTAAGGCGCGCGACTATCCCCGCCGATTTTGACAGGCCGGTGAATGCCGCCGGGGCAGTCTCGGGACCGCCTCAGTCCAGTTTCGCCGCAAGCGGACCGGAATGCCAGCGACCAAGAAGACGGATCAGACCTCGGCAGGTTCGAGCCGCGCCTGGGCGACGATGTCTGCCAGCACCTGCGCCCGCTTCAGTTCCGAGCGGCAGCCCCGCAGGATCTTGGAGAACCGCTCCAGCGCCCCGTCCTCGAAGGCGGTGACGACGGCGCTGTGCACATAGCTCTTGCGGCACACCGTGGGCGTGTTCGCCAATTCCTCCGCCGCCTCGCGCACGGCGGCCAGCACCTGGGCCCGCCTTTGACGCGCGCTGCCCGCCGGCACGGTCGCCGCCAGGGTCTCCAGCACGCCCGCGGAGGCCACGAGGGTGCGGAAATCCTTCAGCGAGATGGGCGCGCCGGAAATCTCCTTCAGATAGAGGTTCACGTCGGCGGCGCGCACCGCATGCAGGTCACCGTCCGCTCCGCGATACTGGAACAGCCGCCGCCCCGGCAGCGCCTTGAGGCGCGACATCACATCGGCAAAGCGCGCCGTGCACACTTCGCGGGTCTGCATCTGCCCGCCTTTGGCCTTGAAGCGCAGGATGACCCGCTCGCCCTCGATGGTGACGTTGGACTTCATCAGGGTGGAAGCGCCGCGCGTGCCGCGCTCCTTCGCATAGGCCTCGCCGCCGGCCCGGATGGAGGTGAGCGCCACCAGTTCCACCATTGCGGCCAGCGCGAAGGCGCGAGTGGGCTCCTTGGACGCAAGGTCGCGCCCGATCCGCCGCCGCAGCCGGGGAAGCGCCTGGGCAAAGCGGGCGAGGCGCTTGGCCTTCACCCATTCGCGTACCTTCTCCCAGTCCGGATGGTAGCGATATTGCAGCCGTCCCGCCGCGTCTCGGCCCACCGCCTGGAGATGGGCGCGCGGGTCCGCCGCATAACGCACATCCTCATAGGCCGGCGGCACCGCGAGCGCGGCAAGCCGCTGGACGAGCGCCGGATCGCGGATCGGCCCCCCCTTGGCGTCGCGATAGGAAAAGCCTTTCCCCGCCTTGCGGCGCGCGAGCGTCAGGGCCTCCGGCGATACGGGCGTGAGCCCGGCGCGGCGGGCCAGCGCGGCCCGGCCGGGCATTCGGAAGGATGTGGTGGGAGCGCGTGGAGGCATTTCGATCTCGTGCCCTCAATGCGTGAGCCGCGCCGCAGGTTCCGCTCGGCGGCAAAGCGCGCAAAGGCATTTTCTCCTCACCGAAGGTCAGGCCGACCTGGAACGAAGCAGGGGGCTGCGGAATTTCGTTCACGGTACCCCCTGCCGGAGGAGCATCGTGGCGCAGTCTCCCTTTCTCACCCCCTCGCTCCTCAGGCGGACGGCGGATCCCTCCGCTGGCCTTGCCGTTCCGCTTGTCCGCACGGCCAAGGTGGAGCGCAGCCGGCAGGACAATCGCAGCCCCATCCTCTCCCCCGGCTGGAATTGCTGGCGCCTCTCGCGGGCGCGCCGCGCCGCCCTGCTGGTGGATGGCTGCAATTATTTCGCCCAGCTCGACACCGCGCTGCGCAAGGCGCAGCGCTCCATTCTCATCGTCGGCTGGGATTTCGACGGCCGCATCAAGCTGAGGCCAGACGCGGACGACACGACGCTCGGCCGGCTGCTGCGGCAGCTCGTGGAGATCCGTCCGGACCTGCATGTGCGCATCCTGGTCTGGAGCAGCGCAGTGGTGCATGCGCCGAGCGCGCCTTCGGAATTGCTCATCGGCGATACCTGGCAGGAGCACCCGCGCATCCAGCTGCGCCTCGACACCACCCATCCTTTCTATGCCGCGCACCACCAGAAGATCGTGTGCATCGACGGGGCGCTCGCCTTCGTCGGCGGCATGGACCTCACCGTCGACCGCTGGGACACGCCCGAGCACCTCTATGAAGACCCGCGCCGCCTCACGCCGGGCGGAACGCCCTATGGCCCGGTCCACGACACCCAGCTCCTGATGGACGGCGACGCCGCCCGCGCGGTCTGCTCCCTCGCCCATACCCGCTGGGCCGAGGGCACGGGCGAGGAGGTCGCCTTCCGGCCCGATGAGGTGGATTTCTGGCCTGGGGATCTCGACCCGGATTTTGAGGACGTGGACATCGGCATATCCCGCGCCATGCCGGAATGGGGCCCGCGCGCCGCCATTGGCGAATCCCCCCGGCTCACGGCGGATGCATTGCGGGCCGCGCGCCGCTCCATCTTCATCGAGGCGCAATACCTCACCGCCGGCTTCATCGCCGACGTGCTGGAAGAGAAGCTCAAGGACAAGGACGGGCCGGACGTGGTGGCGCTGGTGAGCCGGGCCACCCACACCCTCCCCGAACGCATGATCATGGGCGAGAACCGCGACCGGCTGATCCGCCGCCTCACCCGCGCCGACCGCTTCGACCGGTTCCGCGTCTACCACCCGGTGGTTCCCTCCCCCGAGAATGATTGCGCGGTGCTGATCCATTCCAAGCTGATCCTGGTGGACGACTGCTTCCTGAGGGTGGGCTCGTCCAACCTCAACAACCGCTCCATCGGCCTCGACACGGAACTGGACATGTCCATCGAGGCGAAGGACGAGAATGAGAGGGCCGCCATCGCCGCCGTGCGGAACCGGCTGCTCGGCGAGCATCTCGGCGCCGCACCGGCGCAGGTGGCGGAGGCACTGGAGCGGGAAGGCTCGCTGCTGCGCGCCATTGAGGCGCTGAACACGAAAGCCCGCGGCCTGCGCGCCTTCGATGCCATCGACACCAAGGGCTCGATCCACCCGGTCTTCGCCACCCGGCTCCTGGACCCCGCCCGCCCCTTCGAACCCCTGTGGATGCTGAAGCGGAGGAAGCGGAAGGCGGGGTAGCGCATCGTGTCGTCCTCTTCCTAAAAAGACTCGGGTGGCAGGATTTCCCACCTCTCCCCGAGGGGGAGAGGTCGACGCCGCAGGCGGCGGGTGAGGGGGTTCCGGCGCTTCAGGACTTGAGAGGGTGGTTCCCCCTCACCCCAACACTCTCCCCCACGGGGAGAGGGGGCACGGCGCCGGCATACGGGCCTCTCTAGGGGAAAGCTGCAATGGCCCCCTCGGAAGAAAGGTGCGCCCGGACTTCAGTGAGCCCCGCCTACCGCCGCAGCAGCGCTTCACTGGCGATGAGGCCGAGGGTGCCCAGGGCGAGGGGGGCGAGGAAATAGGTGAAGCGGAACACCAGGAGCGGGCCCACCAGATCGCCCCCCGGCAGAAGATGCTGCACCACCGTCTCGATCACGCCGAGGCCGCCGGGCACATGGGTCACCAAAGTCGCGACGTTGGCGACCACATAAGCGGCGGTCACCGAGGCGAAATCCACCTGCGCCACGCTGGCCAGAGCATTGTGCAGACAGGCGGCGACGCAGACGAAATTGGTAATCCCCACCGCCACCTGCGCCAGCGCCAGCTTCACGCCCGGCATCTCCATGGACCAGCCGCGCACCACCAGAGGCGCCCGCCAGAAGGCCGCGAGCGCCACATAGGCGACCGGGAAAGCAAGGCAAGCCAAAGCAAGGCCATAAGTCGAGCCACGCGAGAGGCCCGCCATTTCCTGTGCCACCCCGGGCGCGAGGAAAAGCGCGATGCCCGCAAGCCCGGACAGGCCTAGCCCCACCGACATGCCGCAGAAGACGATGACTTTCGCCACGTCCCCGGCATCGAGCCCCCACCGCGAATAATAGCGATAGCGCACCGCGCCGGAGGACAGCGCCGCAAGGCCGATGGTGTGGCCGAGCGAAAGGCTGACGAAGGAGGCCAGCGCCGCCTTGGGATAAGGCAGCGGCTTGCCCGCATAGCGCAGGCCGAGATAGTCGAACAGCGTCAGGCAGAGATAGCTCGCCGCCGCGCACGCCGCGCTGGCTGCGACCCGCCAGGGCGGCACCGCCGCTACCGCCGATGCCAGCTCATTGAGGCTGTAACGGCTCAGGGAGCGGTAAATGAGAAAGGTGCCCAGCGCCACGGCGGCCAGCGCGAACACGACATGGAACGCTCGGGTCTGGAACAGGCCGCCAAGCCGGCGCCAGAGATCGCCCCAGTTCGACGAGCGCTCGCGCTCCTGCCAGGAGCTCATCTGCCTTCACCCGCAACCGCGAGCGCGGGCGCCGGTTCCGGCAACGCCCGCACCGGCACGGCGAGGTCCACGCATAGCGGCACGTGGTCCGACGCGCGCCGGGCGATGCCGCCCCGCAGGGTTCTCACATTCTCCACCTCGATCCCGCCGCCCACGAACACATGGTCGATGCGCAGCACGGGCCAGCGGGTGGGAAAGGTGGGCAGGGGCCGCCGTCCGCCCGATCTCTGGGCATCCTCCAGCCGCGCGGCCAGATGGCGATAGGCGAGCGAGGACGGCCGGGAATTGAGATCCCCCAGCAGCACCACCGGGCCGGTGCAGGCGGGATGGCCGAGCCAGTCCGGCCCAAGCATGGCCCGCGCCTGGATCAGCCGCTCCCGGGAGAGCAGGCCGAAATGGGTGTTGATGATCTGCACCTGCGCGCCCGGAAGGCTTGCTTCCACCCAGAGCGCGCCGCGCGGCTCGATGCGCAGCGGTCCCCCGGTGCCGGGCAGCGGTCCGGCTTTTACGAGCCGCAGCGGCAAGGCGGAGAGGATGGCATCGCCATAAAGCTCCTCCACCACCCGCACGGCGGGGTGGAAATGCAGGTTCATGCGCAGGGCCGAGGCGATGGCAAGCGCCTGATCGATGCCGCCGCTGCGCACGCGCTTCACATCCAGTTCCTGGAGCGCCACCACGTCCGCCTGGATTTCTGTGAGCACTTCGGCGATGCGCTCCGGCGAATAGCGCCCGTCAAGGCCGTAGCACCGCCGCACATTGTAGGTGACGACGCGCAGCCGGGCGGGGGGTGCCGGCGGAGACGGTCTTGGATCTTCAGGAGCTGGGGTGGTGTGGGTGGGTTCGAACGCATGCATCGCTGGACAACGCAGCGAAGGCTGGAGAGTTCATTTCCAGCGCAGGAAGTCGCCCATTCCCCTCCCCCGCAAGCGGGAGAGAGAGCGCAGCTCGCAGCGGAAAGAGGGAGCTACGCGTCCCCCGCCGCAGCCTGCTCGGCCTTGTAGGCGTCCATCAGGCGGCGGTACCGCACATAGGAAACCGGCAGCAGCACCAGATAAAGCACGCTGCACACCGAGAGAACCAGCCAGGGATAGCTCGCGAGCAGCCCGGCGAACAGCGCAACCAGCACGAACAGGGGCAGCACCATGTCCCGCCGCACGCGCTTGCCCAGCGTCTTGCCGGACCATGCGGGGACCTTGGAGATCATGAGGAGGCCAATGGCGACCGTGTAGATCAGCGCCAGCGGGGCATTGGCCGGGCCGTGCGGCAGGCCCAGAAGCTCGAGATAGACCGGCAGCAGCACGGTGATGGCACCGGCCGGCGCCGGCACGCCCGTGAAGAAATCGGCGGCGAAGGGCGGCCGGTCGGGGTCGTCCAGCATCACGTTGAAGCGGGCGAGGCGGAGCGCCGCGCAGATGGCGAAGATGAGCGCCGCGATCCAGCCGATGGAGCCGGCCTGATCAAGGCCCCAGAGATAGAGAATGAGCGCCGGGGCGCAGCCGAAATTCACGAAGTCGGCAAGGCTGTCCAGCTCCGCGCCGAAACGCGACGTGCCCTTGAGCGCGCGGGCGAGGCGCCCGTCTATGCCGTCCAGCATGGCGGCGAACACGATGGCCGCCAGCGCCAGCTCGAAGCGGTCCTCCACCGCCATGCGTACGGCGGTCAGGCCCGAGCACAGGGCCAGCAGCGTCACGAGATTGGGCAGCAGGACCCGCAGCGGGATGCGGCCGAAGCGGCCGAAGCGGCTCGGCGTGCCCTCGGGATCGAACTGGGGGAAGAGCGTGCTCATGGCGGCTTCAGCTCACCCTGAAGGCGGTTTCGCGCCCGCCTTGTGCGGAGAAGTCCGCAATCACCGTCTCGCCGGCCGTGGCGAGCTGCCCCTCGGCCACAAGGAGCCGCGTTCCGGCGGGCAGATAGACGTCCACCCGCGAGCCGAAGCGGATGAGGCCGAAGCGCTCGCCCGCGCCCAGTTCCTCGCCCTCGCGGACGAAGGAGACGATGCGCCGGGCGATGAGCCCTGCAATCTGCACGCAGCCCACGGGGCCGTAGGAGGTGCGGAAGATGAGGCCGTTGCGCTCATTGTCCTCGCTCGCCTTGTCGAGATCGGCATTGAGGAAGATGCCGGCCTTGTAGGCGATGCGCTCGATGCGGCCGGAGACCGGCGCACGGTTCACATGGACGTTGAACACATTCATGAAGACGGACACGCGCAGCAGCGGCACGTCGGACAGGTCCAGCTCGCGCGGCGGCAGCGCCATGGTGATCTGGGAGATGACGCCGTCGGCCGGAGAGACGACGAGCCCGTCCCGCAGCGGCGTGACCCGGGCCGGGTCGCGGAAGAACAAGGCGGTCCAGATGGTGAGGCCGAGCGCCAGCATCCCGAAGAATGTCGAGACCATGAGCAGCGCGAGCGTGATCACCGCCGCGATGGCGATGAACGGATAGCCTTCGCGATGGACCGGGGGAATATTCTTCCGGATGGTGGTGAGAAGGGACACGACGGCTCCGCCAATCAAGGAGCGGCATAGGTAGAGCGCCCCTGACGGGGCGTCAAATCACGAGCCTGACGGCTCAGATGGTATCGGCGGGCAGCCTGAACTTGGCGTCGATCACCTCGAACGCGCCGGTGCGATTATAGGTGTGGATCCCCTCCGCCGGCATCCCGGCAAAGGCGGGCACCGCGTCCGGCTCCAGATCCAGCACCAGCGTCTCGGAATAGGCATTGGGGGTGAGCACATCCACCCGATAGAATCGGATGGCCCGTCCATAGGTGCCCGAACAATCCTGGGCGGGGCGGTAGAGCACCCCGTCCTGCCGGAACATGTGCCCGGCCCCGCGCGCATCGCGCACATCGTTGGAAATGGGGTTCGCAGGGTGGTGGCGCCATGCGCCGGTGAGGCTGTCCGCCGTGAAGAGGTGCAGCGACATGGCCTCGGTGCCGGGGACGATGAAGGTGGCGAAGAAGTAGAAGACCCCGTCCTCGATCCAAAGCGTCGTGTCGACGATGGAGCCTTCGTAGAGCACCTTCTCCTTGACCCAGCGGTGGGGGAACGCCTCCGCCCGGTAGAGCGCCACTTCCCCCGCCGCCATGGTCTCCGGGATCATGTAGGTCTCGCCCCCATGGGCGAAGACGAAGGGATAGGAAAGGTGCGAGCCGGTCTTGAGGCAGAGATCGGCAGTGGCGGGAACGCCGTCGGTCACGTCCATGACCACCAGGTCGCCGCGCTGCTCGGCGTAGGAATAATCCTCCAGGAACAGATACATGCGCCCGTCCCGCTCAAACAGGAACGGGTCGGCGTAAAAGTGCCCCTTGGGCGCGGTGATGAAATGGAAGCCGGAGAGATCGACCGCACCGGTCCCTGGCTGGATGGACGGCGTCGCCCCATCCCTGCGCAGCGCCATCTGCCAATGGAGGATGCGCCGCTCCCGCCGCTCCTTCAGCTTGCGCAGCACCGCCCCGCCGAGCCAGCTCACCACTTCCCAATTGGCGGGCTTGCGATAAACCGCCCGCTGCCCGCCATAGGGCGCTCGCGGGATGGCGCGGGCTTTCAGCGCCTCGAACCCCTGCTCGTGCAGTTCCTTCAGCTTCCAGATGATGAAGTGCGCCGACCCCCAATAAGGCCCCACGCTGTTGCGGAACAAGGAAAGCCCGCCCTCGTTCGCATACTGGCCCTTGGCGAGCACCAGCCCGTTGTCCAGTTCTTCGTTCAGCACCTGGAGGATGGCGCCGCACCGCGGCCGTTCCTCCACCATCTCCCAGAAGTAAGGCGGGGTGCCGCGATAGAAGTCGTTGTCGCCGTGATGGAACGACCAGACGCCGGACTTGGCGGCGGAGAGGATGTCGCCCTTGAGGATGTTGAAGCCGAACCTGATGAGAACATCGAGATCGCGGGACTTGATCTCCTCCACCACCTCGGCCGGAAGGCGGTGCACGTAGCCTTTGCTCTGCGGCGCGACGACGATCTCCTCGACGCCAGCCAGACGCTCCGTGCAATCCACCGGCTTCAGGGGATCGCGATGGGCATCATAGCTGCGGCGCGCATCGAGCTTCAGGTAGATCGCATAGGCGATCAGGCGGCGGAGCGCCGGACGCTTCAGGAATTTCCAGGCCCGCGACAGGAACGAGGCCGATGGCCCGGTCTCGGCCGGGAATGCGCCGTTGCGCACCACCAGCACGATCTCGGCGAAGGAGGACGCCCGGATCTGATCGACGATGGCGGCGGAGACCGACGACAGCACCGGTTCATCGATCATCAGGCCAATGCGCAGCTTCGGCGCGGCGGACGCGGAGGTCAGATAGAGATCGCCGATCACACGTCCAACCTTTGGATACAGGAAGCCTCGACGAGCGAGTCGCTACCATGCCTCCGAAGGTTCCGGCAACGGCGTCCGAGCGCTTGCGGGCGTTGAATCCGTAGAAGTTGTGGGCAGCTCGCTACCTTCCCCAGCGGCATGTAGCTTTTCGCGGGCTTCGTCGGCTTCGCGCTGCCGATGCCACAGGGCCGCATACAGTCCGCCCTTCGCCAGAAGCTCGGCATGGCTGCCGCGCTCGGCGACCTCACCCTTAGCCAGCACAAGGATCTCGTCGGCGGAGACCACGGTGGAGAGCCGGTGGGCGATGACCAGTGTGGTGCGCCCCTTCGAGACGCGGTCGAGGGCGTCCTGGATCTCTTTTTCCGTGTGGCTGTCGAGGGCGGAAGTGGCCTCGTCCAGCAGCAGGATGGGCGGCGCTTTGAGGATGGTGCGGGCGATGGCGACGCGCTGCTTCTCGCCGCCGGAGAGCTTGAGGCCGCGCTCCCCCACCTCGGTCTTGTAGCCGTGGGGCGTCGCCTGGATGAAGGCGTCGATCTGGGCGAGACGGGCCGCATCCTCGATCTCGGCCTCGGTCGCGCCCTGGCGGCCGTAGCGGATGTTGTAGCCGATGGTGTCGTTGAACAGCACCGTGTCCTGCGGGACCATGCCGATGGCGGCGCGCAGGCTCTCCTGCGTCACGTCGCGAATGTCTTGCCCGTCAATGGTAATGCGGCCGGAAGAGACGTCGTAGAAGCGGAACATGAGCCGGGAAATGGTGCTCTTGCCCGCGCCCGACGGTCCGACGATGGCGACCGTGCGCCCCGCCGGCACCTCGAAGGTGACGCCCTTCAGGATTTCCCGGCCGGGATCGTAGGAGAAGCGCACATCCTCGAACCGCACCGTGCCGCCATGGACGGTGAGCGCCTGCGCGTCCTTCTTGTCCTCGATCTCGGGATCGCGCGAGAGCACGGCGAACATGGCCTCGATGTCCACGATGGCCTGCTTGATCTCGCGATAGATCATGCCGAGGAAGTTCAGCGGCTGGTAGAGCTGGATCATCATGGCATTGACCATGACGAAGGAGCCGACGCTCTGCCGCCCCGCCCTGACGTCGAAGGCGGCGAGCACCATTGTGGCGGTCAAGCCCATGGTGAAGATGAGCGCCTGGCCCGCATTCAGCCAGGCCAACGAGGTGAAGGTGCGCACCGTGGCGGATTCATAGCGCGCCACCGACTTGTCGTAGCGCGAGCTTTCCCAGTGGTCGGCGCCGAAATACTTCACGGTCTCATAGTTGAGCAGACTGTCCACGGCCTTGGTGTTGGCCTCAGTGTCGCTCTCGTTCATGTCCCGGCGGATGGAGATGCGCCACTCGCTCGCGACATAGGTGAACCACGTATAGAGCACCACCGTCGCCGCGACCGCCGCCACGTAGCGCCAGTCAAAGGCGAAGGCGAGGACAGCGAGCACCAGCACCAGCTCGACGATGGTGGGCGCGAGTTGGAGCACCAGCATGCGCACGATGGTCTCGATGCCCTCGCGCGCCCGCTCCAGAACGCGGGTGAGCCCACCGGTCTTGCGCTCCAGGTGGAAGCGCAGCGACAGCGCGTGCATGTGCTCGAATGTCTCCAGCGCCAGCTTGCGCACGGCATGGAGCGCCACCTTCGCGAACATGCCGTCGCGCAGCTGGGTGATGGCCGCCATGACAAGACGGGCGCCGCCATAGGCCAGCGTCAGCATCACGGGCGCGGCGAGCAGCCAGGCGATGTCCACGTCGCCCTGCCCGTCCGGCATGTGGGCGAGCGCGTCCGTCGCCCATTTGAAGAAGAAAGGCACCGACATGGTGGCGAACTTGGCGAGGAACAGCAGCAGCAGCGTCGCCACCACGCGCTTGCGCAAGTCGCCGCGATCCTGTGGCCAGAGGTAGGGCCAGAGCGCCGTGACGGTGCCCAACAGGGCGCCGCCGGCGGCCGAGACGGCCTTGAAGGAGTGCCGGGCGGCGCCGGGCTTTGGGGAATTGGACATGGGAACCTATTTCTGCGGACCGCACGCCGCCCCGCCGGGGCCGGAAGCGAGGGCCGAAAACACCGCATCGAGATCCGCGCGCAGGGTGTTCAGCGCGTCATGGTCGATGCAATAGCAGGAGCGCGGCCCATCCAGGGTGCCCCGGACAAGGCCCGCTTCAAGAAGAACCCTTATATGCTGCGAGACGGTGGATTGCGCCAGAGGCAGGCCGGCGACGATCTCGCCGCACTGGCAGCCTTCGCGCCGCGCCAGCGTCTCCAGCACCTTCAGCCGGGCGGGATGCGCGAGCGCCTTCAGCCGGCTCGCGAGGCTATGGGAATCGAGGTCAGGGTTATCCATCGTCCATCGCCGATAGACGATGATTGGATCGGATTCAAGGCTGGCGCGTTGTCCCCCGCCGTCATCCTCCCGTCGCCAGGAGCATGACCAACTTGGATGTGATTTCCCCATGGGGACCCTGCCCGAATCCTTCTCCTGTTCGCAGGAGGGTCAGGAGCGAGATATGACCGATCATATGAGCGTGCCGGCGATCGATTCGCCTCACCTGCTTCCTCTTCAGTCCTCAACTGCAAACGGGAAGGCGAAAGCCGGGCATCGGGCAGAAAGCCGCGACGGGGAACAAACGGCAGCTCGTGACGCAATGCACAAAACTGATAAACTGACTCCCATGGCCCATATCGAAAGCGTCTGCGTCTATTGTGGTTCTTCCCGGGGGGGCACGCCCCTCTTCGCCGCCGAGGCCCGGCGCTTCGGCGAGATTCTCGCCCGTAACGGCGTGCGCCTCGTCTATGGCGGCGGCGGCATCGGCCTCATGGGCGAGGTGGCCGCGGCGGCGGCGATGAACGGCGGGGCCGTCACCGGCATCATCCCGGAATTCCTGCTCTCTCGCGAACGCGCCTTCGACTATGCGGCCGAGATGATCGTGACCGAGGACATGCACGAGCGGAAGAAGCTCATGTTCGAGCGGGCGGATGCGTTCGTGGCGCTGCCCGGCGGCGTCGGCACGCTGGAGGAACTGGTGGAACAGCTCACCTGGGCGCAGCTCGGCCGCCACCGCAAGCCCATCCTCGTTGCCAACATCGCCGGCTTCTGGGACCCGCTTCTGGCCCTCCTCGACCATATGCGCGGCTGCGAATTCATCCGCAGCACCACGCCTGTGGAGGTGCTGGTGGCGCACGAGATCGACGACATCCTCCCCATGCTCCAGGCCGCCGCATCCGGCGTCGAGGAGGCCCAGATCCGCGGCAAGGAGCCGCGTGCGGCGGTGGAGAAGATGTAGGCCGGCCTGCCCGTGCAGGCCTGCTTTGCGTCCTTAAGCGACTATGCCGGCCCCTTGCTCAGAGGCACCCGGCGGCCTTCCTCGGCCTTGTAGAAATACTGGCTGGCCACCAGCCAGCCCTTCAGGGGCCGCAAGGGAGGAATGCAGGTGAGCAGCAGCAAGGGCAGCGTCGTGAACAGATGCACCCAATAGGGCGCCTGCCACACCACCTCCAGCCAGATGGCGAAAACGGTGGAGGGAAGGCAGCCGAACGTGATGACGAAAAAAGCAGGACCGTCCGCGGGATCCGCGAACGAGTAATCAAGCCCGCAGACTTCACATTTTGGTGCGAGCTTCAAAAAGCCCTTGAACAGATGCCCCTCTCCGCACCGCGGACACCGTCCGCGAATACCTGTCTGCATCGGTGATAGAGGCGGCCAATGCCGCGTCTGGTCCGGACCGGACATCAGTCGCTCCTGCTTTCTTCTTGTTAATGTCGGGCTGCATATTGAGCCGGCACCATGTGATTACAAGATGAGCACTTGTCGCAGCGGATGCGACACAACGGCAGCCGCTTTCATCGCCTCAGTATTAACGATGTCTTTAAAAGACGGTGCGCGCGGCCTCCGCCGCCGCTGCGGCAGGCGCCGGCCTTTGCTATCCTGGCGTGGCCCGGTGGAGGAGGCTGGCCGGGCGTGGCGAGGGCGTCGATGTTCTTTCTGATCCGCATGTCCTTCTGGCTCGGCATCGTGCTGCTGCTGCTGCCCATCTCCACCTCGGAGGATGGCACCCGGCAGATCGGCGCGTGGCAGGCCCTTTCCGCCGCACAGTCCGCGCTGGCGGACGCCAGCGGCTTCTGCCAGCGCCAGCCGGATGCCTGCGCCGTGGGCGGACAACTGCTCGGTCATCTCGGCGACAAGGCACAGGCCGCGGCCGGCTGGCTGCTCGAGAATGTCGGCAGCGCTCACGATGCGTCGGAAGCCGCCGCCGCGGTCGAGAAGGCGGCCACAGGCCACGCTTTGACCCCACAGGATCTGGTACCCACATGGGGCGGGGAGGCCACGGAGGCGCCGAAGCCTGCCGGCGCGCGGCCCACCATCATCCCGGCGAGCGTTCCCCTGCCCCCGCGCCGCCCGGCCTGAGACGGGTTTCTCCCGGGCCTGCGAGCGCCTATATTCGGGTATGACCGCATCGGGCGGCCGCTTATGCGCATGGACCCATGGACGCCAAGACACTGGCCCCGAAGACCTTGGACGCCAAGACCCTGATTGAAGACTTCCAGTTCCTCGACGACTGGGAAGACCGCATCCGCTATGCGATCGAGCTTGGACGCGCGCTGCCGCCCTTCCCCGAGGCCGAGCGCACGGAAGAAAATAAGGTGCAGGGCTGCGCCAGCCAGGTCTGGCTCGTTTCTCACCGCCGCGAAGGACCGAACGGGCCGGTGCTGGAATTCGAAGGGGATTCCGACGCCCATATCGTGCGCGGGCTTATCGCCGTGCTGCTCACGCTGATGTCCGGCCACACCCCGAAGGAGATTTTGGCGACGGACGCGCTTGGAGTGTTCCGCGAGATCGGCCTTGAGGGACACCTGACGCCGCAGCGCTCCAACGGCCTCAATTCCATGGTGAACCGCATCCGCGCCGACGCGCGCGCCGCGCTGGCGGAGGCGTGAGGATCCCCGGGGCAAGCCCGGGGATAGCGCGTGTGTTGAGCCGCCGGCTCAGGCCGGAAGGTAGGTGCGCGGATCGGGGCCGAAGCGGTTCGGCCCCTGGGTGCCGGGCCAGATATTGAAGATGAGGATCACCAGCGCGCCGATGCCGGTGAGGTAGAGCAGCATCCACCAGCCGGTGCGGTCGATATCGTGCAGCCGCCGCACCCCGATGGCGAGGCCGGGGATCAGGTGGACGAGATGCACGATGCCGCTGATGGGGCCGCCCTGCTCCACGCTGCGCCCCAGGAGCCCGTAATCAATGATGCCGGCGGCCACTTCGATGCAGAACAGGACCAGCACAAACAGCCAGAACCCGCTTCGGCGGGTACGGCCGGTGAAGGTCGCGTAGTTCCGCATGGCGTCGAGATAAGCGTTCATGGAGCCCCCCAATTTGCTTCTGCATCATTGCGCCTGAATGCGCGCGCGTCACTCCCCCACCTCCGCGCGCCAGGTGCGCGGCGCCGCCCGGTCACGGCCGCGCGCCACGCTCGCGAGCCCGTAATGGGCAGCGAGGCGATCAAGGCCAAGGCCCAGGACCACTTTCGCGGTGCGGGCCGGCCAGCCGCGCTCCTGCTCCACCAGTTCCAGGCCCTTGAGAAAGCAGCACACATCCAGCAGCACGCCGGAGAGTTCCGGCCCGACGGCCGCGAGGGCCGCATCCACCCGGCGCTTGGCGGCGATAACCACATCGCTGAACGCCTCCATGCCGCCGCCCCCGCCCCGGCCGCCCGGCGACCAATCGGTGGTGATGCGCGGCGTCATCCCGGCGCGGGTGAAATCCAGCCTCAACCGCTCACCGGCCATGAACTGTGCGGGATCAATGAGCGGCTGCCCGTCCCTGCCCTTGCGGTTGGCGAGCCAGGCAAGCGGACTTTCCGCCAGATCCATCTCCAGCACCCGTTCGTGGCCATCCACCAGCACGCGGCAGGCGAAGGCGGGGCGGCGCGACGCCTCGCGGGCGGCCTTGGTGCGAACACGACCTTTCATGACACCCCCTTACAGCCTGAGAACATTGTCGGCGGCGCGGCGCGCCTCCGCTTCGAGAAGATCCACCGCGCGGTCGAACGCCCCCTCCTCCCGCGCTTCCTCGATGCGCCCGCAGCCATAGGCGATGCTGGCGCGGTGGCGGGCGAACCTGCGCGCCACCTCGTGCTGAGACAGGCCGAAGGTCACATGGGCGAGATAGAAGGCGAGGTGGCGCGCCCGGGCGATCCTGCTGGCGGCCCGGCCCGGCGCGGCGATGGCGTTCGGCGGCAGATCGGCCCAGCCTGCCGCAACGGCGAGCGCAACCCTTGCGAGGATGGCGGCGGGCAGAGGTGTAGGTGTGGGTGAAGGCCTCGGTTCCGCGGAGGTCGAGGTCTGGGCGGGGCCGTGCGTCATGGGGGTCTCCGATATAGGTTTATATTCCTACATCGCAAAGCATCCCTTGGCAAGAGAGAATGACATCGCGCAACCCTCGCCTGCAACCCATTTCTTACCAATGGTTTGCGCAGGCAGGAGGTTCGGGCGCGAAAATTCTTCTAGGATCTTTTTCCGCCACCCCGGCAGGGCGTCCCATGATCGCGCCATCCACGCGGAGGCTTCATCATGGACACGAGACGCAAGAGCGGCCGCACGGCGCGGCAGCGGGTTCGGGGATTTTCGAGCGGAGGGCGGGAGAAGGACATTCAGGGACGTATGCCGGCCCTCACCTTCCTGACCTCAAGTGATCCGCAGGCCCTTCTCTCGGCATTGCGGGCCATGCGGCGGGCGCGCCATGCGCGCGCGGAGGGTTATGACCCCGCCCGCCATGCGGCGCTGCTGCGCCTGATAAAAAAGGCGCCGCCCTTGCAGGCGGCGCCAAACCGAATCGGACTGAAGTCCAAAATCAGATGAAGAAATGTCCCCGCAACGTCAGATCAGCGGCGCCGACGGCGCTGCTGGCCGAGGCCCATCTGCTTGGCAAGCTCGGAACGGGCAGCCGCATAGTTGGGCGCCACCATCGGGTAGTCGGCGGGCAGGCCCCACTTCTCGCGATACTGCTCGGGGCTCATATTGTACTGCGTGCGCAGGTGGCGCTTCAGCGACTTGAACTTCTTGCCGTCTTCCAGGCAGATGATGTAGTCGGGCGTGACCGACTTCTTCAGCGGCACGGCCGGCTTCAGCGGCTCGGGCGCCGGCTCGGCCTCGCCCTTCGACACGCGCTGCAACGCGGCATGCACTTCATTGATGAGGCTCGGCAGATCGCCCGCCGCGACCGAATTGTTGCTGACATAGGCAGAGACGATATCCGCCGCCAGCTCGATATAGGAGGTCGATTCCGTTGCTTCGCTCATGGGACTTTCTTCAAGGTTGAAACGAAAATCGCAAAGGCCCGCTTGAATGAAGCCTGCATTCCAGGACGAACGCTGTAACTCCAGCCTGCGCGCGGCGGCGTAGCGATTCGATGACCACACCGCCATAGCTTGTTATGTTGTTCGGATATGAATTGCAAGTTCATTTTCGAGATAAGCACGCCTCTTCTTCGATGCTCTTCAGCAATCAGAGGGAAACCCCCGGATGGACTAGCGACATTCAAGTCCATCCCCCCGCTGCGCAGCGTATGCCGCGCTTGCAGCGAGCGAAACGGACGCAGCGCACGCCTTGCGAGGAGGCGTTCCAATGCTTAACTCACAGGCTCGGACCCCTTTTGACGCTGGAACGTTCGTCGACGACACGTCACGCCCGAATGGCATAGATGTGGCGCGGACGGCGCAAAACATGAGAGGACGCCCAATGGCCGATGATGCTCCCACTGAGAAGATCGTGAAGAGCGACGCCGAATGGATGTCCTGCCTCACTCCTGAGCAGTTCCGTGTTGCCCGCCGTGCGGGAACGGAGCGGGCCTTCACCGGACCGTATTGGGACGAGAAGCGGGCCGGCCTCTATAGCTGCGTTGCCTGCGACGCCCCGCTCTTCTCCTCGGATACCAAGTATGATTCCGGCAGCGGCTGGCCGAGCTTCTTTGCGCCGGTGTCCGCCGACGCCATCACCAGCCATGAGGACATCTCCCACGGCATGCGCCGCGTGGAGATCCGCTGCGCCCGCTGCGACAGCCATCTCGGCCATGTCTTCCCCGACGGCCCGCAGCCCTCGGGCCTGCGCTTCTGCATGAACGGCACGGCCCTGTCCCTGAAGCTGGATAAGGACACCGGGGCCGGCAATGCGGCCTGAGCCGCCCCGCGCCCCGCGCCGCCCCACCGCGCGCACCATCCACGGGACCGAGCTTCGCGATGACTATGCCTGGCTGAAGGCAGAGAACTGGCGCGAGGTGATGCGCGACCCGACTGTCCTCGATGCGGACATCAGGGCCTATCTTGAAGCGGAGAATGCGTATTCCGACGCATTCTTCGCGCCGTCCTCCAAATTGAAGGACACGTTGCTCGCCGAGATGCGCGGGCGCATCAAGGAAGACGATGCGGGCGTCCCCTCGCCCGATGGTCCCTTCGCCTATTACTCCCGCCACCGCCAGGGCGGCCAGCATCCCCTCTTCTGCCGCAAGGTGCTGCCCGAGGGCGAGGAGACGATCCTCCTCGACGGCGACGGCGAGGCGAAGGGCAAGGCCTATTTCCACCTCGGCCATGTGCGCCACGCCCCCGACCACCGGCGCCTCGCCTTCGCGGCGGACGAGCAGGGCTCGGAGCTTTATTCCATCCGCATCCGCGATGTTGAGACCGGCCTCGACTTGCCGGACCGCTTGGAGGGCGCCACCGGCGACATCCTGTGGTCGCAGGACGGCGCCTTCCTCTATTACATTCGCCGCGATGCCGAGCATCGCCCCTCCAAGGTGTTCCGCCACCGTCTCGGCACAGACCCCCTCGAAGACGTGCTGATCTATGAGGAGCCGGACAAGGGCTTCTTCGTCTCCCTCGGCGAGACCCAGTCTCGCGCCTTCGGCCTCGTTGCCTGCGGCGACCACGAGACCTCCGAGGTCCACCTCATTGACCTCCTGAACCCCGACGTGCCGCTGCGCGTGGTGGCCCCGCGCGAGGAGGGCGTGCGCTACGAGGTGGAGCATCATCCCGACCTCGGCGGCGAAGACAGCCTCGTCATCCTTACCAATGCGGACGAGGCCGAGGATTTCAAGATCGTCATGGCGCCCAGCGCCACGCCCGAGCGCGCCTTCTGGCAAGACCTCGTGCCCCACCGGCCCGGATGCATGATCCTGAGCCAGGTGGCCTATCGCGGCTTCCTGGTGCGGCTGGAGCGTGAAGACGGCCTTCCCCGCATCGTCATCCGCACGGTGTTCTCCAGCGACGAGCATCCCATCGCCTTCGACGAGGAGGCTTATGCTCTGGGGATCGACGGGGGCTTCCTGTTCGAAACCAACGAATTGCGCTTCACCTACGCCTCCATGACCACGCAGGCCGAGGTGTGGGCCTATGACATGCACACCCGCGGCCGGCACCTTCTGAAGCGCCAGGAGATCCCGAGCGGCCACGACCCGGCAGATTATGTGACGCGGCGCATCTTCGCGCCCGCTCCGGATGGCGAGAGCGTGCCGGTCACCCTGCTCTATCGCGCTGGCACCCCGCTCGACGGCTCGGCGCCGTGCCTCCTCTACGGTTATGGGGCCTATGGCATCACCATCCCCGCAAGCTTCGCCACCAACCGGCTCTCGCTGGTGGACCGTGGCTTCGTCTATGCCATCGCCCATGTGCGCGGCGGCACCGACAAGGGCTGGCACTGGTATGCGGACGGCAAGCTGGAGAAGAAGACCAACACCTTCACCGACTTCATCGCGGTGGCCGAGCATCTGGTGCGCGAGAAGGTGACGCAGGCGGACCGCATCGTGGCCCATGGCGGGTCCGCCGGCGGCATGCTCATGGGCGCCATCGCCAATGCGCGGCCGGATTTGTTTGCCGGCATCGTCGCCGAGGTACCGTTCGTGGACGTGCTCGCCACCATGCTGGACGACACCCTGCCCCTCACCCCGCCGGAATGGCCCGAATGGGGCAATCCCATTGCGAGCGAAGCGGCGTTCGAGCTGATCCGCTCCTATTCCCCCGTGGACAATGTGTCCGCCCTTCCCTACCCGGCCATCTTCGCCCTCGCCGGGCTCACCGACCCGCGCGTGACCTATTGGGAACCGGCGCGCTGGATGGCGCGGCTGCGGGATGTGAACGAAGGGTCCGCCCCCCTCCTCCTGCGCACCAACATGGATGCGGGGCATGGGGGCGCGGCAGGGCGGTTCGACCGGCTGGAAGAGGTGGCGCTGATCTACATCTTCGCCCTTGAGGTGGCGAAGGGGTCACACTGAAATTCTCCCGGGCCGAGCGGACGAGGACGCTACGGCCCGGCAAGGCCCGAAACTCCATCCCGCTGCGGCGCGACAGTCCATGCGTGCCTGGAGCGCATTCTTATTTCGACGGTGGCGCTGCGCTCGACTTCACATCATGGATGAAGCTTAATTTCCAAGCTCATTCCAAGGCAATTTTGCAACGGTCCGGGCCGAACTTACTGAAGCGAAAGTCCAGACCCGCGATTTCCTCTTGCCGCCCCCTACGGCATTTTCTGTTATGCCTCAAAGCCACGCCCCTGCGAATGCTGGGAACGCTGGCTTTGGTCTGGTTTGGGGGAAACCATGGCACTGCCGCTCGTTCCGCTGGCGAATTCCAGCTTTCTCGATTTCACAAGCTACCGCACCACCAACGCCACGACGCCACACGCGGCCTATGGCTTGCCCGCCACGCCAACGGAAGCGACCGGCACCATCAATGTCGCGATCATCCTCAATCGGGCGACAGACCCGACCGCGTTCCTCAACGCCAGCTGGGGCGAGCGGCAGCAGATGCTCGCCTCCATGACCCAGGCAGAGCTCTGGCAGAAATACGGTGCCAACCCGGCGGATTACGCGACCGTGGTGAGCCAGGCGACGGCCTCCATCGCCAGCGGCGGCGCAGGCGCCGTGCTTCTCGATAATTACGAGACCGAAGGCTATGTCTCGTCGGCGGAATCCCGGACGGTCTGGCTTCAGCTCACGGCGGCCGGCTTCAAGGAGATGTTCGGAACGCAGTTGAATTACGGTTACTCAAGCAAGCAGCAATACGACACGTATTACTGGGATAACGCCCTCTCCATTCCGAGGATTGGAATGTCGCCGGCCTCTGGTTCGATTTCGGCGCTGCGCCTGCAACCGCCAACCTGTCGGGCGGCGCCACCTATACTCCGCCGCAAGGTGCGCAAGGCGTCGGGAACTCCTCGACCCAGCCGACGCAGTATTTCGCGGCCCAGCTCGGGCAGGACTTCTACAACTTTCCGCTGGATGGCAGCCAGGTCAACACCGGCACCATCGCCTTGGCGGAGCCCGGCACGGGAAGCGCCCTGCCGGGTGACAAGGAAGGCACTCAGTTCGGCACGCTGCTGAACCAGTTCCGCCAGACGGCCGGCATCAGCACGCCCGGCAATTATTATGCCCAGTTCACCCATGACGGGCAGGCGTCCGACAATGGCGGCGGCGAGCGCTCCCTGGACGTTGGCGTCATCGCGTCCGCTGCTCCGAACAGCCTGATCGGCCTCTATGCCGGCGCCAGCCAGGACAGCACCACGTTCGTCGCCTACCAGAACGCCATCTGGGACCCGAACCACAATGTGAACATCGTCTCGTCCTCCTGGACGGACGATATGCAGCCGGCTCCGGATTCACCTTTCCTGGCGGCCTATTGGGAACTCTTCATCGACGCCGCCCTCAGGAACATCTCCGTCTTCACGGCGAACGGAGACGGGGGCTCGAGCGGCGAGATCGCCAACGGCCTCACCAACCTTTCCACCACGGTCACGAGCCCCTACGGCATCCTGGTGGGCGGAACCTCGCTCAGCACGCCCTTGTCGGCGCAGAACGATCCGACGATCCAGGGCATCCTGCAGCAGGCTCAGCAGGGCAATGAGGACATCATCTGGCGGCTTGTCGCCGGCGGCATGACGGTCCTGCCGGACGTGACGCTCTCCACCACGTTCCTGGAAGCGGTGTGGAACCAATATTACCTACTCGGGGCGCACATGAGCCCGAGCTATCAGGAGAACAATTCCGGCCGGGGCGGCGTCGATCCTACCCAGGAGACCCCCTGGTACCAGACCGCCTTCGGGCTCGATCCCGTCACCACGGATCCTCTGGCCCAGCATGGGCGCGGCGCCCCGGACGTCTCGGCCCTCTCCTACGCCAACATGGTGTACCTGACGCCCAAGGGCGACATGAAGGGCCTGACCGATGAGGGCGGCACCAGCGCCGCGACGCCCTTCTGGGCCGCCCTCACCGCCCAGCTCAACGCCATCTTCGTGAACCAGAACTTGCCGCAGCTCGGCTATATGAACGACCTGCTCTACATCGCCGCGGCGGTGGCGCCGGCTTCGTTCAACGACGTCACCTACGGCAACAACACGTCCTCCTTCACCGACGGAGGCGGGCTGGTGTCAGAGGGGGTCTCCATCAATGCCACCGGCTTCGGCTATCAAGCCGGCACCGGCTACGATCTGGCGACCGGGCTCGGCACGCCCAACGGCCTGCTGCTGGCGCGGGCGCTGACCGCCATCGCCCATTCCCAGATGTATTTCCCCGACGCGCCGGACCTCATCGATGCGACCGGCGGGTCCAGCTGGGCCAGCGGCGCCACGCAGAACCTGCTGTTTCAGCCCATCCTGTCCTCGGCCGGCGACTGGTCCCTGTCCCTTGGCACCTCTTCGGTCTCCTTCATCGGCACGGCCGCCGACACCCATGCCTGGACCAACCAGTTCGCCCAGCAGAGCCTCCAGGTGGATTTCTCTTCCGACCTCGTCACCATGTTCGACCGCCAGTCCCAGGGCGTGGTCTATCAGGCGGTGGTGGCGGCAGGCGCCAATGTGGCGGTGTCCATCGACGGCCAAGGCACCGCCCCGCCTCAGGCGCAGCTATCGTCCGCCTTCGGCTTCGCCGGCTTCGTGTCGGACGATGGGGACAATGCCGTGCAGGTCTCGCGCGCGGTGGCCATCGCCGAGACCGCGGGCGGCGGGAACGATCAGGATGCCGTGGTGCGCACGCGCCAGAACGGCATCAACGACATATCGGTGCTGTTCTATAAGGTGGACGACCTCTCCGGCACCATCGCCGGCATCGCCCCCGGCCAGACCGGCTACGATGCGGCCACCGCCGTCCATGCCTACCAGACGATCGCCGGCGGAAGCTGGATCGCGGGGGCGGGGTATGGGCAGTACAGCCAGACCGAGATTGTCGGGGTGGATGCCGGCGACCTCATCGCCATGAAGCTCTTCAACGGCACCAACACCTTCTACGCCTTCGCCCAGGCGAACGAGGCGGTGAACGGACAGGGTGTCGGCCATCTCTGGAATTACGGCCTCAACACCTGGGGCTGGGAAGACCTTTATGGCGGCGGCGACAGGGACTTCAATGACCTCGTCATCCAGCTCGACTTCACCTCCGCTTCCGGAAGCGGCCTGCTGGTGTGAGGCCAGAACGCATCCGGCCGGCATCGGGGTGCGATGCCGGCCGGATTTACGATCTCTGCCGATCTTTGAAAGCGGCGCGGCCTATTGCGGGTGGGACGAGCGCGCCACGTGGTCGCGCAGCTCCTGGAGGGAGGCGAAGCGCAGCGTGCCGTCCGGAAGCTCCGCCTGGATGGAGCCGTCGGAATAGAGCGTATAGGCCATGCCGCCGACAATGCCCGACTTCAGCACCGAAGGCTCCGGCGCTGCGGGCGGAGCCGGGGGCTCCGGCTGCCGCGCAGGCGGCGTGAAGGCGCGGGGAGGAAGCGGGGCGGGCTCGGGCTCGTTGGCTTCCGGCGCGGGTGCATCAAGGGGCCGCATGCGGGACGTGAAGGCTTCGCCCTCCGGCGCACGTCCCAGCACCCGGCCGCGCTTCAGCGCCTCCGGCAAGGGAGCGGCTGGCTCGAAGGCCGGCGGGGCTACGGGACGCTCAGCCCCACGCGGGCGCGGGAAGGACGGAGGCGGCGGGAAGGCACGCGGCGGAGCCTCGGCCGGAAGCTCGGGCTCGATGTCCTCCTCCACCATTCCATCCTCATCCTCGACCATCAGGTCCGTCGCCCGCTCCGCAGCGGGGAAGGCCGGGGCGCGGCTGGCGGGCAGCGTGCCGACGGCGAGAACCGCGTCAAGCCGCCCCGAAAGCTCCCGCAACTCCTTCAGCACCAGCGCCACCGCGATGATGACGATGCCGCCCGAGAGGCTCACCGCGCCCGTGGCGATGAGCGTGTTGCCGAAGGAGGACACGAAAATCGCAACCCCCAGCGCCATGATCACGAGGCCCGCGAGCGCGAGCAGGAAACCGAGAGCTACCAGGAACCGCCACATCGTCTCACTCCACGCACGACCGGCGGGGCCGGTCCAGTTCAACCCAATCTCCGGTTACGTCAGAAATCGGCGCGCCCACTGTTGTCCGATCCCCGCGCCCGGCCTATCTAGGTCGCAGTTCAGGCGGCCCATTTCGATCCTGGGATGAAGCCGCCGGACTCCTCCCGGACCGAACGCGGAGACGCCTCATGTCCTTCACGCTGCCAGATCTTCCCTACTCGTATGATGCTCTTGCGCCCTACATGTCGCGCGAGACGCTCGAATATCACCACGACAAGCACCATCTCGCTTATGTCAATAATGGTAACAATCTCCTAAAGGGAACTGAATTCGAGGGAAAATCCCTGGAAGACATCGTGAAGGGCTCCTATGGCAAGAATGCTGGGCTCTTCAACAATGCCGGACAGCACTATAACCACCTCCATTTCTGGAAGTGGATGAAGCCGAATGGCGGCGGCGCCATTCCGGGCGAGCTGGAAAAGAAGATCATCGAGGACATCGGCTCGGTCGATAAGTTCAAGGAAGAATTCATCGCTGGCGGCGTCGGGCAGTTCGGCTCCGGCTGGGCGTGGCTTACGCTCAAGGACGGCAAGCTCTCCGTCACCAAGACCCCGAACGGCGAAAACCCGCTGGTCCACGGCGGCACGCCGCTGCTCGGCGTCGATGTGTGGGAGCATTCCTATTATATCGACTACCGCAACCGCCGTCCCGATTACCTGAAGGCCTTCGTCGACCATCTGGTCAATTGGGAGTATGTGGCCGAACTCTACGGCAACGCCTCCTGAAGATGGCGCCGGGCACTTTAGGCCCGCGCGTTACGTTGTTGGTTAACGCCGGATGCGAAGATCGCATCCGGCGTTTTTCTTTTTATATCAAGAGTTGGCTACAGCCTATGACTGCATTGGCATTAGCCTATACCTCTTAGGACGCTGTGGCGCGAAATGCTGCAACGCCTCTGCTGCGGCGCAATGCATATTTTTCTTGCAAAGTTCCGGGTTAACGGGAAGATAAAAAAGCTCACGGATATGTGACCAGTGGCTGCCGTTACGCTGCCGCCGGGGGGACATGTTTTGCGGGCTGATGCAGCGTGTTCGAGTTGGATCTCACAACATTATGCGTATCGCCCGTCCCTCACTGCCCGCGTCATTCGCGGACCGTTGCTCCCTCTTGGTCATTATCGTGGCCAGCATCGTCGCTGTCTTTACGTTCCACGATTACGGCCTCGGCTGGGATGACTTCACACATTCCCAGTATGGCGACCTGCTCTACCGCTATTTCGAATCCGGGCTGGTCTACCAGCGCGTGTTCTCTTTCGTAAACCTCTACTATTACGGGGGCGGGTTCGATCTGGTGGCCACCGCCATCTCCAAGATGGTGCCGGTGGACGTGTTCGACATCCGCCGCCTGCTGGGTGGCGTCGTCGGCATTGTCGGCCTGCTGATCGTGTGGCGCACCGGCCGGCGCATCGGCGGGCCGGTCTGCGGCCTCGTCTCCGTCTGCCTGCTGCTCATCTGCCCGCTTTATTACGGGCACATCTTCATGAATGCGAAGGATGCGCCCTTCGCCGTGGCCGTCGCCGCCCTCGTCTACACCATGGTGCGCGCGCTGGATGAATATCCGACGCCCTCCTGGCGCACGGTCACGCTGTTCGGCATCAGCCTTGGCCTTGCGGTGGGCACGCGCGTGCTCGGCGTCATCACGGTGGCCTATGCGGGCCTCGCCCTCATGCTCCTGGCGGGCATCGAATGGCGCCAGCTCGGCTTCCGCGCCATGGGCCTGCGCCTTGCCGGCTGCCTTGGCCTCATGGCCCTCGGCCTGCCTCTGGCCTATCTCGTGCTGGGCCTCGTCTGGCCCTGGGCAGTGGTGGACCCTCTGAACCCCGTGCGGGCGCTGGCTTATTACGCCCATTTCTGGGAAGTGCCCTGGCGCGAGCTTTATGAGGGCCGTCCCATCCTCGTGCCGGACATGCCGCGCACCTATGTGCCGACCCTGTTCGCGGTGCAGATGCCGGAACTGTTCCTCGGCCTGTCGGTGGCGGGCGTCGCCGGCGCGCTGGTGGGGGCTTTCTTCGGCAAGGGCACGGCCACCCAACGTGCGCAGCTCATGCTGATCGTGGCGGCGGCGCTGTTCCCCATCCTGCTCACCGTGGTCGAGCGCCCGGTGATGTATAACGGCATCCGCCATTTCGTCTTCATCACCCCGGCCTTCGCCATACTGGGCGGGCTGGCGGCGGCCTGGGCCTGGAGCTGGCTGTCGCAGCAGCACCGGGCGGTACGCGCAGGCGCGGCGGCGGTCTTCGCCTTCGGCCTCGCCTTGCCCACGGTAGAGTTGGCCCAGCTGCATCCCTATCAGTACACCTACTACAACCATCTGGTAGGCGGGGTGCGTGGGGCGGACGACAAGTTCATGCTCGATTACTGGGGCCTCGCCTTCAAGCAGGCCGCCGCCGAGCTGGACGAATATGTGGACGAGCACCGCCGCCAGCTGCCGCAGGGCCGCAAGTTCAAGGTGGCGGTGTGCGGCCCCCACCGCGCGGCTGCGGTGGAACTTGGCCCGCGCTACGAGACCACCTACGAGACCTCGGACGCCGACTTCGCCTTGATGCTAGGTGAATTCTACTGCGCCAACGTCCAGGCGCCGGTGATCGTGAAGGTGGAGCGCGACGGCGTCGTCTATGCCCGCGTCTACGACACCCGCGGCCGCAGCTTCCCGAGCGTGTTCGCGGTCGGGCAGTAGCCCCCGCACCGCCCCACACGACAGTCATGCCCGGGCCTGGCCCGGGCATCCACGTATCTCTCCATTGGCATCCCCCCAGCGGAGCGCCGTAAATGGCCGGGACAAGCCCGGCCATTTACGGTCGAAAGCGGCGCAGATGGCGGCCGCCTCCTTCACTTCGCCTTCAGGAACTCGCCCACTTCCAGAAGCACGAACTCGTTGTCATCCGCCTTCTGGGGCTGGCGGCCGGCGGAGTAAGGCAGGTTGTTGTCGTTGCCGACAACGATATGGGTCGGGTCCACCACCACCACGTCCTCGATGGTGAAGAAGGGGAAGTCCAGCGTGCCGCCGGACGCGCCCTGCTTGGCCTTGCCGTTGGGGTCCTTCATGGCCATCAGGTCGATATAGCCGACCTTGCGCATGGTCTGCCCCGCCGCCTCCGGCGAGAATTCCACCTTGTAGACCCGCTTGAACTGCGCCGGCTTGCTGAAGCAGGTGGGCTCCACCTTGCCGGCCGGGCAGGCCGCGGCCTTCGTGCCTTCCAGATTGTCGCGCTCGATCACCAGAGCGGTGTTCGCATCGATCATGTTGAAGTCGCCGATGGCGTTTCCGGCCACCGCGAGCGGGTACTTCCAGAAGCGGCCGGTCCACTGGCGGCTCGGAATGTCGAATTCCAGCACCCGCAGATATTCCACGCCGCCATCAGCTTCCTTCGCCCCGTCGGCCGTGCCGAGGGGGCCTTCCAGCATCGCGTAGAGCTTGGTCTTGTCGGGCGAAAGGGCCATGCCCTCGAACCCCTTGGAGCGGAACACCTCGAACGCCACCTTGCCGCCCGGCGCGCCGGGGGTGGTGACATTGGGATGGTCGGGGGAGCGGACCACCTTGCCGTCCACCTTGGTCTCATGGACGGCCTTCACCTTGCCGGTGGCGTCGGTTTCCACCAGGAACGGGCCGAACTCGTCGCCGAACCACACGGAATCGCCCGCCACCTGGATGGACTCGATGTCGAAGTCCGCGCCGGTGAGATAGCGCGTCGTCGTGCCTTCCATGGCGATGGGGAACATCACCTTCCGGTCGGGATCGCGCAGGAAGAAGGTGTCGGTGCGGGTAATGGAGCCGGCTTTGAAGTCCATGGAGATGCGGTGGAACATCAGCATGGCGTCGCTGGAATTGGCCTTCGAGCCGAACCCGTTGTCCGTGAGGATCAGGAACCGGCCGTCGCCCTCGTTGACGATGCCGGAGAAGCCCTGCACCGGCTGGCCCTTGAACGGCAGGTTGAGGCCTGTGGCGCGCGGCGCCTCCTTGTCGGACAGGACGCTGACCGCCGGCACGGAGCCGACCTGATCGTTCCGCACCCGGTTCGCGCTGGTATATTTTCCGGAGGTGGCAAGGTCGGCCGGCGCGTCGGCCGGCGTCGGAACGAACGAGGCGGCCGGAAGGGCCACATGGCCCTCGACCGTTGCCGGATAGGCGGTTCCCTGCGCCGCGGTCAGCGCCGCGCCGGAGGCTGCGACAGCTGCAGCCGCGGCGGCGGGCGCCGGCGCCACCTGCTGGGCGGACGCAGAGAATGCAAACAGAGATGTGCCGGCTAAAAGAAGGGTGGCCAGGGAAGGAAAGTGTCGCATGGCAGTCTCCAGATTTTCCCCCGCGCCGCTCTCTTGGGGCGCGGGGATGTCACTGCGGAGACGTCTTGGCGACAGTTGGATGACCCAGCGTCAGGCGAGAAAAATCCCTTTTATCCTCAGAGCCCGATAGCTGTGGACGACACGCCGGCGCGTATCACTTCCGGCCATGCAGCCTGCCTCAGATCCACCTCAGCCTGCGGAACAGCCATCCCAGGCAAAGCGCGAAGGTCACAAGAAGGAAGGAGATGAGCCAGAAGGATTCCGGATCGTCCACGCCGGGAATGCCGCCCACATTCATGCCGAACAGACCGGAGACGAAGGTGAGCGGGGCGAACACCACCGTCACCACCGCCAGCACCAGCATGGACTTGTTCATCTGCTCGGCGCGCCGATCCACCATCTGGTCGCGGATCAGCGAGGCGCGCTCACGGATGGAATCGAGCTCTTCCGTGAAGCGCGCCACGCGGTCGGAGGCGTCGCGGATGCGGGTGCGGTCCTTGGGGCCGAGCCAGGGATCGTCCTCGGTGGAGAAATGGTTCAGCGCCTCGCGCTGGGGCGCGATGTGCCGGCGCAGCTTGATGGAGACGCGGCGCAGGATGGCGAGCTTCGGCAGGAGATCCTTGGACTCCGCGGTCTCGACCCCGTCCTCAAGCTCGTCCGCCTCGTCCATGAGGGCGGAGATCACAGTGTCGAGCCGGTCCACGAGGCGCAGGCTGAGGTCGGCCACCATCTCGCCCTGGGTGCGCGGGCATCGGGCGCGCACCAGCGCGTCCACATAATCGGCAATGGCCGAGATGGGCTCGTGCTGGAGGGTGATGATGCGCCGGGCATCGACCCACATGTGCAGGCCCAGCAACTCCTCGGGCAGGGAATTGCGCTGGAGGTTCACGGCGCGCAGCACGAGGAAGGCGCTGTCATTGAACAGCGAGCAGCGCGGCCGGCTCTCATCGTCCAGCATGCCTTCGAGGATGATGCGGTCGATGCCGCTCTGGTCCCGCAGCCAGTCCTGCGAATGCTTGGGCATGGAGCGGAAATGGAGCCAGAGGAAGCCTTCCGTCGGGTCCTTGAGCGTCTGGACCTCGTCCCACGCGAGGCGCCGGCCACCGCCGTGGCCGTCGAACATCCAGGCCTCAAGCAGGCCCTCATTATGCTGGTCCGCCATCCAACCCCCCGCGATTGGTCACGCCTTCCTGCCAGAAAGCAGGCCCCTCGGAAAGCACCAAGATGCTGTTACGCAAGGGCCTCCAGGATACGCGCCCAGCTCCGCGTGCCCTTCCTGAAGCAATTGAGGTCATACTTCTCGTTGGGTGAGTGCACGCGATCGTCATCGAGCCCGAAGCCGATGAGCAGCGTGTCCACCCCGAGGATCGCCTTGAACTGCCCGACAATGGGGATGGAGCCGCCGGAGCCGATCTCCACCGGCGCCTTGCCCCATTCCTGCTCGAGGGCGGTCGCGGCCTTCGCAAGGTCCGGGCTCTCCGGAGGCACGAGCACGGCGCGCGAGCCCTCGCCGAAGGTGAGCCTGGTCTTGCAATCCGCCGGCACCCGGGCGGCGACGAAGTCGCTGAAGCCGGCCTTGACGGCTTCGGGGTCCTGGTCGGCCACGAGACGGAACGAGATCTTCGCGGTGGCGGAGGCGGGAATGATGGTCTTGCTCCCCTGCCCCGTATAACCGCCATACATGCCGTTCACCTCCGCCGTGGGGCGGGACTGGATCATCTCGATCAGCATGCGGTCCGCCTCACCCGAGGGGACCGAGAGGCCGACGGGCCCCAGAAACGCCTCGGCCGTGAAGCCCAGCGAGGCCCACTGCTTGCGCACCGCCTCGGGCGGCTCGCGCACCGCGTCGTAGAAGCCGGGAATGGTCACGCGGCCGTCCTCATCGTGCATGTCGGCGATGATGCCGGCGAGCACATGGGTCGGGTTGCGCGCGGCGCCGCCGAACAGGCCGGAATGAAGGTCCCGGTCCGCGCCCGAGATGGTGAGCTCGCAATGCACGATGCCGCGCAGCCCGGTGGTGATGGCCGGGGTGTCGCGGTCCCACATGAGGGTGTCGCAGACGAGGGCGATTTCGGCCGAAAGCTCGCCGGCATTGGCGGTGAGAAAGGCGGGAAGGCTCGGCGAACCGCACTCCTCCTCCCCTTCCAGCAGGATGGTGACATCCACCGGCAGGTGGCCGGTCACGTCGCGATGGGCGCGTAGGGCCTCCAGGAAGGTGAGGACCTGGCCCTTATCGTCGCAGGAACCCCGGCCGACGATGCGCTTATGGCCGGCGGCATCCGTCTTCAGCGCGGGCTCGAAGGGCGGCGTGTCCCACAAATCCAGCGGGTCCACGGGCTGCACGTCGTAATGGCCGTAGAACAGCACGCGCCGGGATGCGCCGGTGTCGGTGCGCCCCACCACCACGGGATGGCCTGATGTGTCGCGCACGGCGGCGGCAAAGCCGAGTTCGTTCAGGGTCGCGGCCGCCAGCTCCGCCGCACGCCGGCAGTCGGCTGCATAGGCCGGGTCGGTGGAGATGCTGGGAATGCGCAGGAACGCGAACAGCCGTTCGAGGCTCTGGTCGAGCTGCCCATCCACCCGGTCCAAGACGTCGTCCAGCGCAGCCATGCTTCCCCCGATGGGTCGTTTGCGTGGGCGCCATGGGGGGCCAGGACAGTGCGGGCGTCAAGTGCGGGGCCGCGCTTCCGGACGGGTTTGTCCCGGACACGTGGCGCCGCAGGCTGAGCGCGGGCCTGAGGCCCGGCACAAGATTTCGGAGGGGCTGGCAACCCGCGACCAGCGCAAAGCATCTCCGCCGCGAAAGCGCGGGAGATGGGGCGAAGCGCCGTCGGCGGTCCCTTGCGCTGGGTCCCGGATCAGCGTTCGAGCTGCGCTCTCACGTATCCCGCACAAGGATTTTCAGCTGATGCGGCTCAGTTCGCCGCAGCAGTGGTCCCGGTGACCGCGCTGCTGAGGGGCGCATCAACCGTTGGGCGCTGCAAGCGGCGCGCGCGCTGCAGAACCGAGCCGATGCGCCGGTAGAGGAGGCGCGGCAGGAGCGGCATGCCCACCGCCGCGTCATAGCCGCAACGGCCCGCCGTGCGGGCCAAGGCATGCGGCGATCCATCCGCCACGACCACGGCGGGGATGGCATCCCCGGTATCCTTGAAGGGGTGGTCGGGCACGTCATCCAGGGTGCTCGCCTGGACCACCACCACGTCAAACGTGCGCGGCAGATCGCGGGCTTCGGTGACCGAGGCGACTTCCGTTACGGTGCCGACCCCAAGAGCGGTGAGACCCAGGCGGGTCGTCTGGCGCCGATCCATGTCGGCATCGATGATGAGAATGCGGGCAGTAGGCAACACCTTCATGGGGCGCTCCTGTTAGGAAGCGGCTCCGGCCTTTAATCGACCGGGCCGCTGGTTGAGCGACTCCGGCCGAACGTAATCCCCGCAATACGTCCGACTCGACTTTAGGATACAAAGAACCCTACTGCGAAGCAACCGCTACCGGGGTCCGGTCATTTTCAGCCTCGGCGTTTTCGCTATTTGCGCATGCCGCCCAGGATGCCCCGCAGGATCGCCCGCGTCAGCTGGGTGGTCACCTGGGAGGCCACCGAGCGGGCGACCTGACGCACCACGACCTCCGTCGTCGACATGCGGGTAGAGGCCCGCGGCTGGGGCGCGGCCCGCTCGCGCGGCGCCGTGGGCTGAGGCGCCGGCGCGTGCTCCTTCCCCGTGGTCGGGACGGAAGTGGACCGGCCTCGGCCGGGGGTTGGGGCCGGCGTGGGTGCGGACCACGGGCCGGAAGGCGCTGGCGCCTCCGTGGCGCGCTCCGCCCGGCCGCGCAGGATCTCGAAGGCCGATTCCCGGTCCACGGTCCTGTCATAGACCCGCCCCAGCACACTGGCTGAGAGGATCGCCTTGCGCTCCTCCGGCGAGATCGGTCCGACGCGGGCGGCGGGCGGGGCGATGAGCGTGCGCTCCACCATGGAGGGAGTGCCGTTGCCCTCCAGCATGGAGACCAGCGCCTCGCCCTTGCCCAGCGCCGTGATGACGGAAGCCGTGTCGAGGGTGGGATTGGGCCGGAAGGTTTCCGCCGCCGCCTTCACTGCCTTCTGGTCGCGCGGGGTGAAGGCGCGCAGCGCGTGCTGCACCCGGTTGCCGAGCTGGGCGAGCACCTTGTCCGGCACGTCGAGCGGGTTCTGGGTGACGAAATAGACGCCCACCCCCTTGGATCGGATGAGGCGCACCACCTGCTCCACCTTGTCCAGGAGCACCTTGGGCGCATCGTCGAACAAGAGATGCGCCTCGTCGAAGAAGAAGACCAGCTTCGGCTTGTCCACGTCGCCCACCTCGGGCAGTTCCTCGAACAGCTCGGACAGCAGCCAGAGGAGGAAGCAGGCATAAAGGCGCGGCGCGCCCATGAGCTTGTCGGCGGCGAGGATGTTGATGACCCCGTAGCCGGAGCGGTCCACCTGCATCAGATCTTTGATGTTCAGCGCCGGCTCGCCGAAGAAGGCGTCACCCCCCTGGTTCTCCAGCACCAGCACCTGCCGCTGGATGGCGCCAACGGTGACGGCGGAGACGTTGCCATATTCCGTGGTGAGGGTGGAGGCGTTCTCGGCCACCCAGCTCATCATGGCCCTGAGGTCCTTCAGGTCCAGCAGGAGCAGGCCCTGTTCGTCGGCGACCCGGAAGGCGATGTTGAGGACGCCTTCCTGGGTCTCGTTCAGCCCCATGAGGCGCGCCAGCAGCAGCGGCCCCATCTCGGACACCGTGGCGCGGATGGGATGGCCCTGCTCGCCGAACAAATCCCAGAAAGCCACGGGAAACTGGTCCGGCGTATAGGTGGCACCGATCTCCTGGGCGCGCTTCACCAGGAAGTCCTTAGGCTCGCCCCTGGCGGCGATGCCGGAGAGGTCACCTTTGATATCAGCCGCGAACACCGGCACGCCGGCGCGGGAGAAGCCTTCCGCCATCACCTGGAGCGTCACCGTCTTGCCGGTGCCGGTGGCGCCGGTGACGAGGCCGTGGCGGTTGGCGAGGCGCAAGGAGAGGAACTCATCCTTGAAGCCCGGCTGCGCGAGCGCTCCCTTGGCCTTGGCGCCCTTGGCCGGCGCACTGGAAAAGCTGCGCCCGAGGAGTATTTTGCCCTCTGTCTCCGTCATCGACATGCCGACCTCCCCTCTTGCATCTGCGGCCCTTTTTCGCGCACCCGCGCGGCGGCAACAAGGGGCACTCTTCTCCCCGGAGGGGGCGCGGCGGCCTGCGTGCGGCATCCTCCGCCCTTGCCTCCCGGGCGGGGCGCGGTCAATATCCCGGCCCAGCCCAGCGGGAGGTGCGCATGGACGAGTTGATTGCTCGACTCAAGGAAAAGGTCGGCGTCAGCGAGGCCGCAGCGAACCGCGCCGTGGAAGTGGTGATCGAATTCCTCTCCCATGAAGCGCCCGCGGACGCCATGGCGGAACTCTCCAATACCATCCCCGGCATTGCCGATTTGCTCGCGCGCCTTCCTGCCGAAACCACCCTGCCCGCCTCAACGCGCCATTTCGGCGGCATGGCGCGGCTGATGGAGGTGGCGGACCGCATGATGGCGGCCGGCATGACCATGCCCCAGGTGCAGCAGGCGACGCACGAAGTGGTGTGCTTCGCCCGCGAGAAGGCGGGGGAGGACGTGGTGAACCGCATCGTCGTCGCCATTCCCGGCCTCCGGCAGGTGGCGTGAGGCCCCCACGATGAACCCTGGCGCCGTGCCGGCGCGGGTGATCGAGGCATGCGGGCGGAGGCTCCCTCTGGGGCCGCGCACCCTCATTATGGGCATCCTCAACATAACCCCCGATTCCTTCTCTGATGGCGGCCTCAATGCCGCGCCTGAGGACGCGGTCTCCAATGGCCGCCGCATGGCGCGCGAGGGCGCGGACATTCTGGATGTTGGCGGCGAATCGACCCGGCCGGGCCACGCCCCCGTCCCGGCGGAAGAGGAATGGGCCCGCGTCGCGCCCGTCCTCAAGGCGCTGGCGCGGGAGGACATGCCGCCCGTCTCCATCGACACCTGGAAGGCGGACGTGGCCCGCCGCGCCCTTAAGGCCGGGGCGGTGATCGTCAACGATGTCTGGGGTTTTTCCCGCGATGCCGACATGGCCCACGTGGTGGCCGACAGCGATGCGGCGGCGGTGGTGATGCACAATCGCGAGGCCATCGACGGCACGCTCGACATCGTCGCCGACATGCTCGCTTTCTTCGAGCGCGCTTTGGAGCGCGCCGAGAAGGCCGGCGTGAAGCGGGACCGCATCGTGCTCGATCCCGGCATCGGCTTCGGCAAGACCTTCGAGCAGAACCTGTCCGCGCTGCGGCACCTGCCGGCGCTGCGCGCCCTGGGGCAGCCGCTGCTGCTCGGCACCTCGCGCAAATCCTTCATCGGCAAGGTGATCGAAACGACGACGGAAGAGCGCCTGCCGGGCACCCTCGCCTCCAACGCCATCGGCATAATGGCGGGGGTGGAGATCATCCGCGTGCACGACGTGGCGGCCCATGTGCAGGCCGCGCGGGTGGCGGAAGCAATCCGCGACGCCAGATGAACGAACGGGCCTATCTCTGCCTCGGCGCCAATCTGGGCGAACCGCGCGAGACGCTGCACCGCGCCGCCGGCCTGCTGGAGCAGGCGGGCCTCACTATTAGCCGGCGCTCCGCCTTCTACCGCACGCCGCCCTGGGGGCCGGTGCCCCAGCCGGACTATGTGAACCAGGTGCTGGAAGTGTTCAGCCCGCTCCGCCCCCGCGACCTCCTCGTCCTCGCGCTCAAGGTGGAGCGCCTCCTCGGCCGCGACCGGGCGCGGGAGGAGCGCTACGGCCCGCGCTGCATCGATATCGATATCCTGCTGTTCGGCGAGGAGAGCGTTTCGGAGGCGGATCTGGTCCTCCCCCACCCCCGCCTTCTGGAACGGGCCTTCGCCTTGGTGCCGCTCACCGAGATCGCGCCGGACATCGTGGTTGCGGGCGTAAAAGCCGTGGCCGCGCTCGAAAGGCTCGACCGCTCCGGCATCGAGCGCCTGCCATAGAAAAAGGCGCCCCGCGGTACGGGGCGCCTCTCTCTTGCACGAAGGAGATGGAGCTAAGGAAAGCTCCGTTGCTCCTCACATGCGCTTCACGTTCTCGGACCAGGTATTGACCTGCCTGGCCACCTCGTCCTTGGCAAGACCATAGCGCTCCTGGAGCTTACCCTCCAGAATTTCGCGATTTCCATTGATCTGCGTGATATCATCATCGGTAAGCTTGCCCCACTGAGTCTTGACGTTACCCGTGAGCTGCTTCCAATTTCCTTCGATACGATCCCAATTCATGACCTTGTCTCCTGCCGCGGGGAGGGAATTACATGGGATAAACGCCGCCTGCACGAACGGGTTCCGTCTCGCCGCCAGCGTTGAGCGCAATGCGGGAACGCGCCATCCTTGGCGATGCGCCGAGTCGGCGCGCGGGCGAGCGGAGGGGGCATGACGCGGCCGGCCGGGACGGGAGACGACTTGGCTCTGGCCGAGAAGCTCGTACGCGGCGAGCGCGCGGCGCTGGCGCGCGCCATCACCCTCATCGAATCCCGCCGCCCCGACCATCGCCGCCGGGCGGAAGCGCTGCTCCAGGGCCTGCTGCCACGCACGGGCGGCGCCTATCGCGTGGGCATCACCGGCGTGCCGGGCGTGGGCAAATCCACCACCATCGATGCGCTCGGCACCTATCTCACGGGCAACGGCCACAAGGTGGCGGTGCTGGCGGTGGACCCCTCCTCCACCCGCACCGGCGGCTCCATCCTCGGCGACAAGACGCGCATGCAGCGCCTGTCCGTGGACCCCGCCGCCTTCGTGCGCCCCTCCCCCTCCGGCGGCACCCTGGGCGGCACCGCCGCGAAGACCCGCGAGACCATGCTTTTGTGCGAGGCTGCCGGCTTCGATGTGGTGCTGGTGGAGACCGTAGGGGTGGGCCAGTCCGAGACCGCAGTGGCGGACCTCACCGACACCTTTCTCGTCCTCATGCTCCCCGGTGCCGGCGACGAGCTGCAAGGCATCAAGAAGGGCGTGCTTGAACTGGCCGACATCGTCGCCGTGAACAAGGCGGACGGCGACAACCTGCCCCGCGCCCGCGCGGCGGCTGGGGAATATCGCGCGGCCCTCCATCTGCTGGGCGCGCGGGCGGCCCATTGGTCGCCGCCGGTGCTCATCTATTCCGGCCTGACCGGCCAGGGCATCCCTGAGCTTTGGGCGGAGGTGGAGACCCACCGCGTCCGCTGCGAGGCGGCCGGCGCCTTTGCCGCCACCCGCCGCACCCAACAGGTGCACTGGATGTGGACCCTCATCCAGGAGCGCCTCGGCGAGCGGGTGCGCACCGACGCCGCCATTAAGGCGCGCCTGCCGGAACTGGAGCGTCAGGTGTCCGACGGCACGCTCGCCCCCACCCTTGCGGCCAATGAAATCGCCGCCATGCTGGGCCTATGAGCAGCGGCCGTCCCCTGAAAATCCTCATCACCGGCTTCGGCCCCTTCCCCGGCGTGCCCCGCAATCCCGCAGGCGAGGCCGCCCGCCTTCTCGGCGCCCTGCGCCGCCCGGCGCTCGCCGGCATGGTGCGCGAGGTCATGCTGCTGCCGACGGAATGGCGCGCGCTCGCCGATCTCGACGCCCGCATCGCCACGTTCGCGCCGGATGCCGTGCTGCTGCTGGGCGTCGCCCCTCGCCGCCGGCGCGTGGATGTGGAGGTGCGCGCCGTCAATTGCGCGCGCGGCGCCGACGCCGCCCGCCGCCGCGTACCCGGCCGTAAGCTTTCGGCCCAGGGCCGGGAGATGCTTGCGACCCGCGCCGCCCCCACCTCCCTCGTCCATGCCCTTGAAGCCGCTGGCCTGAAGGCGGGCCGCTCGCGCGATGCCGGCCGCTATCTCTGCAACGGCGCCTATTACACCGCCCTCGCCCGCCTCGCGGACACCGACACGCCCGCAATCTTCGTGCATCTGCCCGGCAAGGGACCCGTGGCACGCGCGGACAGGCGGCGGCTGGTCTTCGCTCTGTCCCAGCTTCTGCTCGCCTTGGCGCGCCCGGCTCAGGGCGGGCCGATCATGCGCCCATAAAAATCCGCCACCGCGCGATCGAAGCGCGCGGGGCCGAACACGGCCTCCGCCCGCGCCCGCCCCGCTTCTCCCATGCGCACGAGGAGTTCGGGATCGTTCGCGAGGGTGAGCAGCGCCTTCGCCAGGGCGTCCGGGTCCTGCAACGGCACGAGGAAGCCAGTCACCCCATCGACGATGGCTTCCGGGATGCCGTTCACTGCGGTGGCGACCACCGCCTTTCCCGCCCCCATGGCCTCCAGGATGACCAGGGGAAAGCCCTCCTTGTGGGTGGCGAGCACCATGGCGTCGATGGCGCCCAGGAAGCGGGCCATGTCCGCCTCGAAACCGGCGAAATGCATCCTCTCGCGCGTCCCGGTCTCATCCATGAGGACGGACAGGCCCGCGAAATGCTTGCGGTGGAGCGGGTTGACCTCATGATCCCCCACGAGGAGGACGTGGAGGTCCGGCCGCTGCGGGGCGGCGATGGCCATGGCGCGGATGAGCGTCGTATGGTCCTTCTGGTCGGCCACCCGCGCCGCCATGCCGAACACGATAGCGTCCTGCGGCAGGCCATAATGCGCGCGCGCCTCGGGCGCCGGGATGAGCGTGCCGGGCAGGATGGCGGCGTCATAGAGGATCTCGGTGCGCTCGGGCGGCAGGTGGAACCCCTGCCCCAGCACCGCCCCCTCGGAGGTGAGGAGGAAGCGCTGCACCGCCTTCAGCACTAGCCGCTCGAAGGGTGTGACGTCGCCATGCTCGTTGCGCACGTGGCAGACCGTGCAGATGCCGGCGAGCCGGCTCGCCCAGGCGGTGTAATAGGCGCCCAGAATATCGGCCGAATGCACGAGGGCGATGTGGCGGCGGCGGAAATCCGCCGCCAGCGCCGCCACATTGCGCAGGTATGGCAGCGGATTGCGCCAGCTCGCATAGACTTGGTCGTACCAGACGGTTTCGAAGCCGTGCTTGGCCGCGAGCGCGAGGAAGGCTTCGGGATCGGGGTCCTTGATGCGCGGCAGGTAGAAGAGGTTCTCATAGCCGGCACGCCGCGCGGCCTCGGCGACGCGCAGCGTGGCCAGCTCCGTTCCCGCCATGCCTGCCCATGGCAGAATATGCGCGATCCGCTTCATCCCCGTCCCCCCGCTCGCCTCCGTTCTAGGGGCTTTCCCTTCGATGCGGGAGCGTGCGGACCTGCGGAGAGCGAACATTTTTCCATTGGCGCCGCGGAACGGCCCCGCTATACGGACCCTCCGCGCGGGCGTGGCGGAACTGGTAGACGCGCCGGACTCAAAATCCGGTTCTGGTGACAGAGTGTCGGTTCGATTCCGACCGCCCGCACCATCCTCTCCTTACAGATCTGGCTGAACGACGTCGGCGCGGCTCTACTCTCCGCCGCACGGCTCCACCGTGCGCGCCAGCAGCGCCGCGAGCTGCGAGCGCTGGTCCAGAAGATCGGCGACGGCATAGCGATCAAGCACGCCGAGGAAAGCCTGGATCGCTTCTGCGAAAACGCCGGTCAACCCGCACGCCGGCGCGATGGGGCAATGGGCGCAATCCGCGACCATGAAGCCGGCTTCCGTGTGCCGGACCAGCCGGCCGACATTGATCTCAGTGGCGGGACGCGCGAGCCGGATGCCGCCGGCCCGTCCCCGGATCGTCTCGACAAACCCCGCCTGTCCGAGATCCTGCACGACCTTCATGAGGTTGTTCTGCGAGATGTCATAGGCCCGCGCGATCTCGGCGATCGACACCAGCCGACCCTCGTTCACGCCCAGGTGGATCATCACCCGCAGCGCATAATCCGTGTAGCGGGTTAGCCTCACGCTCGCTCCATCTGCCGCGACTTTAAGATGCATCTGTATTGCATGTTTTCCGCCGATCCAATAGATGCATGTCGTACGCATGATTTTGGGGGCGACAGCGGTGGAGACGGAAGCGACAGCCATCGACGAGGCGGAAATCCCCCATCTGTTGCGCGCCTTCTATGCGCGTGTCCGCAGCGATCCCCTGCTCGGCCCCGTATTCAACGACGCGGTGGAAGATTGGGACGATCACCTCAGGCGGATCGGGGATTTTTGGTCGTCCGTGATGTTCGCGAGCGGCCGCTACAAGGGAAATCCGGTCGCCATGCACCTGCTGCATGCGGACCGCATCACTCCGGCCATGTTCGATCGGTGGCTCGCGCTATGGGCGGCAACGACCGACGAATTGCTCTCTCCCGCCGCCGCAGAAGCCATTCAGGCCAAGGCTTTGAGGATTGCCGAGAGCCTGAAGGCCGTCATCCATTTCACCCCCGCACGCTGAGCGCGCGCCGCCGGCACTGCAATCAATGTCCAACCCTGGAGCCTACATGACCCGGCCTCTGTCCCCGCAGACGATCGCCATCGTCAAAGCCACCGTTCCGGCGCTGGCCGTCCACGGCTCGACCATCACGCGCGTCATGTATGGGCGCCTCTTCAAGGACGAGCACATCCGCGCCCTCTTCAATCACAGCAACCAGGGCGAAGGCGGTGCGCAGGTCCACGCGCTGGCGGCGGCGATCCTCGGCTATGCGCAGAATATCGACAATCTCGGCGCCCTCGCGCCCACGGTCGAGCGCATCGCGCACAAGCATATCGGCTATCATATCCTGCCCGAGCACTATCCGTTCGTGGCAACGGCACTGCTGGGCGCCATCAAGGAAGTGCTCGGCGAGGCGGCCTCCGACGAGGTGCTGAACGCCTGGGGCGAGGCCTACTGGTTCCTTGCCGACATCCTCAAGGCCCGCGAAGCCGTCATCCGCTCCAAGATCGAGGCGGTCACGGGCGGGTGGAACGGCTGGCGTGCCTTCAAGGTCGCCGAGAAGCGGCGCGAGAGCGAGATCATCACGTCCTTCATCCTGCGGCCGACCGATGGTCGCCCCGTGCTGCGGCACAGGCCCGGCCAGTATCTGACGTTCCGGCTCGGCGCCGCGGGCGAGCCCGCCATGAAGCGCAATTATTCGATTTCCTGCGCGCCGAACGATGACCATTACCGCATTTCGGTGAAGCGCGAGGCCAATGGCCAGGGCGGCTCGCGCTATCTGCACGACACCATCCAGCTGGGCGATATCCTGGAGGTCACCCCTCCCGCCGGCGATTTCTTCCTCGGCGACACGCTCCAGCGCCCCGTGGTGCTGCTGTCGGGCGGCGTGGGGCTGACGCCCATGGTCAGCATGGTGGAGACCATCGCGGCGGCCCATCCGGGGCTGGAGGCGCACTATGTCCATGGCACCATGAGCAGCGCGACCCACGCCATGGACGCGCATGTCCGTTCCCTCGCCAGGGCACATGGCGGCATCTCGGTCTCAACCTTCTACAGCGAGCCGGCGCCCCATGACGCCCTTGGTCAGAGCCATGACGTGAGCGGCATGATCACCATGGACTGGCTGAAGGCGAATACGCCGCTGGACGAAGCCGACATCTATCTGTGTGGGCCGAAACCCTTCCTCAGGGCGTTCGTCAGCGGCCTCTCGCAGGCAGGCGTCTTGTCGGATCGGATTCACTACGAGTTCTTCGGCCCGGCTGACGAATTGCTCGCTGCCTGACCTTGGCCATCAAAACGGCGGCTCCTGGCGAATCAAATGAAGATCCGCCAGGAGCCACAGGTAGATAGTATAATTATACCTTCATAAAGACGGCCATTGCCCGCTTCCGGCAGCATTCTCGGACCGCGCAGCGGGAGACAGGGCGTTCCCGTGCTTTCTGTATTCATCCAGGATCTCGAGTTTCAGCGAGGCTGACCTGGAAGCATAAGCTTTGGCATAAAGAAAATGTAACAAAACCCGAAAGTCAGTGGGCACGGTGCGGAACTGACTTGTTGAGGATGCGACATTCCCGCCTGCTGCATTTGCATTGACGCGCGGCCGCAACTACCCATCACAAAACGTTCATTGAAGCGATGCGCGTCTTTTGCTCTTAATAAATCCGTGCTACCCAAAAAGGTATAATTTGCTGGATTGCCCGCGCCCTTCCTGATTGTGTGGGGCGCTCCTATGCATCCCGCCAAAATTAGATGTGACGCGTCAACCAATCGCGGGGGCGATCGTGGTGGGTCGGGGGTCAAAGCCAAAGAGCGCTTTTCGCGCATTGCCAGTTGACATGCACCTGCAGGACGGCCCGGAAGCCGCGCCGGCCAATGCCGCGCCCGGCGATGTGTCGCCTGCCGTCCGCACACACCCTGCTGGCCTGCTGCGCCGGCTGAAATCCTCGGCGGCGAGGTTGCTCCTGCCGCCCGCCCGGCGCCACGCCCCCCTCCTGTTCGATCCGCTTGAGCCGCGCCTGCTGATGTCGGCGGACCTGCTCGCGGTCGACCTTTCGACCCTGCCGGCCCATCAGGAACACCAGGTGCTCGTGCGCCTCGTGGATCAGGCGGACCAGGTGCAGAGCACGGCGGCCAGCCAGCAGCGCATCGAGATTCTCGACACGGCCAACGGGACCCTGCTTGCGTCGGGCGATGCCAATGCTATCAGCCAGGTAACGCTGAACGGCGGCGCGGGCGATGACCGCGTCACCATAGACGCCACCTCTTTCGCCGGACATGCGACACCCGCCATCAGCTTCACCGGCGGCGGCGGAAACGACACGCTGGACGTGCGGGACCCGCAAGGCGCCACGTGGCAGCTCGGCGCGCCCGGAGCGGGAACGGTTTCCGGCACTGCGGCCGTCACGTTCTCCGGCGTCAGCCATCTCGTGGCGGGATCGGGCAATGACACGCTGAAGGGCGCCGCCTCCAACGTCGACTGGCAGATCACCGGCGCGGGGTCGGGCGCCGTCAGCGGGCAGTCCTTTGCGGGCTTCGAGAAGCTCGTGGGCGCAGCCGGCAACCAGGATGTCTTCACCTTCGCCCCCGGCGGCTCGATGCTGAACGGCGTCGACGGCGGGGCCGGCGGCTACGACACCATGGTGCTCGGCAACGCCCAGGGCCTCAGCGTCACCTCCATTCCCACGGGGCCCAATTCCGGCGTGATGATCGTCGGCAGCCAGACCATCGCCTATGACGGCCTGGAGCCGGTGACGGTCACGGCGCAGGCGAGCGCGATCTCGCTCTATGCCTGGGGCAGCGCGACGCTCAGCTACAATGCGTCGACGCAGATGATGTCGCTCGTCAGCAATGACGGTGAATTCGAGACCCAGCTGTTCGCCGCATCCGGCCTGTCCACCCTCACCATCACGGCTCAGGATGAGATAGGCGATCCGTCGAGCATCGATCTGAAGATCCAGTCGTTCGATCCGACCTTCGCGGGAGCGTTCACGGTCAACGCCAACACGCTCGGCACCAGCGCCATTGGCGGCAACACCACCACGCTCAACATCATCAGCCTGCAGTCGAACCTGGAGCAGGTCGTCAGGATCAACGGCAACATCCAGCTCGCCGGCGGGTCGATCACCATCAATTCCGAGCGGGTGCTGGTCGGTAACGTCATCGGCGACCCCAGCGGCGCGACAACCGGCTGGACGGCCAACAGGGAATATAACGGCGTTGCCACCACTGGCGGCAGCGGCACGGGCATGACCGTCGACATCACGACGAATGCCGTGGGCGAGGCAGCCGTGCATATCCTGAGCGCGGGGACGGGCTATGCGGTGGGCGACACCATCAGCGTGACCGGCGCCGGCGGCACCATGACGTTCAAGGTGCTCAACCTTGCCGCCACAGCCATCATCAACACAGCGAGCAACAGCGCCGCGGCGGCGGGCAAGATCTCCATCAATGCCTTCGATATCCGCGTCGGCAGCGGCGCCCAGATCCTGGCGGACGGAACCACCAGCGACGGTGAGATCTCCATCGTCGCGTCCAATGTCAATTTCCGCTACCTCACCTTGCCCATCAGCTGGGAATTCAGCCCCCTCGCCGCGACCATCGACCTTTCGAACGCCACCATCGTCGGCAGCACGGTCACCATCACGGCGACCAGCATGGATGTTCCCGGCACCAACCAGCTCTCGACGGTATGGGGCGGATACCTGCAGGGCATCACGTCCTCCATCGTCACCACCCTCAATCAGGCGGTCGCAGGCCTGCTGGGCTCCCTCGCGGGCTTCGACCCGTCCGTCGTGGTCCACAAGGCGAATGCGCGCGTCGCGGTCCATGATACGAGCATCAACGCCACCTCGACCCTGCCCTCGACGCTTTCGACCTCGTCCCCGGCCATCTCCATCAGCGCGACAACGTCGGTGGACGCCAGCGGCCAGGCGCTGGTCTCCGGCCTCAACGGTGCCACCAGCAAGTTCGCCATCGCATTCGGCGTCGGCTATGTGGACAGCAACGCGCAGGTGCTGATCTCGGGCTCGAGCACGATCACCACGCCGGGCACCGTTTCCGTGACCTCCAGCGCGACCGGCACGGTGAAGACCACGGCGCGCTCGTCCGTCAACCTGATCGGCGACATCAACACCACGAACTATGCCTATGCCCTGGGCGTGGCGATCAGCGAAGTCACGGCCTTCGCCCAGCTCGGCGCCGCCGCCTCCATCACGGCGGGCGGCTCGGTGCTGGTGACCTCCACCGGCAAGGAAAAGACCGGCACGAGTGTTTCGACCCAGGCCAATATCGACGGCAATCAGGGGATCTCGCTGGCCGTCGGCGTCAACAACTCGGACATTCAGACCGTGGTCGACGGCGATATTTCCGCCGGCGCCATCCAGGGCGCGCCGACCGCCGCCTTCAACGCCGCGACCGCGGTCAACACCACCAACAACACCCTGACGCTGCCCAACCATGGTTTCACGAACGGGCAGCAGATTACCTATTACACCAACGGCGGCACAGCCATCGGCGGGCTGACCAACGGCGCCACCTACACGGTGGTGGTCATCGACGCGAACACGATCCAGCTCACCAACGGCCAGTTCATCGACCTGTCGCCCACTCAGGGCAATGCCGGCGCGCAGCAGACCTTCGGCAAGCAAGCCGCAACGCCCTTCATGCTCAACGCCATCGGCGCGGGCGGCACGTTCGCCGTGCCCGGCCACGGCTTCACCGAGGGCGAGCAGGTCGTCTATTCGGCCAATGGCAACACGCCTCTCATCGGCCTGACCGACGGCGCGACCTACAAGGTCCACGTCATCGACCAATCCTCCTTCCAGCTGATGGGCGCGAACGGCCAGGTCATCCTGGTCAGCCAGGGCGCATCGCTGGGGGATCATACGTTCATGGACGAGGCGCTGGGCTACGGCGTGGAGCTGACGCTCGCCTCGATCGATGCCAATACCAACATCATCTCGGTCGCCAATCACGGCCTCACCGAGGGGCTCAGCGTCACCTATAGTAACCTGTCCGGCTCGGACGACACTGATATAGCGGGGCTCAACGACGGCGCCACCTACACGGTCCATGTCATCAGCGCCAACCAGTTCCAGCTGATCGGCGCCAATGGGCAGGCGGTCGACATCGCCAATGGGACCGTCTCTTCGCTGCAGGCGCTTTTCTACACCGCGCAGACCTTCACCATCGACCCGACATCCGCGGTGAGCGGCGCCAAAGACACCATCGCGATCCCCAATCACGGCCTGCAGACCGGGGACGTGCTGCTCTACAGTATCGATCCCACCATTTCGGGAACGAGCACCGTCGCCGTCCTCGACGCGCAGACCCTGCAGCAGATCAGCACGGCGCAGATCGAGACCACGGACACCGAAATCGGCGGCCTGGAGAACCAGCACTTCTATTATGTGGTGGTGGTGGACGCGAACACGATCCGCCTCGTGTCCTCGCTTGAGGAGGCGCAGGCGGCAACCGTCATCGCGCTGACCAGCGCCGGTTCGGGCAACCAGCAGTTCGGCGACACCGCCGGGGCGCTGACCATCAGCGCCACGCTGACACCGAGCGAGTCCCAGTCCGCATCGTCCGGTATCGGCGGCACGTTCGGCTACAAAAAATATGTCGGCTTCCTGAGCAAGCCCGACATCACCCTCGCTGTCCTGCAAAACAGGCTCAAGCTCGATCTCGACAGCCCGATCGCGAAGGGCTTGGACGCAGCGAAGAACCCCCTCAATAACGGGCAGAATTCCTGGGTGGGCGCGGTCGCCGTCACGGTCGCGAACCACAATGTCGGCGTCAGCATCGGCCAGAACGTCACCGGACCGGACACGACCGACATCGTCTCCGCCGGCACCATGGCCATTTCATCGACCATCTGGCAGTCGACCTCGCTCTCCACCAGCGCCACGGCCAGCAAGCCGAAGGGCAGCAATTCCACCGCCGGGATCGCCCTGTCGATCGGGTACGGCTATTACAACAACACCGCCACCGTCCTTATCGGCGCCGGAGCACGGCTCGACGCGGCGAATTCGGTCTCCATCACCTCCAACGTCACTTACCCGCTCGGCACATCCTCCGGCGTCGGCCAGGCCGGAACCTTAGGCCAGCTCTGGACCGGCATTCTCAGCAACATCCAGAGCAAGGGCCTGGGCGGCCTCACCTATTACAATGACGGCGTCGGGGGGTTGACCAACCTCCTCAACAACGCCTCCACGGTGTCCGCCTCAAGCGGCGACGGAACGAAGGATGGAACGACCATCGGCCTCTCGGCCAATGTGAACACGTATTTCAACAACAGCACGGTCACGGTCGCATCGGGCGCGGAGATCAACCAGAAGAGCAGCCTGACCGTCCTCGGCCAGACTACCCTTCCGCTGGCGGCGCAGAGCGTGAATATTTCCGCCGTCACGTCGATTACGATGATAAACGCCAGCGGCAATTATTCGCTGAACCTGAATTCGGGCCTGGGCTTCAAAGCTTATGACGTCCGCAAGAGCCTGAGCGATCCGGACCCGGCCAAGCACAAGTCCATGTCAGCGTCGGATTTCGCCAGCTTCTCCGTGAGTTCGACGGGCAAGACCATCGGCGGCGCGGTGGCCGTCAACGTCTTCAACAACAATACCCAGGCCATCGTCCAGAGCGGGGCCAAGATCGGTTCCGGGGTGTCCGGCAGCATCACGGTGAATGCGTCCGAAGACACCTTCCTGCTGAACATCGTCCAGGCGGGTGCGTCGGTTTCCTCCAATAACGGCAAGTCCATCGCCGGGTCGTTCATCGTCACCACGCAGAACAGCGATGTTGTCGCCGCCATCCAGGATGGCAGCCAGGTCACAACCATCACCGGCGGGGCGGTGAACGTGACGGCCTCCACCGGAGGCACGCAGATCGAGATCGCCGGCACGCCCGCCTCCTTCACCGGCGGCGGCCTCGGCGTGGGCGTGAGCGTCATCGTCAAGGTCGTCGACCGCGACGTCGTCAGCTATATCGGCGCGCAGCCCGGCGCGTCGACGACCGGGCTTGCCGGCATCAATATCAATGCCGGCGCCGTCTCGGTCACGTCGACCAATGCCGGCACCTTCTGGTCCATCGCCGTCGCAGGGACCTATAGCGGATCCCCGGACCAGCCGGCCGCCAGCGGCCAGAACGCGCTTGCCGGCGCCCAGGTGCCCAATGTGGGCGCGCCGAATGTCGCCGGCGTGGGGAATGATGAGACCGGCATCGGCATCGCCGGCTCGGTGAACCTCCTCACCCTCAGCGACACCACCAACGCCTACGTCTCCACATCCGGGCCTTTCGACGTCGCCTCGCTCAACGTGAATGCGACCGACAGCACCGGCGTCGTCAGCCTCGTGGGCGCCGCATCGCTCGGCCTCGTGTCCAACAGTTCCGGCTCGACCACCGTCGCCGGCGCCGTCAACATCAATCTGCTCGACCTCCAGACCAGCGCCTCGCTCATCGGCCTTTCGGACCTGACCGCCAGCGGCGCCGTCACCGTCAAAGCCGCGAACACCGGGTCGGTCGTGTCCGTCTCCGCCGGCCTCGGCTACGATTCCAACCCGCAGGGGAAATGGGCGGCGGCGGGCAACGTGGCCGTCAACCGCGTCACCGACGTCGCGGCCGCGCTGGTGGACAGCGTCGTGATACTGAGCGCCGCCTCGCTGGCGGTGACCGCAAACAGCTCGCTCAGCATCTACGCCTATGGCGGCGGCATTTCCGCCAGCAAGTCGAAGCTCGGGATCGGCGCCTCCATCGCGTTCAACGAGATCGCCTCCGGCACCAGCGCGCTGATATCAAGCAAGACGGCCCTGTCCGACATCACCACAACCGGCGCTGTCACCGTCTGCGCGAAGAACGACAACTCGATCCAGGCCATCGGCGTCACCGCCGCCATCGGCTCCGGCCAGCAGAGCTCGGAAGTCGCGGGCATCGTCACCGTCAATGTCGTCAAGGCGCTGGACGGCGCCAGCACCCCGGTGAGCGCCGGCATTCAGCAGGCGATCGTGGACGCGGGATCCGTCTCGGTCTCGGCCTCGGATTCGTCCAATATCCTGTCCATCGCCGGCAGCCTCGCCTGGGGCCAGGCGGATATGGCCTCGAGCGCGAACTCCGTGGGCGCCGCGCTCGCCTGGAACGAGATCGCCATCGGCGTCAACGCGTTCATCAACTATGCCTCCATCACCACCAGCACTGACGGCGATGTTTCCGTTTCTGCCGGCAGCACGGCGCAGATCGTCGCTGTGGGGATCGGCGCCGCGCTGACCACGGGCGGCGGCAACTCGATCGCCGCGAGCCTGTCCGTGAACGTCATGGTGAAGACGATCACGGCATCGCTCACCACCACGACGCCCACCAGCGGCGTGACCGCCGGCATCACCCCAAGCATCGACAGCGCAGGCGGGGTCTCGGTCTCCGCCAGCGACGGCACGGTCATCACCGCCGTCAATGGCGGCATCGCCATGATCGGCGGCGACTACAGCAGCGCCGCCGGCGCCGCCATCGCGGTCAACATCGTCTCCGCCACCGTGACGGCGCAGATCACGGGCACCACCGTGGCCGCCGAGGACGACGTCCTGGTCCAGGCAAGCGGTGCGGCGCAGATCGTGTCGGTGGCCGCGGGCATCTCCTTTGCGGAGAGCAGCTATGCGGGCTCGGTCTCCTGGAGCACGGTGAACACCACCATCGCCGCGCAGATCACCGGCGCGTCGGCCATCACGGCCGACGGCAATGTCCGCATCCTCGCCACCAACCAGTCGGTGATCCGCAACATCGCCGGGGATGCGGCCTTGGGCAAGGACACCGGCTCCAAGGCCTTCGGCTTCGGCGTCGCCCATTCCAACGTGACCGACACGGTCACGGCCTATCTGGATGGCGCCGCCACGGTCTCCGCGGGTAACGGAACCGCCATCACCGACGTGACCGGCGCCACCGTCCACGGCCTCTCCATCGAGGCCTCCTCCACCCAGAGCATCACCAACATTGCCGCTGGCGGCGCCGTCGGGGGCCAGGGGGCTGGCTCCGCCTCCGTCTCCTGGACCACCATCAACAGCACGGTCAGCGCCTATGTCGGCGCGCGCACCGCCGTCCCGACAGCGGCGAACATCAACTCCGCCGCAGACGTAAACGTGGCCGCCTACGGCTCCACCTTCGTGGTCGGCGTCGGCGGGGCGCTCGGCATCTCCACCAGCGGCGGCTCGGCCGGCACCGCGGGCGTCGACACGCCCTGGATCACCCGCAACGTGAGCGCCTATATCGGCGGGAACAACGAGGTCGCCGCGGGCGGCAACGTGGTGGTGAACGCCCAGGCCTCCACGGACGTGTGGTCCGGCTCCCTGGCGCTCAGCGTATCGTCGAGCGCGACCGGGGTCGGCGCCAATGCGGCGGTGACGGTCCTCACCCTGAACACCACCGCCTATATCGGCGCGGGCGCGCAAGTCACGGCCCAGAACAATGTCGCGGTGACGGCGTTCGATTCCACCGATGCGACGCAGATTTCCGGCGGCCTCGGCTGGGGCACCAGCCTCGGCGTCGGCGCCAGCCTCGGGCTCAACAAGCTCTACAAGACCACCACGGCCTATATCGACACCGGCGCCAGCGTGACGGCCAATGCGCAGGGTGCGGGCATCGCGACGCTCACCGGCCAGACCGCGCCAGGCCTCGCCTTCCTGCCCAGCGCCGTGGTGAACAACCAGATCACACTACCGGGCCACAACCTGCAGAACGGCCGGCAGGTGGTGCTCAGCGCGGACACGCCCATCGGCGGCCTCACCGCCGGGCAGGTCTATTACGTCATCGTCATCGATGCGAACACCATCAAGCTCTCGGCGACGAACGGCGGGCCGGCGATCGCCCTTTCCGCGACGCCGGGCGCCTCGGTGCAGTCGCTCCTCGTGGCCTCCCCCGCCGGATCGAGCGGCAGCGTCGCCTTCACCACAGGCGACGTGGCGAGCAGCACGATCACGGCGACGGGCCACGGCTATGTCACGGGACAGCAGGTCCTCTACATCGCCACCGGCCCGGTGATCGGCGGGCTCCAGAGCGGCCAGACCTATTATGTGATCGTGGTGGATGCGAACCATGTGCGGTTCGCGTCCAGCGCCGCCAACGCGCAGCTCGGCACCTTCATCGTGCTCGACACCACCGGCATGGACGCGACGGCGACGCAGACCATCATGTCGCTCTCCGACCCGGTCCAGACCGCCAGCGCCTCCAGTGCCGGCCTCAACGTCAACCAGTCCTTCACCGGCCAGCAGACGGCGATGAAATCCCTGCAGAGCGGCGTCATCGTCTCCGCCGTGAGCCTGGAAAACCTGAAGGGCTTCGGCGTGGGGCTGGCCGTCGGCACCGGCGGTGCCTTGGTCGCGGCGGCGGGTGAGTGGAGCGACCACTACGTAAGCACCCTCGCCTACATCAACAGCGGCGCGCAGATCAACGCGGATACCAGCCAGGCGTCCAGCCAGCAGAACGTGTCGGTGGGTGCGGGCCATTCATACACCATGCTCTCGGTGGCCGCCGTCGCCGGCTACAGCTCCGGCGGCGCCGCCGTGATGCCGGGACTGTCGCGCGTCTATCTGGACGGCATCACGCAGGCCTATATCGCCGGCAACGGCAGCACCGGCACCGTGGTGAACGCGAAGGGCAACGTGTCCGTCACCGCGCGGGCGAGCGAGAATGTGGTGAGCGTGGCCGCCGGCGTCGGCGGGGCCGCGGGGGGCGCGGGCATCGCCGGCTCCATGAGCTGGGTGGGCATGGACCTGCAGACCCAGGCCAGCATCGGCGGCGCTGTGGCGGTGACGGCGAACGGCAATGTCCTGGTGGGGGCCAGCGACAACACCTCCATCGTCAATGTGGGCGGCTCCATCTCCATCGGCGGCAGCGCGGGCATCGGCGCCGGCGCGGGCGTGGTCATCGTCGACAAGCAGACCAGCGCCAATATCGGCGGCGGCGCGAGCGTCGATGCCTATGGCAACGGCCCCGGCAGCATCACCGGCATCCCGAACGCCAACTGGCCCGGCGCGAACAGCACCGGCAGCCTCGTGGGCGTGGCGGTGGAGGCGTCGTCCTCCGAGACGGTGACCAATGTCGGCGGAAGCGCCGGCGGCGGCGGCAGCGTCGGGGTCTATGGCGCGGTCACGGTGGAGAGCATCAACAGCGGCACCTGGGCGACCATTTCCGGCGCCGCCCAGATCAACCAGAACACCGGCGCGGGGACCAACGCCAACCAGGCGGTGGACGTCTCCGCCACCAACAGGATGAACATCTACAGCTTCGCCGGAAACCTCGCCATCGGCGGCGCGGTGGGTGTCGGCGCCAGCGTGGATGTGGGCACCATCGACAACAACACGGTCGCGCTCATCGGCGCGGGCACGCAGGTCTCAGCCGCTGGGGCGGTCTCGGTCAACGCGCTCAATGACTGGACGTTCAAGGGCCATGCCGTGGGTGGCGGCGGCGGCGGCACGGTGGGCGTGCAGGGCTCGGTCGTGGTCTACAATGTGGGCGGCAACGTCAACGGGACCTACCAGACCGACAGCAATGGCGACGGCCAGATCACCGGTGCCGACGACACCACCAATGTGCTTGCGAACAGCAACGGGAATGTCGGCTCCTTCCTCGACCAGAGCCTGTCGGGCGCCATCCAGTCGGCCGCCACCACGAACCCCGCGCCGAGCTTCAATTCCAGCACCGCCGTCGATCCCACTACGGACACCATCAATCTCGGCGCCAACTACAATCTCGCGACCGGACAGGCGGTCATCTACAATGCCGGCAGCGGCGCGCCCATCGGCGGCCTGACCAGTGGCCGCACCTATTACGCCATCGTCGATGCCAGCAATCCCAACAGGATCGCGCTCGCGACCAGCCTTGCGGACGCGCTGAACGGCCGGTCGATCCAGCTCACGCCGGCCGCCACCGGCGCCACCCAGAGCTTCACGCTCGACGGCCAGGGCGGCGCGCAGGCCCGCAACCAGATGATTGCCGGGGCGCCGCAGAACCAGCTCAGCAACGGCGTGCTCTCCGCCGGCCCCGTCGCCAGCGGCACCACGGCGGGCGTCGAGGCCGGCGCCCGGATCAATTCGCGGAGCCTCTCCGTCAACGCCGCGCAGAGCGTCAACCTCGTCGCCCTCACCGGCGCCGTCGGCATCGGCCTTGCGGCGGCGGGCGTCGGCGCCGGCATCGCCATCGTCTATGTGGACGCCGGGGTTCAGGCCTATATCGGCGCGGGCGCGGTGCTCACCGGCAGCGGCGGCGCGCTCTCCGTCACGGCGTCGCGCACCGCCGACATCTGGGTCGCCGGCATGGCGGTGGGCGGCGGCCTTTACGCCGGCGTCGGCGCTGCGGTGGCGGTCATCAACGACCATTCCGCGGTGACAGCGCTGGTGGGCAACCAGCCCGGCGCGACCGGGGCCAGCGGCGCCACCCTTTCCGGCTATGGCGCGACCACGGTCGCCGCCACGGCGACCGTAACGCAGGAAGTGTTCGCCGGCTCGCTGGGCGGGTCCGCCTTCGCGGGCGTCGGCGTGACGGTGCTGCACACCACCTATGACGGCGGCGTCAGCGCGCAGATTTCCGACAACACGCAGATGGATGTGACCGGGCCGATGACGCTGAGCGCGACGCGCTCCGTCACCATCACGCCCCCGGGCAATTCGTTCGGCTATGTGGCGGCGGCCCTGGCGGCAGCCATCGGCGCCGTTCCCGTGGCCTATGCCGGCGTCGAGGTGTCCGGCACGGTGTCGGCCCAGATCGGCAATTCCGTCACCCTCACCAGCACCGGCGCGGTGTCCGTTGCCGCGAGCGACCATATCACGACCTCGATGAAGGTGGGCTCCGGCCTCTTGTCGCTGGTGGGCGTGGGCGTGGTGTCGGCAAACAACACCATCGCGAACACGGTCCAGGCGAATATCGGCAACAACAGCCGCGTCCGGGGCGCATCGCTGAGCGTGAACGCCTCCAACACCGTGACGCCGCAGCTCGAAGGCTTCGCGGCGACGGGCTCGCTCATCGCCAATGTCGCGGCGCTCTATTCCACGCTCACCATCACGTCCAGCACCACCATCGCCATCGGCACAGGCGCCGTGCTCACCGCGACCGCGGGCGACATCAGCCTCAAGACGAACGTCGCAATCTCCGGGTCCGTCGAATCCCGCGGCTATGGCGGGGCCGTCGGCATCGCCTATGGCGGCACCAACGCCAACGCATCGCTCCGCAGCACGAACACCATCACGCTCGGAACCAGCGCGGCGCTGACCGCGTCCCGCGACATCACCATCTCCGCCACCACCAACAATTCCCTCACCCAGACGGCTGTCACCGGCGGCGGGGCCCTGCTGGGCAGCTATGATTCCGCCACGGTCGGGGCGACCATGACGGACACCACCAGCGTGACGGTGGGTGGCAGCGCCGCGCTTGCGGCCGGACGCAATCTCTCGGTTTCTGCCACATCGTCGAATGCGGCGACGCTGAGCGGAGACGCCACCACCATTTCGGCGCTGGGGGCGGCGCCCGTCGCCACGGGCAGCATCACCTTCACCGGGGCCACCACGGTCACCATCTCGAACAACGCCTCCCTCACCGGCGTGACGGTCGCGGTCACGGCCCAGGTGGCGAAGCTCAACATCGCACCAAGCTTCAACACCCTTGCCGGCGGCGCCTATGGCTATCTCGATGCCGAGGCGACAGCGACGGTCACCTCGTCCGCGACCGTGAACGTCAATGCCGGCGCGGCCATCACGGGAACGACCAGCGTCGCCCTGACGGCGAACCAGTCGAACCTCACCGCCACTCCGACGGCCTTCTCCAATGCGTGGAACCTCATCGCCACGCCCTACGGCCTCGCCACCCTCATTGCCAATTTCACCACCAGCGTGGGCGTGGCGCAGGGCGCGCAGATCTCCACCCGCGCCCTCACCGTCGAAGCCTCCGCCCAGGCGACGCCGAACCTCAACCCCAGCGGCACCGTCAGCGGCGGCCTGATCAATATCGGTGGCAACACGTCCAGCGCGCGGACCCTCACCTACACGCGCACCATCGTCTTCAACGGGACGGTGACGATGCTCGGCGCTCAGGACCCGACTTTGGTGGTGGACGCCAGCGGACAGGTGACGGCGAGCGGCGGCGCGACCGCCACCATCGCCAATAACACCATCACCGTGGGGTCGATCGCCGGAAGCGCGTCCTCCAGCGGCACCATCGCGTTCGTCCTGTCCTCCTCGACCCTGGACGTGGTGCCGTCCGTGTCGAGCGCGAGCCTCACCGGCGCGCCCACCATCAACACCATCGGCAATTTCGCCAACGTCTTCATCACCAACAATTCGGCGATGACGCTGGCCATCGGCAATATCAACGCGGTCTACGGCGCCTCCAACCAGCGGCCGCAAGTGACCGGCACCGCCGGCTATTCAGGATTCACGCCGACCTATGGTGCGATCACCACGGCGACGAACATACAGATCGTCAACACCAGCGCCGCCAACGTCCTCATCTCCGGCGTCATCTCCAATCCCTTCGGCACCACCACGATCACCAATGCCGGCGGCAGCATCCTGGCGAATGGCGGCAGCATCGTCAGCGCCGCGGTGGTGCTGTCCGCGCTGGCCGGCTCCGTGGGCTCCTCCGCCGCGCCGATCCTGATCTCGGCCAATCCCGGCGGCTCTACCCGGCTCACGGCCAATGCGCTGAGCGGCGTCTATGTGAGCGCCGCCGGGGCGCTCGCCGTCGCCTCCGCCACCGCGAGCAACGGCACGGTGAGCCTGAATGCCGGCTCAATCACCGGGTCCGGCTCCGGCGCGAGCATTGTGGCCGAGACCATATCGCTCACCGCGACCACCGGCAGCATCGGCACGGCCCAGCAGGCGCTCCTGATCGATGCGCGCGGCGCGTCCGGCGCACTCACTGCGCTGACGACCGGCACCTCCAGCGGCATCTTCATCACCGATGTCAGCGGCGGGCTTTCGGTCAACAGCGTGATCTCGACCGGCGGCAATGTCGTGCTCTCCGTACTGGACAGCCTGGCCTCGGGCGAGGACCTCACCCTCTCCGACAATGCGAAGGTCTCGGCCTTGGCCGGCACCGTCACGCTGCAGGCCGGAGACAATGTCCTCACCTCCGATACAAGCACCATCTCCGCCGGCGGCACCGTCTCGATCGTCGGGGACGCGGGGGACCAGGATCCGGCGACGGGCGCGTCCGTCGATCTGCGCGGCCTCATCGCGGCCACCGCCATCTCGGTTGCGACCGGCGCCGGCAACGACACTATCTCGCTGCGCCGGCTGCAGAACGGTTCGACCCTGACCATCAATGCCGGCTTCGGCACCGACGCCATCCTGCTGGGCAGCACCGCCACCGCGGCGGGCGCCAGCGGGGGCGTCCTCTCGACCATTCTCGGCCAAGTCGTGCTGCAGGGCGGCGACGGCATGGACACGCTGCTGCTCGATGACAGCGGCGCCACGTCCGGCCGGACCGCGACCCTGTCGACGACCCAGATCACCGGCATGGGCCTCGGCGCCTCGGTGCAGTTCGGCACGCTGGCCAGCCTTGCCCTCCAGTTCGGCTCGGGCGCGGATGGGGTGACGGTCACCGGCGCCAACATCAATGTCCAGATGGACCTCGGCGGCGGCGACGACCAGATCCGCCTCGCCGGCAACGACAACACGCTGGCCGCCTTCGCGAGCCGCCTGGATATATCAGGCGGAACAGGCAGCGATACGCTGACCATCGTCGACACCGCGGACACGGTCGCCCGCAACGTGGCCGTGAGCGCCACCAGCATTCTCGGCCTCACGCCCGGAAATGCCTCCGGCGGCTTCTATTATGGCGGCCTCGAACAGGTTGGGCTCTCGCTCGGCACGCTCGGCGACACGATCTCCGTCTCCGGCACCTCCGCCGCCACCACCATCGATGCTGGTGGTGGCGCCGATGCCTTCCTGGTCGGCACCAACCTCACGCAGATGGGTGGTCTCCTCACGCTCACGGGCGACGGTCTCGACACCCTCTCCGTGTCGTCGCTCCAGGCCGCGAACCTCACCATCGCCAACGCGGCCGGCGGCAGCCTCATCACCGGCAGCGGCATGGCGGGCGGGGTCGCCTTCTCGGGCATGCAGTCGCTTGCCGTGTCGCTGAGCGAGGCCGCCGACACGCTGGTCGTCCTGGGCAGCTCCGCTCCCATCACGGTCAACGCCAATGGCGGCAACGACACCATAGAGGTGCGCGGCCTCGCCCAGAGCGGCACCTTCAACCTGGGCGCGGGCGCGGACACGCTGACGGTGATCGACACCGCCGCGGATATCCGCGTGACGGGCGATGCCGCCGACACCCTGGCCATCAACCAGGCGAGCCGCACCAGCGCCGTGACGGCGGGCAAGGTGCGTGATGGCGCAAGCGCCGGCGAAGGCGTCATCGAGGGCCTGACGGCCGGCGACATCACCTTCTCCGGCCTCGGCCTCGTCAGCATCGCCCTCGGCGGCGGTAACGACACGCTCAGCCTGAATGAGAGCTTCGCCGCCACCAAGCTCCAGATCGACGGTGGCGGCGGCAACGACACCTTCTTCGCCTCCACCATCGGCACCGCGCCCACCGTGATCTCCGGCGGCAGCGGCAGCGACAGCCTGACCCTGCAGATCCCCGGCATCCCGGCGGGCGGCGGCTTCACGGGCCTCAGCCTCGATCTCGAACTTCTTGTGGTGGACAATTCGGCGAATACCTCCAGCGCCATCGCCTGGACGGTCGCGAACGGCGTGATCCAGGCGGCCCCCCGGGCGGGCGGCGCGCTGGCCACCGTGGTCTCCACCGATGGCGCCGAACGGACCAAGATCATCGGCGGCGGCCAGAGCGACACGCTCTCCATCGTGTCCGATGCCGGCGACGTGGACGGAACCATCGACGGCGACAGCGTGGAGCTGCACGCCGGCCTCCAGGTGGTCTCCGGCCAGGGGTCCGCGACCTATGTGGACTACACGCACGCGCTGACCTTCGACGGCATGCAGAACGGCCTCGTCGCCTATGTGGAGGACGGCTTCAGCCTCTCCACTTCCGGCAGCACACTGGTGCGCAATGACGGCTTCAGCCCATCCGCGTCGGGCGCATCCGACGCGGACGTGCTCACCCTGCGCTCGGCCAATGCAAACGGCACGGCCACCGGCAACGCCTTCGCGCTCTATTCCATCTCGCTCGCGGCCGACGGCACCGGCACGCGGAACGTCACCTTCACGGGCCTCACGGCAAACGGGCAGACGGTCACCACCACCATCAGCGTGGCGGCGGGCGTCGGCTTCCGGACTTACACGCTCGGCGCGGCGTTCGCGACGGTGACGCAGGTCACGTGGACCGCGTCCGGCGTATCGGTGGACAACATCGTCGCCCAGGACGTGATCATCGCCCAGGTCCCGCCCGCGACGAACCAGATCCAGCAGTTCCAGATCGCCGGCAATATCTCCTTCAACACCGCGACCGGCCGGATCGCCAGTGGCTCCATCGTGGCCGGCAGCGTCACGCTCAACGCCAGCTCTTCGTCCGCCGAGATCGCGGCGGCGGGCATTGTGGTGAGCACACAGGGCGGCATCACCCGTTTCGCGTTCACCGGCGACCTCGTGATCGCGGCGGGCGTCCGCATCAGCGCCACCGGCGCCCATGCCCTGTCGCTCTTTGCCGGCAACGATGTGACCATCGGCGCGGGCGTCATATTCGACGTGTCCGCGAGCGGGACCACGGCCGGCGCCGGCGGCGGCACCGCGGGCGGCACGGCCGGCACCGGTGGCACGGGCGGCACGGCGGGTGCCGGCGGCGGCGCGACGGATGGCGGCGCGGGTGGCACCGGGACCGACGATGACGGCAATCCCGGCGGAAACGGCACCGCAAATGCGGGACAGACCGGCGGAACAGGCAATAATGGCGGCACGGGCGCGGCGGGCGGGGCCGGCGTGAATGCAGCGTCCGGCGGCGGCGGCGCGGGCGGCACGGCCGGCACCCACACCGGCGGCGGCAGCGCAGGCACGACCGGCGGCGGCGGCGCAGGCGGCGCGGGCGGCGAATGGGACTTCGGCACCGGCTATAACGGCAGCGCCGGTTCCAGCGGCAACAACGGAAACGGCGGCGGCGCGGGCGGCAGCGGCAACGACGGCAGCGATGGTGGCGCCGGTCAGAACACCGGCGCCGGCACCCAGCTTTCCGGCGGTGGTGGTGGCGGCGCGGGCGGCGGTGCAGCCGGCGGATCAGGCGGCGGTGGTGGCGCGAGCGGCACCAGCGGCGGCGGCGGTGGTGCTGGCGGCTTCGCCTCGGGCAATCCCGCAGCCCCGGACACCGGCAATAATGGCGGGGCCGGTGGCAGCGGCGGCGCGGGCGGCGCGGGCGGTGTCGGCGGATCGGGCGGCGCGGGCGGTGTCGGCGGTGCTGGCGGCGGCGCGCTTGAAATCGGCGCGCTCGGGCGCATCACGGTCTCCACCGGTGCGTCCACCAGCTTCGGAGCCACCGGCGGCAACGGCACGACGGGCCAGTCGGGCACCGGCGGCTCTACCGGCGGCGGCGGCAGCAGCGGAACCGCTGGCCTGCCGGGCGACAAGCCCGTCGATGGCGCGGGCGACGGCGGAGACGGTGCCGCGGGCGGTACGGGCGCCGCGGGCGGCGTGGGTGGCGCAGGCGGCCAGGGCGGCGATGGCGCAGGCGGGGCGGGCGGCACCATCAAGCTCTACGCCACCGACATCGTGGCGGACGGCATCCAGGTCAACACATCAGGCGGAACCGGCGGCACGGTGGGCGGCAATGGCCGCTTCATCTTCGCCGGCAACACGTCCATCGTGACCGGCCCCGGCAACGTCATCACCTCCGTGGGCGGCGCGCCGAGCGGCGCCAATGTGACCGGCTCGACTACCATTTATTCCACTGGCCCGCGCGAGGCGAACACCTACCTCGCGGGCGACGGGCAGACGTCGCTAATCGCCGACATGGTGGGCGGTTCCTGGATCTACGGCGTGCTGGACGGCATCACCGCCACCGACATCATGTCGGCCATGACCACGCCGCCGAGCGACGCGCTGATCGCGGTCATCCGGCTCGACATCGGGGCGGACGGGGAGGACTACACCGGCTACGACATGCTGCTGTACGTCAACCTGACCGGCTTCGCCCTCGCCGACCCTTCACTGGGTGTCGGCGAGGCGGCTCAGGCGCTGATGACCGGCGGCTACAGCGCCCAGCAGATTTTCGGCGGCAATGGCACCGGCAGTGTGATGTCGCTGCTCGCCTCCCATGCCGTGTGGGCGACCCTGATCCCCGAGAGCGCCACCACGGTGAGCGCCAGCATTGGCGGCATCGGCGGCAGCCTCTCCAACGTCACCATCGTCGATGGGCAAGTGCTCTATCTGCGCGCGGACGCGCCGGCCGCGCCGGCGCAGAACCCGATCTCGGGCCTCACCGCCATCGCCGCCAGCAATGACACCCTGGACCAGACTTATGCGGTCTCGGCCCAGGAGAACGCCCTGGTGGTGATCAATGCGGACGGCAGCCAGCGCCAGGCCTTCCATGACGGCGCGGCGGGGGTTTCGGGCCTTGCCGGCGCGAGCGATGTGAGCCTCAGCGCCGACGGCCGGTTCGTCTATGTGTCCTCGCCGACCTCGAATTCCATCGCCATCTTCTCCCGCTCCACCAGCACGGGCGACCTCGCCTTCCTCCAGACGGTGACCGGCGCGAACAACATGTTCGACACCATCACCCTGAGCGCGGACGGCACCCGCCTCTATGCGGGCGGCGCCAGTGGCCTTGCGGTCTTCAATGTCGATATTGCCACCGGCGCCCTCAGCGCCGGCACCAGCACTACCGGCATCTCCGGCGTCAGCGAGATCGCGGTGAGCGCCGACGGCGCGCGCGTGTTCGTCGCCAGCGCGGCCAACAACGCCCTCCTGGTGCTGGACAGCCAGACGCTGGCCGTCCAGCAGACGCTCGCCGGCACAAGCCTCGGCCTTGCGGGCGCCTCGGACCTCACACTCAGCGGCACCGATCTCTACGTCACCAGCGCCACGGGCGGCACCCTGACGGTGTTCGACGTGTCGGGCGTGACCGTCACCCACCAGCAGACGCTCGCCAACGGCGTCAATGGCGTGCGGGGGCTTGAGGGCCCGAGCGACGTGGTGGCGACGCAGGACGGGCAATATGTCCTCGTCTCGGGCGCCGGCAGCAACAGCGTCTCCGTGTTCAAGCGCAACGCGGACACCGGCAAGCTGACCTTCGTGCAGATCGTGACCGACGCAGTCGGCGGCGTCTCCGGCATCGGCGCGCCGGCCGCGCTGGCCGTGGACGGCGCGCGGCTTCTGGTGGCTAGCGGCGCGGGCGGCGAAGGCGGCCTCGCCTGGCTGAACATCAACCTTTCCGATGCGCGCCGCTCCGATCTTGTGGTGGACCATTCCGGGATCGAAGAGCTCTCCATCTCCACCGGCGCGGGCGCGGACACCATCTCCGTGGATGCCGCACCGGGCGCGGGGACCACGTCGCTGACCATCTCGACGGGCGGGGGAGACGACCGCGTCACACTCAAGGCCGCGGCTGCAACCACCAGCGTGGACCTCGGCGACGGCGCGGACGAAGCCATCCTCTCCTTCACCACCGCAGGCGCGACCGTCACGGTGGATGGCGGGAATGGCGACGACACCCTGCGCATCTCGCGCGTCGGGGCGAATGCCAACACCACCGTCTCCGGCGGCGCGGGGGAAGACAAGGTCATCGTCTCGGGCGCCAACTTGCCGGCGAGCGCCACCACCACCGCCCATGGCGGCGGAACGAATGCCGACGACGCCCTGATCTTCGATCCCCAGAACCCGAACCCGCAGACGCCGAACTACCTGCCCACGGTTCCGGACCCCTCCGCCGGCACCTTGACCGTCGATGGCGCGGGAACGCTCACCTATGATGGGTTCGCATCCACGGCTGTGGTCGCGGCCCCCCTCATTACGGCGCCCACGAACCCGGTGACCATCGCCGAGGGGCAAAGCCTGACGCTCTCGGTCTCCATCACCCCGCTCGGCACCACCAACCAGCTCACCGGCGTGGCGTGGGATCTGGACGGCGACGGAACATTCGAGACCAGCGGCGGGAGCCTCTCCCTCACCTGGGCGCAGCTGGCGCAGATCGGCATCGTCGACGACGGCACCTATTCGGTCTGGGTGCGCGCGACCAATGGGGACGGCCTGTCCTCGGACGCGCAGGTCTTCTTCATCATCACCAATGCCAGCCCGACCATCACCGTCACCGGCGCGTCCACGGCGAACGTGGGCGGCACCTACAACCTGACCTTCTCCGCGGCCGACCCCGGCGACGACACCATCGTCAAGTGGCAGATCGACTGGGGCGACGGCGTGGTGGAGGAACTGGGGGCCGACGCCACCGGCGCCAGCCATGTCTATCTGACACCCGGCCCGCGCAGCATCGTCGTCAGCGCCATGGACGAGGATTCCTCGAACTTCGTCTCGGCCAATCCCTTCCCCATCACCGCCACGGTCGCTCCCAGCCAGATCGGCGTGGGCGGCCCCTATGTGACTGACGAAGGCAGCGGCGTGACCCTGACGGCCAGCGCCCCCGGCACGCCGGTGTCGTTCACATGGACCATCAACGGGGCCAGCTATCCGACATCCGGCGCAAGCGCCACGCTGACCTGGGCACAGCTCTCCGCTCTGGGCGTCTCCGATGACGGCACCTTTACGGTGAGCGTGACTGCCATCTATGCCGGCAACATCACCGTGACGGCGGCGCAGGCCACGACGCTGACGGTCGATGCCGTCGCCCCCACGGCCACCCTGGAGGTCAACCCGGCGAGCGTGCCCGAGCGCGGGTCGGCGACGGTTTCGTTCGTGAACGTCCGGGATCCGTCCGGCACCGACACCTTCACCTACAGCTACGACTTCGACGATGATGGGGTTTTCGAGATCGTCGGCTCCAGCGCATCCAGCGCAGTCATTCCCAGCCAATACCTCACAGTCGCCGGCACCCATGTCATCCATGGCCGGGTCACCGACAGCGACGGCCTGAGCACGGACGTCTACGCCACCGTCACGGTGACCGAAGTCGTGCCGTCCATCACCGTCTCGGGCGCCTCCACGTCAGTGGAAGGCGCGCCCTATACGCTGACCCTCAGCAGCACCGATCCCGGCGCGGATGCCGTCATCCGCTGGGTGGTGGACTGGGGCGACGGCAGCACCAGCACCGTCACCACCCCGACCGCCACCCTCACCCATGTGTTCGCCGACGAAGGCGTCATGAACATCAAGGTGACGCTGGTCGACAATGACGGCAGCTACAGCGTCGACAAGACCGTGACGGTGTCCAATGCCGTCCCCGTTCTCTCCAGCGTGGCGCTGGACCCCGCCCCCGAGGGCAGCGTCAGCCACCTGGTCGGAACCATCTCCGACCCCGGCACCGACACCTTCACCCTGACCATCGATTGGGGCGACGGCAGCGACCCCGAGGTGGTGACCCTGGCGAGCGGCGCCACCGGCTTCGACCTGTCCCACCGCTATGGTCAGAGCGGCGCGGTGAGCGTGACCGTGACGGTGTCCGACGGCGACGGCGGTACGGCGACGGCGACCGTGAACGCCACCATTCCCAACGTGGCGCCGACCGTCAGCGACCTCACCTTGATGCCGAACCCCACCACCGAGGGGGAGAGCCTCACCCTCACCGGCATTGCCACCGATGCCGGCGGCGCCGACACGCAGACCGTCACCATCAATTGGGGCGACGGCACCGCCAACACCAACGTCGCAGTGAACCCGGACGGTACCTTCAGCGCCACCCACGCCTATAACGACCAGCCCGGCTCCACCGCCAGCACCTCCTATACGGTGAGCGTGACGGCGCAGGACAGCGACGGGGACACCAGCGCACCCGTCACCACCACCGCCACCGTGCTCAACGCCGCCCCCGTCATCACGAACGTCGTCTTCACGCCGGCCTCAATATCCGAAGGCGAGAGCGTCACCTTGACGGGCACCATCGTCGATGCCGGCATGTTCGACATCCAGACGGTTTCGGTCGATTGGGGCGACGGCACCCCCAGCACCAATGTGGCGGTGAACCCGGACGGCACCTTCAGCGCCACACACCAGTATCTGGACCAGCCAGCCAGCGGCACGTCCTTCCTTGTGACCATCACCGCCACCGACGATGACGGCGCCAGCACCAGCCTCTCGGTGCCGCTCACTGTGGCCAATACGCCGCCGGTGGTGCAGGGCCTGGTGGTGGCGCCGAACCCCGCCGATGAAGGAACGAGCGTCACCCTCACCGGCACCGTGACCGATGCCGGCATCGCCGACACGCAGACCGTCACCATCGCCTGGGGCGACGGCACGACCAGCACCGGCGTCACGGTGAACCCGGACGGCACCTTCAGCGCGACCCACACCTACCAGAACAACGCCACCTATACGGTGAGCGTGACGGCGCAGGACAATGGCGGGGCCATCAGCGATCCCACCACCGCTACCGTGACCATCAACAACGTGGCGCCGGTTGTGCAGGGCGTGGCTGTGATGCCGAACCCCGCCGCCGAGGGGGCAAACGTCACCCTCACAGGCACCGTGACCGATGCCGGCGCCGCCGACACGCAGACCGTCACCATCGCCTGGGGCGACGGCACGACCAGCGCGGGCGTCACGGTGAATCTGGACGGCACCTTCAGCGCCAGCCATACCTATGGGAACAATGCCACCTACACGGTGAGCGTGACGGCGCAGGACAGCGACGGAGCCATCAGCGCCGCCGCCACCGCTACCGTGACGATCAACAATGTGGCGCCGGTGGTGCAGGGACTGGCGGTGACGCCGAACCCCGCCGCCGAAGGGGCAAACCTCACCCTCACCGGCACCGTGACCGATGCCGGCACCGCCGACACGCAGACCGTCACCATCGCCTGGGGCGACGGCACGACCAGCACCGGCGTCACCGTGAACCCGGACGGCACCTTCAGCGCCACCCACACGTACCAGGACAACGCCACCTATATGGTGAGCGTGACGGCGCAGGACAGCGACGGGGCCACCAGCGCTGCCGTCACCGCAACGGTGATGGTCAACAGCGTGGCGCCAGTGGTGCAGGGCCTCGTGGTGACGCCGAACCCCGCCGCCGAAGGGGGAAGCCTCACCCTTACGGGCGTCGTGACAGATGCCCGTGCCGGCAGCACGCAGTTGGTCACCATCGCCTGGGGCGACGGCACGACCAGCGCGGGCGTCACGGTGAATGCGGACGGCACCTTCAGCGCCACCCACACCTACCAGGACAATGCCACCTATACGGTGAGCGTGACGGCGCAGGGCAGCGATGGCGCCAGCAGCGCTGCCGCCACCACCACCGCCACCGTACTCAACACCGCCCCCGCCATCGCGAATATCGCCATCACGCCGGCCTCGATCCGGGAAGGCGAGAGCGTCACGCTGACGGGCACCATCGTCGATATCGGCACCCTCGACACCCAGACGGTCATGGTCGACTGGGGCGACGGGACCAGCTCGCTCGCGACCGTGGGCGCCAATGGCGCCTTCAGCGCAACCCACCGCTATCTGGACCAGCCGGCCGACGGCACGTCCTTCCTCGTGACCATCACCGCCACCGACGATGACGGCGCCAGCACCAGCCTCACGACCGCCGTCACGGTGGCCGCCGTGCCGCCGGTGGTGGCCGATCTGTCCACGAGCATCCCGGAGATCAACGAGAACGGAACCGTGACGGTGAGCGGCCGTGTGGATGATCCGGGCCTGCGGGACATCGTGACGGTGCGGATCAACTGGGGCGACGGCACCGCGCTCGAGGACGTGGCGGTGGATCCCGTCACGCGCCTCTTCACCGCGAGCCATCATTACGGCGACGTCACCGGGGCCATGCAGTCCCGCATCTATACCATCGCGGCACAGGCGTTCGACCAGAACGGCGACGCCGGCCCCACGGCCATCACCCGCCTCACGGTGGTCAATGTGGACCTGGCGGCGGCGGCGCCCGCCACCTCTCCGCCGGCCGCCCGCGGCGCTGCCCTGGCGCTCAAGCTCCAGGCGCCCCTCAGCATCGTGGCGACCTTCGCGCCGTTCGCGCCGGACTTCCCCGATCTGGAGCAGATCATCCCCGGCTCCTACCAGTTCGCCTTCCAGGGCGGTGGCAAGGCGGCCGCGAGCAGCCAACGCACGGAGCCGGCGGCGGCCAAGAAGCCCGCCCAGGACCAGCAGAACGCGCCTGACGCAAAGGGCGACGCTCCGCAGGGTAAGGCTCCGGAGGACGACAAGCCGTCCGAAGGCACGCCGCAAGGCCTGGGCGACACGCCTGCACCGGCGGAACGCGCCCTCCCGCAGGATGGCCAGCCCGCAAAGCAGCAGAGCGGCGAGCCCCCTGCCCCCGGCGGCCAGGACAAGGTCCTGGCTCCCGAGCCGGCATCGGAGGATTCCGGCCGGCGCGTGGACAATGCCGTGCCGGACTGGCTCTACCTCGGCTCGCTGGCCGCGCTTCCCGCGCGCGCAGACAATGACGCGGCGCGGATATCCGGCTGGTCGGTGCGCGACAAGGGCAGGACACAGAAGCGCGTCGTCTGACACTGGCGGCGGAAGGACCATAGCGCGCCGGCGTCATCCGGAAACAGGATGACGGGTTGCACCTTTCAAAGGCGGATGGTGCGATGCGTGTCTCCTGCCGGCGACCCATGCCGCGCCGGCGGATGCCGGCGGGTTGAAGCCTTGAGTGAGAGCGAAGAGAGAAGCCAGATGAGCCAGACGGGCGAAGACCTCACCGCGAGTGCCCCGAGCACCGTGGAGCAAGCGGAGGCGCCGCGCGCCGCCGTCCTTTGGGACGACAGCAAGATGACCACCCATTTCGCGAATGTGGTGAACATCCAGAGCACGCTCGAGCAGGTGGACCTGTTCTTCGGCACCAACAAGACCTGGAACGTCGCCAACGACAAGCAGGTGAGGATCGAGCTGACCGACCGCATCATCCTCAGCCCCCATGCGGCAAAGCGGCTGTGGCTCGCTTTGGGCGGCGTGTTGAAGGATTATGAGACCAAGCACGGCATCCTGAAGGTGGATATGCGATAAGCGCCGGCCGCCCCTGCCGCCAAGGCGCGACAACGGGTTCCGGTCGGTTCGGGAAGGGTGATGAGCGCGAGCAGAGCCGAGATATCCTCCGTCGCCGTGAGCGGGCCGGCGCGGCGCGCCGCCGAAGACGGCGTGGCGCGCGGTTCAGCGACCATCGATGAGGCGCTCTGGCTCGGGCTGTCGGCCGCGGCCGAAGACGCCAACGCGCCCCCGGCTGAATTCGCCGCCGCCTGGCTGCCGCTGCAATGCGCCATGATCCCGGCGATCCGGTGCGGCGTGGTCGCGATGGGCGCGCCGGGCACAGCGTTGACGCCCCTTGCCGTCCATCCGCAGGGTTCGGACGCAGCGTTGCGGCTTGCCGATGCCATGGAGGAAGCCCTCGCCGCCGGCAAGGGGGTGGTGCAGCGGGATCCGGACCTGCCGGACGCCCCCATAGAGATCGCCTACCCCATCCTCGTGGCCGGCGCGGCGCGGGGCGCTGTCGGCCTGGAAATGAGCGCGTCGGGCCTGCCCGGCCTCCATGCCGCCATGCGCCAGCTCCAGTGGGGCACCGCCTGGATGCGGGAGCATCTGCTGCGCGATGCGAGCGCCGACGCAGTCGATGCGCGCGCGCGCCTGGAAACCGTGCTGGATCTTCTGGCCGCCGGGCTCGACCAGGAAAGCTTCAAGTCCGCGTGCCGCACGGTGGTGACGCGCCTCGCCTTGAAGCTTGGTTGCGAGCGGGTCGGCATCGGCTTCGTGCGGCGCGGCTATGCCCATGTGGTGGCCGTCTCCCACAGCGCCGAATTCGGCAAGCAGATGAACCTCGTCCGCCAGCTGGGTGAGGCCATGGACGAGGCGCTGGACCAGCAGGCGGTCCTGCTCTTCCCGCCCTTGGCACCCGACCCGCACGTGACGCGCGCCCACGCCGCTCTAGCGGAGAGCCATGGGTGCGGCGCGATCCTCACCACCCCGCTCTTCGTGAAGGACAGGTTCGTCGGCGCGGTCACCTTCGAGCGGCCCGCAGATCGTCCGTTCACGGCGGACGAGATCGCCACCGCCGAATGCGTCGCCTCCGTGCTCGGCGCCATCCTCGACGAGAAGCGGCTGAACGACCGCTGGCTGGCGGCCAAGGCGGCGGATGCGCTGGGGACCCAGGCGGTGCGCCTGTTCGGGCCCGGCCATCTCGTGCGCAAGGCGATCCTGGTCGCCCTCGCCGCAGCCGCCGCCTTCAGCTATTTCGCCACCGGCCCCTACCGCATCGTCGCGGATGCCAATGTGGAGGGCGAGGTGCAGCGCGCGGTGGTCGCGCCCTATAACGGCTTCATCCGGGAGGCGCCGGTGCGGGCGGGCGACCGGGTCGCGGAAGGCGAGATCCTGGCGACCCTCGATGACCGCGACCTCGCCTTGCAGCGCCTGCGCTGGGTCACCGAGCGCCAGCGCAAGATGTACGAATACGAGCGCGCGCTCGGCGAGCGGAACCGGGCCGAGGCCAAGATTACCTCCACCGAGGCGGAGCAGGCCCAGGCGCAGATCAACCTCATCGACGAGCAGATGGCACGGGCCAAGCTCTACGCGCCGTTCAACGGCCTAGTGGTCTCGGGCGATCTTTCCCAGGCCATCGGCGGGGCGGTGCAGCGGGGCCAGCTTTTGTTCGAGGTCGCGCCGCTCGACCGCTACCGCGTCATCCTCGAAGTGGATGAAAGCCAGATCGGCGATGTCCATGCGGGCGAGAGCGGGGAGCTGGTGGTGACCTCGCTGCCCAACGAGGCGTTCGGCTTCAAGGTGACGAAGATCACGCCCGTGGCGAAGGCGAAGGAAGGGCGCAACCTGTTCCGAGTGGAGGCCCAGCTCGACACCGTGCCCCCGCAGATCCGCCCGGGCATGCGCGGCGTCGGCAAGATCAATGTGGACGAGCGGCGGCTGGTCTGGATCTGGACCCGCTCCTTCGTCTCCTGGCTGAAGCTCTGGACCTGGCGCTGGACCGGGTAAGGCCATGGCGCGGACGCTGCAAAATCCCTCCTGGTACCGGGTCGCGAACCTCCGCCCGCGCCTGCGCTCCTACGCGCAGCTCCACCGCCAGCGCTTTCGCGGCGAGGTCTGGTACATCCTCCAGGACCACCAGAGCGGCCGCTTCCACCGCCTGTCCCCCGCCGCGCATCTGGTGGTCTGCCTCATGGACGGGCGCCGCACCGTGCACGAGATCTGGCAGCAGGTGGGAACCCGGCTCGGCGAGGACCAGCCCACCCAGACCGAGGTGATCGGGCTGCTCACCCAGCTTCACGGCGCGGACCTTCTGATGGGGGAAGTGCTCCCCCACATGGACGAGCTGGCGCACCGCTCCCAGAAGCAGGCCGAGCGGGCCATGCTCATGAAGCTGCGCAATCCCCTGTCGCTGAAGGTGCCGCTGCTCGATCCGGACCGCTTCCTCGACCTGACCCTGCCGCTGGTCCGCCCCCTCTTCACGCGGCTCGGCTTCCTCGCCTGGGCCGCCCTGGTGGTTGCCGGCATCGTGCTCGCCACCATGCATTGGGGGGCGCTGACCGGCGACCTTCTGGACCGCCTGCTGAGCGCCCAGAATCTCATCCTCATCATCCTCATCTACCCCGTGGTGAAGGCCATCCACGAGCTGGGGCATGCTTATGCAGCCAAGGTCTGGGGCGGGGAGGTGCACGAGCTGGGCGTGATGCTGCTGGTCTTCGTGCCCATGCCCTATGTGGACGCGTCCTCTTCGGCGGCGTTCCGCGAAAAATGGCGGCGCATCATCGTGGGCGGCGCCGGCATCATGGTGGAGGCGGCGCTGGCGGCTCTCGCCATGATCGTTTGGACGCTGGTGGAGCCCGGCGCGGTGCGGGCCGTCGCCTTCAACGTGATGCTGATCTGCGGCGTCTCCACCGTCGCCTTCAACGGCAACCCATTGCTGCGCTTCGACGGCTATTACGTGCTCGCTGACCTGTTGGAGATGCCCAATCTGGGATCGCGGGCGAACCGCTACGTCTTCTATCTCGTGCAGCGCTACATCTTCCGCATTCCCGACCTGACCTCGCCCGCCACCGCGCGCGGCGAGCCCCTCTGGTTCGTGGCCTATGCGGTTTCCGCCTTCTTCTATCGCCTCCTGGTGATGCTGGGCGTCGCGCTGATGGTGGGGACGAAATTCTTCTTCCTCGGCATCGCGCTGGCCGCCTGGGGCCTGATCAACGGCCTTGTCATGCCCCTCGTCACCGGGCTGCGCTACCTCGCCTTCAGCCCGCAATTGCAGGGCCGGCGCGGCCGTGCCCTCACCTTCACCGCGGCCGTCGTGGGCATCATCCTCGCGGCGCTCCTCGTGGTTCCCGTGCCCTATGCGACCGTGGCGCAGGGCGTGGTCTGGCTGCCCGAGCGGGCGGTGGTGCGGGCCCGCACCGGCGGGGATGTCCGTGCCATCACAGCCAATGCCGGCGAGAGCGTGCGCGAAGGCACGCCGCTGTTCCAGCTGGACGACCCCGAACTTTCCGCCGAGGCCGAGGTGCTGGAGAAGCAGGCGGAGGCGCTGCAATTGCGCCTCGATGCGGTGCGCACCGTCGATCTGGTCCAGGCCAACATCCTTCAGGAGCAGGTGCGGCAGATCCGCGGGGAGCTCGAGGTGAACCGCCAGCGCAACGAGGAGCGCACGGTTACGGCGAGCCATGACGGGCGCTTCCTCGTGCCCGAGGCGTCCGATCTGCCCGGCCGCTATGTGCGCCAGGGGGACATGCTCGGCTATGTGGTCGGGGCCGACGATCCCGTGGTGCGAACGGTGGTGCCTCAGGCCGATGTGGACCTCGTGCGGCGGCGCACCGGTGCCGTCTTGGTGCGCTTCGCCGACAATATCGACCACCCTGTTCCCGCGAGCCTGTCGCGCGAGGTGCCGGCCGCCCAGGAAGACCTGCCGAGCCCGGCGCTCAGCACCATGGGCGGCGGCGAGATCGCCGTCGATGCCTCCAAGCCCGACGCGCCGCGCGCTCTGGAAAGCCTGTTCCAGTTCGAGCTTCAGGTGCCGGGCCTGAGCGCGACGGAGCGGATCGGCGGGCGCGTCTATGTGCGGTTCGACCATGGGTGGGAACCCATCGGCTTCCGCATGGTGCGCGCGCTGCGCCAGCTGTTCCTGCGTGAGTTCAATGTCTGAGCGCGCCCTCTTCGCTTTGCCCCGCCCGGTGGCCTTCGCAGAGCGCCCGCCCGCAGACGACGGCCCGCTCGACCGCATCGCGCGCAACCTTGCGGCCAGCCTCGTGCTCCCCCTCGCCCCCTGGCGGCGCCGGCGGTTGAAGCGCCTTGTGGCCCGGGCCTGCGCCATGGAGGAGGTGCTCCTCGGCGCGAGCGACGAGGCGCTGCGGCTGCGCGCCGGTGAATTGCGGCACCCGCTCCGGCTCAGCGGCGCACGCGAGGTGGCGGCAGTGGCGGAAGCCTTCGCCATCGTGCGCGAGGCGTCCCGTCGGTGCCTCGGCATGGCGCATTTTCCGGTGCAGATGCTGGGCGCCGCGGCGCTGCTGGAAGGCCGCTGCGCCGAGATGCAGACCGGCGAGGGCAAGACGCTCACCGCGACGCTCGCCGTGGTGACCGCGGCGCTCGCCGGCATGCCAGTGCATGTGGTGACGGTGAACGACTATCTCGCCCAGCGCGATGCCGAGCTGATGGCGCCGCTCTACGCCTTCTTCGGCCTGTCGGTGGGCGTCGTGGTGCAGGGCATGTCGCCGGAGGAGAAGCGCCCGGCCTATGCCTGCGACGTGACCTATTGCACCAACAAGGAGCTGGCCTTCGACTATCTGCGCGACCGCATGGCGCTCGGCAACATGCGGGGCAATCTCAGCCTGAAGATGGACCGGCTGCTCGCCGCAGGCCACGACACGCCGCTGCTGCTCAACGGCCTCCATTTTGCTGTTGTGGACGAGGCGGACAGCGTGCTGGTGGATGAAGCCCGCACGCCCCTCATCATCTCCCGCGAGGTGCGGCTGGAGGCGGGAGAAGAGCTGTTCCACCAGGCCCTCGATCTTGCGCGTGCGCTGCGCGAGGGCACCGATTATCAGCTCCGGCTGGACGAGCGGCGCGTCCTCCTGCTGCCGGAAGGCACAAAGCGCGTCCAGGAGCTCGCGGACCCGCTCGGCGGCCCCTGGCGCAGCCGCCTCGAACGGGAGGAGCGGGCGATCCAGGCGCTGACCGCCCTGCTGCTGTTCCATCGCGACGAGCATTACATCGTGCGCGAGGGCAAGGTGGCCATCGTGGACGAATCCACCGGCCGCGTGATGCCCGACCGCGCCTGGAGCGACGGCCTCCATCAGGCCATCGAGGCCAAGGAAGGCTGCGCCCTTTCCGGGGGGCGCGTGACGCTGGCGCGCATGACCTACCAGCGCTTCTTCCGCCGCTATCGCCGCCTCTCCGGCATGACCGGCACGGGCCGCGAGATCGCCGGCGAGTTGTGGCGTGTCTATAGGCTGGCCGTAACGCACATTCCCACCCACCGCCCGCCTTTGCGGCAGATGCGGCCCGATATCGTCTGCGCCACCGAGGCGCAGAAATGGGCGCTGATCACGCGTCTCGTCGAACGGCTCCACGCGGACGGCGTCCCGGTGCTGCTCGGCACCCGCTCGGTCGCGGCCTCCAAGGTCGCGAGCGGGCATCTCGCCGCCGCCGGTTTGCCGCACCAGGTGCTCAACGCCGCCCAGGACCGCGAGGAGGCGGACATCATCGCGGTGGCGGGCGAGCGCGGCCGCATCACGGTGGCCACCAACATGGCGGGCCGCGGCACGGACATCAAACCCGGCGAGGGCGTCGCGGCGCTGGGCGGCATCTTCGTCATCATGTCGGAACGCCACGAGGCGGGCCGCATCGACCGCCAGCTCGCCGGCCGCACCGCCCGCCAGGGACAGCCGGGCACTTTCCAGGCCATCCTGTCGCTGGAGGATGCCATCTTCGAATGGGATCGCGGCGGCTGGCTCCGGCGTTTCGCGGCGCTCGTCTCCGGGCTCGCCGGCGGCGCGGCCTTGCGCTGGTCGGTCCGCGCCGCCCAGCGCAAGGCGGAGCACGTGCATGCGCGCATGCGGCGCGATCTTCTGAACACGGACGAAAGCTTGGATCATGCGTTGGCGTTCACTGGCTCACCGGAATAACCGCATGTGGTGGGCCCTCCCCGCCGCCGTGCTGCTGTCGATGGTCCCGGCGGCCGCGCAGGAGCCGCGCGGCTATGATTGTGTGATCGATCCCTCCGAGGTGCTGAAGATCGGCAGCCCAGTCACGGGCATCCTGGCGGACGTGACCATCGCGCGCGGCGACAAGGTGACGGCGGGCCAGCCGTTGGCGCAGCTGGAATCCGGGGTGGAGCGGGCGACGCTCGCGCTGAACCGCGCAAAGGCGGAGAACCGGGCGGAGATCGATGCCGCGACCGCCAAGGTGGATTATGCGCTCAGCCGCGTGAACCGGGCGAAGGAACTGCTCGACCGCAAGCTCGTGCCGCAGGAAAAATTCGAGGAGATCACCGCCGACCTCGAAGTGGCGCGCCAGGATCTCGCCAGCAAGCAATTGGACCGGCGCCTCGCCGAGCTGGACGCGGCCCGCTCCCGGGCCGATCTCGACCAGCGCGCCATCAAGAGCCCCATCGACGGGGTCATCACCGAGCGCAAGCTCGGGCCGGGCGAGTTCGTGAACCAGGACGGCTACATCGTCACCGTCGCCAAGCTGGACCCGCTGTATGTGGAGGTGTTCCTGCCCGTCGCCCTCTACACCAAGCTGGAGCTTGGGATGACGGGAACGGTCCGCCCCGAGGCGCCCATCGGCGGCGCCTATGCCGCGACCGTCGCCGTGGTGGACCGCGTGTTCGATCCCGCCAGCAATACGTTCGGCGTGCGCCTGAAGCTGCCCAATCCCGGCAACAAGCTCCCCGGCGGGCAAAGGTGCAAGGTCAGCTTCGACCTTCCGGCCATCCCCGCGAGCGACGTGCCACCGGCCACCGGCCGCTCTCCCCTCAGCCGCGCGGCGCCTTAGGGCGCCCGCTTGCCGCGTCCCCCCTCCCGCTTGCGGGGGAGGGTTAGGGAGGGGGAAGGGTGCTCGCCGCAGATCTGGATGCGTTGCTCTGCTTGAAGTGCCCCCTCCCCAGCCCTCCACCGCAAGCGGGAGAGGGGATCCTGTCCGACAGCCGGATCATTCCGGCCTTGCCTTCATAAACCGATCGGTACAGAATAGTCCTATCGGTTTACAAAAGGAGACAGATATGCCCGCACCCATGCCCCCCTTCACGCGGGAGACTGCAATCGTAAAGGTCCGCATGGCCGAGGACGGCTGGAACAGCCGCGACCCGGAACGGGTGTCGAAGGTCTATACGGAAGACAGTCGCTGGCGGAACCGCGCCGAATTCCCGGTGGGCCGCCAGCAGATCGTCGAGTTCCTGACCCGCAAATGGGCGAAGGAGCTGGACTACCGGCTCATCAAGGAACTGTGGGCGTTCGAGGGCAACCGCATCGCCGTGCGCTTTGCCTATGAGTGGCACGACGACAGCGGCCAGTGGTATCGCTCCTACGGCAACGAGAACTGGGAGTTCGATGCGGAGGGCCTGATGCAGCGCCGCTTCGCCTCCATCAACGACATGCCCATCAAGGAAACCGACCGCAAATTCCACTGGCCCCTCGGCCGGCGCCCCGACGACCATCCGGGCCTGTCCGATCTCGGCCTGTAGCCTTCAGACAGGACTTTCATGGTGCGGACCGTCTTCGAGAAGCAGGACGTCATTCCCCTCGTGGCCGAGGTCTTCCGGGAGCTCGGCTATGAGGGCGCGTCCATGAGCGCCATCACGGCCCGCACCAGGCTGTCCAAGGGCAGCCTCTACCACTTCTTCCCCGGCGGGAAGGAGGAGATGGCGGCGGAAATCCTGGCCCATGTGGACGGCTGGTTCGTCACCGAGATGTTCGTGCCCCTGGAACAGGACGAGCCGCGCGCCGCCATCGCGCAGATGTGGGAAGCCACCGACGCCTATTTCCGCTCCGGCCGCCGGGTCTGCCTCATCGGCGCGTTCGCGCTGGATGAAACCCGCGACCGCTTTGCCGCGCCTATCCGGCTGTATTTCCAGCGCTGGATCAAGGCATTGGAAGGCGCGCTCGTGCGGGGCGGGGTCGAGACGGCCCGTGCCCGCCTTCTGGCGGAGGAAGCGGTGGTCGGCATCCAGGGCGCCCTCACCCTCGCCCGCGCGCTCAATGATGATGGAATTTTCGGGCGCACCCTGGCGCAGCTGCAGGCACGCACAGAGGCAAGCTTATCGCTCGATCACTAATTTGTGCGACGCACCAAAACGTCAGCCTCGCGCAAGCTTCAAAATCGATTTGTCACATGCGGACGGTATTCGGCAGCCCATGACGCGCTGGGGGACACCCCATTTCGCGCAGCGGGAGACCCCTCATGCGTCTTGCCGATCTTCCCATCCGCACCAAGCTCGTGTTCGCCGCCGGCGCCCTGACCGCCGCATCCATGCTCGTCGTGGTCGGGGTGTCCCTATGGATCCTTTCCCGCACGGCCACTGCCGATGCGGAAGCGCGCGCCGAGGCGCTGCTCGGCGAATATGCCAAGACCATCTCGGGCGAGATGGAGCGCACCATCTCCACCGCGCGGACCACCGGGCAAGCGGTGGAAGGGCTGGTCGCGCACGGCGACGTCGACCGCGATGCGCTCGGCGCCCTCATGACCAGCATTACCGACAAGAACCGGCAGCTCGTCGGCATGACGCTGGGCTTCGATCCCAACGCGCTCGACGGCAAGGATGCCCAATTCGTCGGCCACCCCTATTCGGACGCCACCGGGCGCTTCGTCCCCTACTTCTTCCATAAGTTGGACGGCAGCATCGGCGTCGAGAAGCTTGTCATGACCAAGGAGGCCGGCACCGAGAGCTGGTACGACAAGCCCATGGCGGAGAACCGCGCGCTCGCGACGCCGCCCTATCACTATCCGGTCGACGGCAAGGACGTGCTGATGACCACCACCAGCATGGTCATCCACCGGGGCAGCACCCCCATCGGCATCGTGACGGCCGACCTGTCCCTCACCGGCATCGCCCAGTTCGTGACCGCGCTCCAGCCGTTCGGTGACGGCAAGGTCTCGCTCGTGGGCACCGGCGACCTGTGGATCGCGCACGAGAACGACAAGCTCCTCGGCAAGCCGGTGGAAGAAGACACCCTAAAGACCCTCATGGGCGGCGCCATCGGCAACGCGATCCCCAGGCTCGATGTGGTCGATGCGAACGGCGTCGGCCATCACGTCATCGCGGGCGCGATCCAGCTTCCGGGGGTTCGGGAGCGCTGGGTGCTGCTGATGAGCATCCCGCAGGCGACCCTTTACGCCACCGTCACCGAGGCGCGGAACAAGCTGCTTCTCGCCGCCGCCGTGACCCTCGTGGTCGTCATGGCGCTGGTCTTCTTCGGCGCCGGCCTCCTCGCCCGCCCCATCTCCCGCATGACGGAGAAGATGCGCGCGCTCGCCGCCGGAGACACCTCCATCGTGGTGGACGGGACCGACCGCAAGGACGAGATCGGCGACATGGCCCGCGCCATCGACATCTTCCGCCTGCATGCCGTGGAGCGCATCACGCAGGAGGCCGAGAAGGAGCGCGAGCGGACGGAGCAGCGCGCGCGCCAGCAGGCGGTGGAGGACATGATCGCCCGCTTCCGCGAAGCCTCCAAGAACATGATCGACCAGGCGAACCGGGCGTCCGACGACCTCAACGCCGTGTCGAGCGAACTGACCGCCTCCGCCACGGCCAGCCGGTCGAGGGCGGATTCCGCCAAGGTGGCCTCCATCCGCGCCTCCACCAATGTGCAGTCGGTGGCCTCCGCCGCCGAGCAGCTCGGCGCCTCCATCACCGAGATTGCCGGGCAGATCGCCCGCACCTCTGCCATGGTCGGCACGGCCGCTGAAGGGGCACGCGGCGCGGACGAGAAGGTGGCGGCCCTCGCGGCGGCGGCCAACCGCATCGGCGAGGTGATCGGCCTCATCGAGGCCATCGCCCAGCAGACCAATCTCCTTGCGCTCAACGCCACCATCGAGGCAGCGCGCGCGGGCGATGCCGGCCGCGGCTTTGCCGTGGTCGCCTCCGAGGTGAAGACGCTGGCGACGCAGACCTCGCGCGCCACCGAGGAGATTGCGGGGCAGATCACGGCCATCCAGACGGAGACCAAGGAGGCCGCCCTCTCCATCCGCGCCATCGCTACCACCATGGAAGAGGTGAACGGGTTCGCCGCCGCCATCGCCGCCGCCATCGAGCAGCAGAGCGCCTCCACGAACGAGATCGTCTCCAACATCGACAGTGCGGCAAGCGGCACGGGCGCGGTGGCCGAGGACATCGCCGAGCTGAACGCGGCCGTGATCGGCACGAATTCTTCCGCGGTGCGCGTGCTCGACGTGTCGCGCACGGTGAACACCGTCACCGACAAACTTGAAGTGGAGATTGACGGGTTCTTGCGGTCGGTCGCAGTGGCCTAGACAGAAACCCTGAAAGGACTTCGTCAGCATTGGGAGAGCATGGGGGTAACATTTACCCTCTTCGACTATCCCAAATGGGTACGAAGGCTCGGGCGACAATTTCCGGTGTCAGGCTTAACTTAGTCCCCATGGCGGCCAAAAGCGGCGCAACAGGGAGGAATGAGTTATGGCGGCGTGGCAACCGGACCCCTCATTCTACCCTTCACCACGCATGGCGGCCAAGGCGCCCCGCGAAGGCCTCGCTTATGTGGCGGCCTTCGATCCCGATCGCAAAAGACCGGACGCCATCGCCGTGGTGGACGTCGACCCCAAGTCCTCGCGCTATTCGCAGATCGTCGGCCAGGTCGAGATGCCGAATGTGGGGGACGAACTCCACCATTTCGGCTGGAACGCCTGCTCGTCCTGCCTGTGCCCGAACGCGCCGCACCCGCACATGGAGCGGCGCTATCTCGTGGTGCCGGGGCTTCGCTCGTCCCGGCTGCATATCATCGACACCAAGCCCGATCCCCGGAACCCGAAGATCGTGCGGGTGATCGAGCCCGAGGAGATCGCCGAGAAAGCCGGCTATTCCCGGCTGCACACCATCCATTGCGGGCCGGAGGGCATCTACGTCAACGCGCTCGGCAATCGCGAGGGCAAGCGGCCCGGCGGGATCTTCCTGCTGGACCCAGAGAGCTTCAACGTGCTCGGCAAATGGGAGATCGACCGCGGGTCCCAGGAGCTGGCCTATGATTTCTGGTGGCACCTCGGCCACGACACCATGGTGACCAGCGAGTGGGGAACGCCTGATACCTTCGAGAACGGCCTCGTCCCGGAAATCCTGCTCGGCAGCAAATATGGGCGCCGGCTGCATTTCTGGGATCTGCACACGCGCAAGCACCTCCAGGAGATCGACCTCGGCGCGGAATACCAGCTCGTGTTCGAGCTTCGGCCCGCCCATGATCCGAGGAAAGCCTATGGATTCGTGGGCTGCGTGATCAGCCTGAAGGACCTGTCCTCCTCCATCTGGACCTGGTACCGCGACGGCGACAAATGGGCGGTCAGGAAGATCATCGACATCCCGGCCGAGCCCGCCGACGCCGACGACCTGCCGCCGCTCCTGAAGGGGTTCAAGGCGGTTCCGCCGCTGGTCACCGACATCGATCTGTCCATGGACGACCGCTTCCTCTACGTGTCCTGCTGGGGCACCGGCGACATGCTGCAATATGACGTGTCGGACCCCATGAGCCCGAAGCTCGCCGGCAAGGTCCGCATCGGCGGCATCGTGGCGAAGGCCACCCACCCGAAAGCGGCGAACGGCGCGCTCAATGGCGGCCCGCAAATGGTGGAGATCAGCCGGGACGGGAAGCGGGTCTATTTCACCAACTCGCTCTACGGCGCCATCGATCCGCAATTCTATCCCGAGGGCATCGACGGCTGGATGGTGAAGCTAGATGTCGGGGAGAATGGCGGCATCGGGTTCGATGAAAAATTCTTCGTCGACTGGCCGAAGGGCCACCGCCCCCACCAGGTGCGCCTGGAGGGCGGCGACTGCTCGTCGGATTCCTATTGCTACCCGTGACGGAGCGGGTGGCGCAGGCGGTGGCGATCCATGACGAACATCTCGCCCTGGCTCGTGCTCGCGGGCCTTGGCGCGTTCCATGGCATCAACCCGGCCATGGGATGGCTGTTCGCGGTCGGGCTCGGGCTCAACCGGCACAGCCGGCGGGTGGTGTGGCTGTCGCTCATCCCCATCGCCGTGGGCCATACGGTTTCGATCGCAATGGTCGTGGCCGCGGTCGTGACCCTCGGGCTGATCGTGGACCCCCGCATTTTGAATCTCGCGGCCGGTGCCATGCTCCTCGGCTGGGCGCTGTACTATGCGCTCTACGGGCACCGCCACCGCGTGCGCGTGGGCATGCGGACGGGCCTTGTGGGGCTCGGGCTATGGTCGTTCATGATGGCCACCGCCCATGGCGCGGGGCTCATGCTCCTCCCCGTGGTCATTCCGCTGTGCCTTTCGGCATCGCCGTCCCATGAGCTGCTGGCGGCGGGATCGCTCCCCATCTCCCTTGCGGCCGTGGCCGTGCATGCGGGCGCGACGCTGGCCGTGACCGCGGCGGTCGCGGGCATCGTCTATGAATGGGCCGGCCTCGCCTTCCTGCGGCGGGGCTGGATCAATCTCGATTTGATCTGGACCGCCGCTTTGGCCGCCACCGGCCTCTTCCTCATCCTGTGAGGATCGGCCCCCTCAGAACGGCGCGATGGCCCCGCTGAGCGCGCCCGCAGCCTCCGCCACCAAAGGCGAGAAGCGCTTGGCGAAGCTCTCCGGGTCCCACTCCGAAAGGGTGCCGGCAATGTGGATCGCGGCCACCGGGCGGGCACGGTGGTCGAGGATGGCACAGGCCACCGCCACTTCGCCGATCAGGCTCTCATCATAGACCAGCGAATAGCCTTCCTTGCGGGCGCGGGCCACCTGGCGGCGGATCTCGGCGGGGTCGGTGATGGTCCTCGGGGTCAGCGCCACGAGGTCGGAGCGCTTCAGGATGCTGTCCACTTCCCCATCCGAGAGCTTCGCCATGATGGCGCGCCCGCCGGAGGAGCAATAAGTGGGAATGCGCCGGCCGATCAGCGTCGCATAGAAGGTCTGCCGCTTGCTCTGGCGACGGATGGCGTAGCAGATGGACAGATCGTCAAAGATGGAAAGATCGACGCGCTCGTGAGAGGTCTGCTGGAGCTCGTTGAGTACCGGCGTCGCCCGCTCGATCAAAGGCCAGCTCCGCAGGAAGTCGAACGAGCGGTCCAGCGCCTTGGGGCCGAGGCAGAAGCCGCGCCCGTCGAGGCCCTTCCTGAGATAGCCGAGCTGGTGCAGCGTATAGGCCATGCGCTGCACCGTGCTCTTGTCCAGCTTCGCAAGGCCGGCGATCTCCTGGAGGCTCATGGGCCCGGGATGCGCCGAGAAGGCTTCGAGCACCGCGATCCCCTTGCCGAGCGAGTTGACGAACTGCCGCGGATCGATCCCCGGAGCCTCTTCCACAGGGGCCTCCTCCGGTGTCGCGAGGGAGTTGACAAACCCACCCAAGGGGCGTTCCTTTCTCATAGAATAAAAACGATCGTATTGTATATCGATACGCAAATATCAGATGGGGACTTTCATGGCAAGCGGTCTCGCTTCAAGCGGGGATGACGTCCCGCTGTTCACGTCCCGGCGTCATTCGGCCGGCACCTCCCGATCCGGGAGGTGGGCACGATGACGGACATCCAGAACACCGAAGCTTCCATCGCCACCCCCGCCCCCGCCGCGCGCGGCATCACGCTGCGGGGCGTGATCGAGAGGTTCGGCCCGTTCATCCTCACGGCCTTCCTCCTGGGCTTCTGGGAATTCGCGGTGCGCTTCTTCAAGGTGCCCGCCTTCCTCCTCCCGGCGCCCTCGCAGATCGCGGTGCTCATGTACAATGAGTGGTCGCTGCTTCAGATGCACGCCACCGCCACCATCACCAGCATGGTCTCGGGTTATCTGTGCGCGGTCTTCTTCGCGCTTCTGGTCTCCTCGATCATGATCCGCTTCCCCCTGGTGGAGAAGTGCGTGATGCCCATCTTCGTGGCGCTCCAGAGCGTGCCGAAGATCGCCATCGCCCCTCTCATCCTGGTGTGGGTGGGCGCGGGCTTCCACTCGAAGCTTCTCGTGGTCACCGCCATCGCCTTCTTTCCCATCGTCATCAACACCATGACCGGGTTCAAGGAAGTGGACCGGGGCCTGCGGGACGTCTTCACCTCGGTGGCGGCCACCGAGCGGCAGATCTTCTTCCAGCTCCGCCTGCCCTATGCCATGCCCTACATCTTCGCCGGGCTGCGCATCGCCACGACCCTGGCCGTGCTGGGCGCCATCGTCGCCGAATATCTCGCGGCCTCGAACGGCCTCGGCTATCTGGTGCTGTCGGGCAGCTTCAACTTCAACACCGCCCGCTCCTTCGCCGCCATCATCTCCCTGGCCGTGATCGGCACGAGCTTCTTCTGGCTCATGTCGCTCATCGAAAGCCGGCTGTCGTGGAAACGGCGGGCGTCCGGCGACCAGACCACCCAGGAATAACAGCCACAGCATAGGAGCAGGTCATGACAGTCATGGATGCAGATCGTGCAGTGGCCGCGCCCGCGGATGTGGGCGCCTCCATCGCCATCTCCAACGTCACGGTGGTCTACGGCGCCGGCGGCACCGAGCCGGTCACCGCGCTGAAGAACATCAACCTCCAGGTAAAGGACGGCGAGTTCGTCTCGCTGATCGGCCCCTCTGGCTGCGGCAAGAGTACCCTTCTGAAGGTGGTGTCCGATCTGATGCGGCCCACCGGCGGCCAGGTGACCATCGCCGGGGCGTCCCCCAGCCAGATGCGCAAGGCAGGCCGGCTCGGCCTTGTCTTCCAGCAGGCCAATCTGATGCCCTGGCTCACCATCCGCCGGAACATCGGGCTGCTGAAATCCCTGGTGAAGGGGCACGGGGGCAAGGTCTCCACCACCGGCGCCTCGGCGGAGGAATTGCTCGATGTGGTGGGCCTCACCGGCTTCGGCGACAAGTTCCCCCACCAGCTTTCCGGCGGCATGCAGCAGCGCGCGGCCCTTGCCCGCGCGCTCGCCCTCGACCCGGCCGTGCTGCTGATGGACGAGCCGTTCGCGGCCCTCGACGAGATCACCCGCGACCGCATGGCCTTCGAGCTGATGCGGGTGTGGCAGCAGTATCGCAAGACGGTGCTGTTCGTGACCCATAGCCTCGGCGAGGCGGTGCTGCTCTCCGACCGCGTGGTGCTCATGAGCCCCCGCCCCGGCCGCATCCACCGCGTCTTCGAGATCGATCTTCCCCGCCCCCGCACGCCGGAGACCCGGCTCACCGAGGGCTTCTCCAAGCTGGTGCTGGAGCTCAACCGCGAGCTCTACGAGGTCATGTCCTGACGCATCCTTCCGATCAAAGGGGCTTTGACGCCATGCAGGCCGTTCCCTCACTGACGGTCGGCGATGATCCGCGCGAGCGCGGGCGCCTCCACGGCGCCCGCTTCGCCGACGACATCGCCTCCAATCTCGAAACCTATCTCCGGCGCTTCGAGGCCTCCGGCCTCGACCGCGACACCGCCTTCCTGGAAGGCAATCGCTGGTTCGCCTCCATCCGGCGGCAGAACGAGGAATATGCCGAGGAGATGCGCGGCATCGCCGAGGGCTCCCGGCATGGGGATCCCGCCATCGCCGTGCTGAATGCGCGCTATGAGCTGGCCTTCACCTTGTTCGGCCAGGATGCGGCGCGCAACGAGGCGCTGCGCAAGGAACTGCTCACCGTCGGCCCCGACGGCTGCACCACGTTCGGCCTCCTCCCCGAGACCACCGCCGATGGCCACACCTGGCTCGGCCAGAACTGGGACTGGCTGGAAGGCGTGCATAACCGCAACCTTGTCCTGCGCGTCCGCCGCAAGGACCGCCCGAGCTTCGTCTGCCTCACCGAGGCGGGCATCGTCGGCGGCAAGATGGGAGTGAACGAAGAGGGCATCGGCCTCGTGGAGAACGGCCTCGCCTCCTCCAATGACGGCGTGAACCCCTATGAGAAGCCGTTCCATATGCGCTGCCGGGAGGTGCTGGACGCGGGGCGCTACGACAATGCGCTGCGCCCCATCGTGGACACCCGCCGCACCTGCTCGGCCAATTTCATGATCGGCCATGCGGACGGCGAGATCATCGACATCGAGACCTCGCCGAACCACCTCACCTATCTCCATCCCGAAGGCGGCGTCCTCACCCATTCCAACCATTTCGTGGGAACGGGCCATGGGGAATCGCAGATGGAGAAGATCGCCCCCAACACGCTCTACCGCTCCTCGCGCATCCGTCGGCTTCTGACGCGCACGGCGGGCGCCATCTCGCTCGACGACATGAAGGCGGCGGCGCAGGACCATTTCGGCTTCCCGAACGCCATCTGCCGGCATCCCGACGAGACCCAGCCGCCCGCCAAAAGGACCATGACCACCGGCGCAGTGCTGATCGACCTCAACACGCGGACCATGCACGTCGCGAACGGCCCGCCCTGCACCTATCCGTACGTGCCGTTCACCATCGATGGGGAGGAATAAGAACATGCATCCGGCCATCCCGGTCCCGCCGACACCCATTACCGAGCGGCCCTTCTCGCGCATGGACGAGCCGTTCCCCTGGCCGAACGGGGCACGCTGCGCGGTCATGCTCACCTTCGACTTCGATGCGGAGACGCTGTGGTTCTCCCGCGATCCCGACAATGCGAGGAAGCCCGGCATCCTGAGCCAGGGCATCTATGGCGGCCGCGTCGGCGTCCATAAGGTGCTGGACCTCATGAAGGAGGAGGAGATCAAGGCCACCTTCTTCACGCCCGGCTGGACCATCGAGCGCTATCCCCAGGCAGTGGAGCGCATCCTCGCCGAGGGGCATGAACTGGGCCACCACGGCTATCTCCACGAATGGATCGACCCGGACTTCCCGGAGCAGGAAGAGGAGGCCATGAACAAGGGCCTCGACGCCATGAAGCGCGTGGTGGGCGTCACCCCCAAGGGCTTCCGCTCGCCGGCGGGCGAATCCAGCCCCAACATGATCCGCATGCTCACGGAAAAGGGCTTCCTCTACGATTCCACCCTCATGGACGGCATCGTGCCCTATCGCCACGAACTGGCTGACGGCACGCCGGGCGTGGTGGAGATCCCCTGGCACTGGTCCATCGACGATTCCCCCATGGCGCTGTTCTCGGTGCGCAATCCGCGCACCATCCAGCCCAACAGCCACATCCTCGAATGCTGGCTCGAGGAATTCTACGAGATCTACCGCTGGGGCGGGCTCGTTGACGTGGTGATGCACCCGCAGATTTCCGGGCGGCCCTCGCGCATCGCCAATCTGCGCAAGTTCATCCAGGAGGTGCGGCGCTTCCCCGGCGTGTGGTTCGCCACCGGCACCGAGATCGCGGAAGCCTATGTGGCGGCGGAAGCCGCGCTGAAGGCCAAGGCCTGACGGGATCAAAAGCACCATGGCTGCACGTCAGATCCGCATCGCGATGAACGGTGTGACGGGGCGGCTGGGCCAGAACCAGCACCTCGTCAATTCCATCCTCGCCATCCGCAAGGAGGGCGGCATCGCCCTCTCCAACGGCGACCGGCTGGTGCCGGAGCCCATTCTTGTCGGCCGCAATGCGGAGAAGCTGGAAAAGCTGGCGGCCGCCCACAATGTGGCCGAATGGTCCACCGACATGGCGGCGGTTCTCGCCGACCCCTCCGTCGAGATCTATTTCGACGTGGCGGCCACCGCCGGGCGGCTTCCCCGCTCCCTCCAGGCCATCGAGGCCGGCAAGCACATCTATCTCGAGAAGCCCATCGCAGACACGCTGGAGGACGCCCTCGCCATCGCCCGCGCGGCGGACAAAGCGGGGGTGAAGAACGGGGTGGTTCAGGACAAGGTGTTCCTCCCCGGCTTCCGCAAGCTGCGCAAGCTGAAGGACGCCGGCTTCTTCGGCCGCGTCCTCTCCGTGAAGCTCGACTTCGGCTGGTGGATCTTCGACGGCGAGATGCACCCCGCCCAGCGCTCCTCCTGGAACTACAAGAAGGCGGAGGGCGGCGGCCTCATCCTCGATATGTTCCCCCACTGGCGCTACATGATCGACGGTCTCGTCGCGCCCGTGACGGCCGTCACCTGCCGCCATTCCACCGTCACGCCGAAGCGCCGCGACGAGGCGGGCCGGCCCTATGACGTGGACGTTGAGGACGAGGTGGCCGCCACCTTCGAACTGGAGGGCGGCGCGTTGGTGCAGGTCTCCTCCTCCTGGGCGACCCGCGTGCGCAAGGACGACATGCTGACCCTCCAGGTGGACGGCACCAAGGGCTCGGCGGTGGCGACCCTGCACCGCTGCTTCATCCAGCCGGAGGTGGCCACGCCCAAGCCCGCCTGGGACGTGCAGACGAAGCTCGACCAGGACCTCTTTGCCCATTGGCAGGAGGTGCCCGACGTAGATCCCTTCAAGAACAGCTATCGCTGCGGCTGGGAGCTGTTCCTGAAGCATGTGGTGGAGGGCACGCCCTTCCCCTCCCCGCTGCTCGCGGGCGCCAAGGGCCTGCAACTGGTAGATGCCTGCTATCGCTCGAACCGCGAGCGGCGCTGGATCGACCTGCCGGAGCTGACGCTCTAGGTCGACACCCCCGGCCTCTCTCCCAGGACCGGTGTGCCAGGACTTTCAAGAGATCCCCGGATCAAGTGCGGGGATGACGGAAAGGGGTGTCGGCGCTGGCGTCAGCGGTCGCCGTCCATCCACTCGGGAAGGTCGCCAGGGCGGCGTTCCCTGGTTCCGCGCACGCCTGTTTTGTCTTCATCGTCGTACCCCGGGCGGTTCTTGTCCCCGGCCGTGCCCACATGCAGCGGGTTCCGGTCGTCAGCCTTGCGTTCTTCATCAGCGGCCCGCGCCGCGCCGGCCTGGGGCACCAGCAGGGCCGTGGCGACGGCATTCTTGTCCATGGTGTCGCGATCGCCCCGTTTGTGGAGGATGCGCACCACATCCTTGCCGTTCTTCGCGGCTTCGATTTTCTTAGGATCGGTCTCCTCACTGAGAGGCGTCAGATCGTTCTTGAACAGAGGCGCGTAGGGATTTTTCCTCGCATTGTTTTCTTCGGCCTTTTGCATCCCGGCCTTTCCCGCCTCCGACCCGGATTTCTCTTCCTTCTTCCTCTCGTCGCTCTTGGTCATTTCAAGCTTCATGGACAACTGGCTGACCTGCCCTTTGATCAGCTTGAGCCTGTCTTCCAGGTCCTTGATGTCGTTCCGCTGATCGGCAGCGGCCCCGCTGTCAGCGGGAACCCCCGCCTGCTTGAGCTCCTCCAGCTGTTTTTCCAATTCCTGCTGCTTGATCTTGAGGGTAACGATCGCAGCCGTGATGTCAGCCTTTCCCGCCGGTCCGGTGGGGGCGGGCGGTTTGGTCGCAGACACGGAAACCATGGCAATCTCAGATAAAAAATACAACTCAGAGTAGGTTCGCAACGGAAGCTGGCCCGAGGCTGACCATTGTCGGCAATGAATCTGCAGGATCAGCGAAGGTGTAGCGAGACACGCCCTTCCCCTCAGCGCCCATCGAGGGCGCAAAGCGGCTGCAATCCGTAGATACCTGCTATTGCTCCAGCCGCGAGGGACGCTGGACCGACCGGCCGCTCACGCCGTAGAGCGCATGGGAACCGGGAGCCCCGGTTAGCGGCGGCCGTCCAGCCAATAGGTCAGGTTGCCCGACCGGCGCTCCCTGGCGGCATGGGCCTGTTTGGCCTCCTTGTCGTCGCGCCCGTCGTGGTTCGCGTCCCGGCCCGGAACCCTGTCGAAGGTCCTTGGATCTCTGGGATCCTCTTCTGACGCATCCAGGAGCGCGCGTCCCTGCACCGAATCCTTATTCGGCCCGGCTTTCGCCGTCTTTGCATCTGCGTCTTCGCCAAACGGCGTCAGGTCGGCCGTAACTCTGGCATAGGGATCTTTGCTTTCCCTGCCATCTTCCAGCTTCCGGCTTTCTTCCGGTTTGGCTGCCCTGCCAGTCTGGGCCGTGGAAGGGGAGTTCTGTTCCTTGACCGTCTCGGCCTTGATCATATCGAGCTTGGCTGACAATTCGGCGAGCTGCGTTTTAAGCTCCCTGAGTTCGTCCTCCAGACGCTTGATGAGCTTCTTCTGCGCGATTCCCTCCTCGCCGGTGGCGCGAGGCGCTGTCATCGCTTTATCAAGCTGACTGTCCAGCCCGATCTTCTTAATCCTCAGCCTGACCATCGCGTCATCGATGGCCAATTTCCCGGCCCTGCCGGGATTTACGGGTGGCATCATCGGCGAGACGATGAGCATGGCATCCCCCTGTGACCACGCGGCGTGAGGCTCGAACCTAAGGTAAAGTTATACTCGAAGCTTGCGCGAGGCTGACCATCGCCGGCAATGCAAGTGTGCGGGCAAAATACCACCGCGAACGTGCGGCGCTGACGGATCGGCCCTCACCTTGCCGCGAGCAGAAGGTCCATGGCCTCCGGCCTAATGCGCCTCCGGCCCTCCTCAAGGCTCACCGAGCAGTTCCGGCTTACCCCCTGCATGATCTGGGTTCAGTCGCCGCTGTGCTGCTTGGCCAACCCTTTGAGGCGCAGCAGTACCAGATCCTCGCGCGCCCACTGCCGCATGGGATTGCCCGAGCCCAGCAATTGTACAGGAACCAGGATGTGCCCTGCGCCGGATGGCCGCTCGCGGCGGCCACGGCGCGCACCTGGGTCCGTCCCAGGCGCGCGCCCGTCAACCATTAGCCTATGCCCAGCGAAACCGCGTGAATGGCCAGGACAAGCTCGGCCATGACATTCTCTTCTCTAAAAGCACTTCATCGAGTATCGATGCCGTTTAGTTTAGTTTAGTCCATCTCCGTGCCACGCCTTGCTCCATCATACTCTATATTTTGGAGTTCCAAAGGAAAATATTGCCGCTGAAGACCGTCAATGATCTCATGCGAGCGAATATAAAGGCCCATACTTGGCCAGTCGTCCAGGTGCTCGTCAACCTCCACAACAACAACAATTTCCCATCCGGGAAATTTTTTGACGATAGCCCGAAGTGCATGAACGACGTGCGGTCGCAGCAGATCGAGGTTCTGTATCGACAGCCTGACTTGAGGCTCACCCCAATAACTCTGAAGAATCCAAAAGTCTCCTTCGAATGTCCCCTCTTTTCCATGACGCTGCAGCTCGGCCCGAGCGTGTCCGCATATATCCTCAAAGATCGCAATAGCTGCGTCATCATCATTGTGCTTGGCCATGAAAATCCTCATTCATTTCCACGTGGGGCGCGGCGAAGCCAATACATTATTTCGCGTCGGAATATTTTGAGATTAAAATCACGGATCCGAGGATCGTTCGATCTTTTTACTACATCAATAAACTCCTTCGCATGATTATCTGTCATACTTGATGGATTTACTCCTCGCTCTCGTAAAAATGAATCAAGCGTTTCTTTTATTGCTTTATTGTATCTGCGATGAGATTCACTCCATCGATGATGACCGTATTGAAGACGCCCTGTTACAGATTCGTTAAATACATTACGAGCTACCTCTGATAAACCCATCTCCGGATCATTAAATACTTCTTTCGGAACGAAATGATGCCCCCTGATCGGCGGGCTCGGAGATCCTTCCGCGGAAAGGCCAGCGCCTGACCCGCCAGACCACCGGCCGCTGAATATGCCATTTCCAGCGGACCAGCGCGGCTGGCCCTCTCTGTAACCAGCCTTCTGCTGGGATTCGAAATAGAGAGCGCATGCCAACTGGAACTTGCGTGCTGCAAGATTTGAATTTATTCGAGCAATCTCTGATTTTCTTACACAAATTGGATTGTTTACCGCCAGCTTCAGAAGAAAAACTTCTGCGGCAACAAGCGACCTGTACCTTAGAATGTCCCGGTAGATACCCTCTCTAATCGACATAGCCACCTCATTCCAGGAGTCGATGTAGGCTATTATTCCTATCAAAAGACACGCAAAGAATCAAGGTATATTTTCCTAATAAGCGCGAGCGGCCCTGGATGCTGCTACCGCCACCTCCAGTAGCTCATCCATCGTGTGCGGCCCGAACGTCCGGCGTCCCGCTTCAAGCTCGCTCAGCAATTCCAGCATCCTCCGGGCCACAGACACGGAGAGCCCATAGGCATTCGCCAGGGTCAGCATGGGCTCGAACTGGACGCCCAGTTCCGGAACGGCACCGTTCACGATCTGGGTGTAGTAGCCGCTGTGCTGCTTGGCGGAGCCCTTCAGCCGCGCCAGCACCGCGTCGACGCACGCCTGCTGCCGCACCGGATCGCTGGAGCCCAGCGCATTGGGCTGGAACCAGGGCGCGTCCTGCGCCGGGTGGCCGCTCGCCGCCGCCACCGCGGTCACCTCGTGGGCGATGCGGACCGCGATGGGCCGCAGCCGCGGGTCGCTCAGGAATTTTGCCGTGAGCCCATCATCCATGGCCGCTGCACCCAGGAGCGCGCCATAGGCCATCTTGGTCCAGACCACGCTGAAAATGTCGTCGGAGACATGGATGTCGGGATCGAAGTCGTGGAACACGTCGAGGACCCGGTCCAGCGACGGCCCGCGCTGCGGGTCCAGGGTGCCGAGGGTGAGGCTGGCCCGCGCGCCATAGGTGACATGGCCCGGCCCGATATAGTCGGCGGGCAGGAAGAAAGAGGCCGCCACGGTGCGCTCAACGCCGGCAGCGCGCGCCACGTCGCGGGCGCCGAGGCCGTTCTGGCAGGACACCACGATGCCATCCTGCGCCAGATGCGGCAGCAAAGCGGCCATGGCCTGCGTGGTTTGGGGAAGCCGTACCGCCAGCAGCGCGAGGCCGAACGTGCCCTCCACCTCCTCCGGCCGCAGCGCGGGCGCGCCGACCGTCATCTGCGCCACCGGCCCGTCAATGGAGAGCCGGCCGTCGCGGATGGCGGCGAGATGCGCGTCGTTCACGTCCACGAAAACGATATCGCGACCCGCCTTCACCAGATGGGCGCCGATGGTAGAGCCGATGGCGCCAGCGCCCCAGACCAGTACCGGACCTGAATTATCCAATTGATATTTCGCAATATTTTTCATCAGAACAAACCTTTCCAGGCCACAGTCTAACCGACTTGTTGACGATCCTGAAAAAGATATCAAATATATGATATCGAAAGAAGCCAACATCTGGGGATGGGGTCGAAATGAGCACCTATGATGGCGTGATCATCGGCGCGGGGCACAACAGCCTGGTCATGGCGGCCTATCTCACCAAAGCCGGCCTGAAGGTCGCGGTGCTGGAGCGCAACGACCGCATCGGCGGGGGCTGCACCACGGAGGAGCCCACCCTCCCCGGCTATCGCTTCAACATCCACTCCAATTTCTACATGGGCTTCCGCCACGCGCCCTTAATGCGGGACCTGGAACTCTATCGCTTCGGCTTCTCCTTCGTGGAGCCGCTGGTGCAGCAGGGCACCATGTTCAAGGACGGCAAATGCATCGTGCTCCAGCAGGATCTGGAGGCGAGCTGCGCGGCCATCGCCCGCTTCTCCAAGCGCGACGCGGAGACCTTCCGCGACCTCTCCATCCGCTATGACCGGGAGATGCGCCCCCTCCTCACCTCGCTGCGCTACTGCGCGCCACTCGCGCCGGACGTGCTGCGCGACCGCCTCCCCGGGCCGCAGGGCAAGGAATTCCTCTCCCATTCCCAGTACGACCTCTTCGGCGTCATCAAGCACTATTTCGAGGAAGAGCGCGTGCGCACCATGTTCGCCGCGCTCATGCATGTGGGCACCATCGAGAACGCGCCGGGCGCAGGCGCCATGTTCCCCGGCACCATGGCGGCCGTGCGCGGCTATACGCTGCCGGTCGGCGGCTCGGCCTCCTTCACACGGGCGCTGGCGCGGGTGCTGGAGGCCGGCGGCAGCACCATCATCACCGATGCCGACGTACGCGAGATCGTGGTGAAAGACGGCCGCGCCACCGGCGTAAGGCTCGATGACGGCGGATATCTCGAAGGCACCCGCTTCATCGCCTCCGGCATCGATGCGCCCACCACCATGCGCATCTCCGGCGAGGAACATTATTCCCAGAGCGTGCGCGACAAGCTCAACAACTGGTACTGGGGCAACCATTCCTCGGTCACCCTGCACCTCGCCCTCAAGCGCCCGCCCACCTATCGCAGCGCGGCCTATGACGCGAACGTGGGCAAGGCGTTCAACACCTTCTTCGGCATGGAGAGCCTGGACGATATCGAGGCCTCCTTCCACGCCTGCGAGACCGGCCGCTTCCCCGACATCCTGATGGGCAATGGCGCCTGCAACAGCGCGGTCGATCCCCTCTACAGCCCGGCGGACGGGCACGTGGCCTTCTGGTGGCCCTTCGCCCCCTATTCGGTGGATGGCAGCCCCGCCAACTGGGACGCGCGCGGCGAGGAATACGCTGCCCGGCTTCTGGAGAACTGGCGCGTCCACGCGGACAATCTGGACGGCGACAATATCCGCGCGAGCCATTTGTGCACCCCGCTCGATTATGAGAGGCTGAACATCAACATGGTGCAGGGTGCGGCGCGCATGGGCGCCTGGGTGCCGAGCCAGCTCGGCATCAACCGGCCGCATCCTGAATTGTCCGGCACGCGCACGCCCATTGCCGGCCTCTATCTCTGCGGCTCCTCCACCACCGGCACCGGCGGCGGGCTCAACGGCGCGCCCGGCTATATTGCCGCCAATGCTGTCGTGGATGATCTTGGGCTTGAGCGCACTTGGATCCCGATGCCGGCCCCGGAATGGCGGCATTGAGGGCGATGCACTACTTAAGGTTGCATTCTACGAGCAAATCACCGATGTTCCGTTCCGACCAGCGCGATGGAGGGAGTACGATGACGTGCAGCCGACGTTCGTGGTTATGGGGTTTCGCCCTCGCGCTGACGGGGGTTTTCGCCGCCGCCGGGCCGGGCCAAGCCCAGCAGCAGAAACCCCTCGACAAGGTGATCCTGCGCATCAACTTCACGCCCTGGGGCATGCACGCCCCCTATTTCTACGGCCTCGCCAAGGGCATCTATCGCGAGGAGGGCATCGACCTCGAAATCCGCCCGCCCTCCACCGGCCAGCAGAATGAGGGCTTCATCGCCTCCGGGCGCGAGCAGTTCGGCGTCACCAATGCGGACGCCTTCACCCGCGCCAAGGGCAGCGGCCTGCCCATCGTCGCCATCATGGCGGAGCAGCCGGACACGCCCTTCGCGGTGGCGTCCCTCAAGGCGGACAACATCACCCAGCCGAGCCAGCTGAAGGGCAAGAAGATCTCCTGGTTTCACCAGAACGTGAAGAGCCTGCTCCTGCCGCTCCTGAAAGCCGGCGGCCTGAAAGTGGACGACGTGGAATATGTGGTCATCGCCCCCGGCACCGAGACGCAGCTTCTGGCGGCGCGCCAGACCGACGTGATGTGGGCGCAGATCCACGGCCAGCCGCTGACCATGGAAATGCGCGGCTTCCCCATGAACGTGATGGCGCTGAAAGACTATGGCGTGAAATTCTACGGGGTTCTGATCTACACCAACGAGAACCTGGTGAAGACCAATCCCGACCTCGTGCAGCGTTTCGTGAAAGCGACCACGCGCTCGATCATGGCCGCCATGGACAATCCCGACGCCGCCGTGGCGGAGGTGATCAAGGTGTCTCCGGACCGCGACCAGAAGCTGGAAACCACCAAGCTCAAGATCATCCAGAACCAATTCTACAAGTCGCCCGACTTCGCCGAGCGCTTCGGCAAGATGAATGACGACCGCTGGCAGTCCACCATCGATTATCTGAAGGAGGGCGGCGATCTCGGGCAGGCCCTCAAGCCGTCCGACATGTACACCAACAAGTTCGTGGACGGCGCCAAGGACACCGCCGACCTCGCGCAGAAGATCAAGTCCAACACCACCCAGTGATCCCCGGCCGGCGCCCGCCGGCCGTCCCGCTCGAACCTCCCGGCGCGCGCATGCGGGCGCCGGCCGCCTTTTCTTTGCCCGGAGTGAACCATCATGGGTATGCATGACAGCCGCGTCGCACTCGTCACGGGGGGCGCCGGCTCTATCGGCCGCCAGATCTGCGGGCGCCTTGCCGGAGCGGGGGCCCATGTCATCGTCGTGGACCAGTCGGACCGTGCTGTTGCCTTTGCCGCGGAGCTGGAGGAGGCCGGCTTCAAGGCCGAGGGCATGGTCTGCGACGTTTCGGACGAAGCCGCCGTCGACCTCCTCGCCGACCGTGTGAAGGCCCGGCACGGCAAGGTGGACATCCTCATCAACAATGCCGGCATCGTGCTGCGCAAGCAGGGACGGAAGGTGCCGGCGCTTCAGCTCGGCCTCGACGACTGGAACCGGGTGCTCGCCGTGAACCTCACCGGCGCCTTCCTGTTCGTGCGTGCCTTCGTTCCGCTGATGGTGGATGCGCGCTGGGGGCGCGTCATCAACATGTCCTCCATGGGCGGGCGGGTGGGCTCGCGCATCAATGGCATGCACTATTCCGCGTCGAAGGCCGGGCTCATCGGCATGTCGCGCACCCTGGCGCTGGAAGTGTCGCGGGCGGGCGTCACCGTGAACGTCATCGCGCCGGGCCGCATCGCCACGGAGATGAACAAATCCGAGGGGACTTCGGACCAGCTCATCGACACCTTCATCCCCGCCGGCCGCCTCGGCGGGCCGGAGGAAGTGGCGGCGTGCGCCATGTATCTTGCGTCCGATGAAGCAAGCTATGTCACAGGCGCAATTCTGGATGTGAACGGCGGCTGGTATATGCCGTAAGGCAGACTTCATTGTCCGCAGCGTGCGGTGCCCGGGATTCCCGGGCCGTTTCCACAAGGACCCGTTCCATGGCCAGGGTGCAGCCGGCGGACTTCCAGACCAAGACCCAGGTGGTTTTCACCGAACTGAAGCAGCGCATCGTGGAAGGGAGCCTTCAGCCCGGCGCGCGGCTTCTCCTGAAAGCGGTGGCCGAGGAGTTCCGCTGCAGCGAGATCCCCGTGCGCGAGGCCTTCCGCTCGCTGGAGGCGCGGGGCTTCGTGGAGCTGATTCCCCATTCGGGCGCCTATGTCACCAAGCTGCGAGTGGACGAGATCCTCGACTACACGCAGATCCGTACCCTTCTGGAGCCCGAGGCCAATTTCCTGGCCGGTCCCCTCGTGGACAAGGCGGCGGTGAAGCAGCTCAAATCCATCAATGCGGAGATGGCCGACCGCCGCAAGATCAAGACCGCGACGCGCTATTCCGAGCTGAACCGCGCCTTCCACCGCACCATCCTCGCCTTCTGCCCCAATGAGAAGCTGATCTCCATAATCGAGGATGTGTGGGACCGGGGGGAGCGCGGCTCCCAGGTGTTCAAGCGCGGGCTGGAATTCGTGTCGGAGGCCACCGCGCAGCATGAGGAGATGATCCGCCTCATCATTGCACGCGATTTCGAGGGGCTGCGCGAGCTGAGCCGCCGGCACGCCGAGTTCAATCTCGAGGCCATCAGGACGCTAATATCCGAAGAAAAAGATCAAACGACCGATTGAACCTCGGGCCGTCTGGGAGGATCATGTCCCCGCCCTCCTCTCCTCCTTCCCCGAGGCTTCCCCCATGACACATACGGCTCAGCTCATGGAGCGACAGAACGCGGCCGTGGCCGGCGGCGTCGCCACCCGCAAGATTTACGCGGCGAAGGCCGAGAACTCCGAAATCTGGGACGTGGACGGCAAGCGCTTCATCGACTTTGCCGCCGGCATCGCCGTTGTGAACACCGGCCACCGTCACCCCAAGGTGATGCAGGCAGTGATGGCGCAGGCGGACGCCTTCACCCACACCTGCTTCCACGTGGCGCCCTATGAGGGCTACATCTCGCTGGCCGAGCGGCTGAACGCCATCGCCCCGACGGGCGGTGAGAACCGCACCATGCTGGTGACCACCGGGGCAGAGGCGGTGGAGAACGCCATCAAGGTGGCGCGCGCCTATACCAAGCGCTCGGGCATCCTCGCCTTTTCCGGTGCGTTCCACGGGCGCACGCTGCTCGGCATGTCGCTCACCGGCAAGGTGATGCCCTACAAGCGTAATTTCGGCCCCTTCCCAGGCGAGATCTACCACGCGGCCTTCCCCAACCCCTATCTCGGCATCTCCACGGAGGATGCCATCGCCGACATCGAGCGGCTGTTCGCCTCGGACGTGGACCCGGAGCGCGTCGCCGCCATGATCGTGGAGCCGGTGCAGGGTGAGGGCGGCTTCAACGTCGCCCCGTTCGACTTCCTGGCGCGCCTGCGCGAGATCGCGACCCGCCACGGCATCGTCTTCATCGCCGATGAGGTGCAGGCCGGCATGGGCCGCACCGGCAAGATGTTCGCCTTCGAGCATGCCGGCGTCCAGGCGGACGTGATCACGCTTGCCAAGGGCCTCGCCGGGGGTTTTCCGCTCTCCGCCGTGGTGGGGCGCAAGGAAATCATGTCGGCCGCCCATCCCGGCGGCCTCGGCGGCACCTATGCCGGCAACCCCATGGCGGTGGCGGCAGCCAACGCGGTGCTGGACGTGATCGCCGAGGAAGGCCTGTGCGAGCGCGCGACCCGCATCGGCGAGCGCATCACCGCCATGCTGAAGGGCCTTGCCGAACGCCAGGGCATGGAGCGCATCGGTGACGTGCGCGGCCTCGGCGCCATGGTGGCCTTCGAGCTGGTGGAAGACCGCGCCTCCAAGCAGGCGGCGCCGGCGCTCACCAACAGGATCGTCGAGGAGGCCGAGAAGCGCGGACTCATCCTGCTCTCCTGCGGCACGCGGGCGAACGTGATCCGCATTCTCACCCCCCTCACCATCGGCGACGACACCCTCACCGAGGGGCTGGCGATCCTGGAGCAGGCGGTGGAAGCCGCCTTCTCCGCGGCGCCCGCCGTCGCCGCCTGACGATCAATCCGCCCCCTGCGTTGGAGTATTGCGTGATGAATGGTGCGGACCGTCTGTGCGACGCTTTGCTGGTGAACGGCGTCGATGTGTGCTTCGCCAATCCCGGCACGTCTGAGATGCATTTCGTGGCGGCGCTGGACCGCAAGCCGCAGATGCGCTGCGTGCTCGGCCTGTTCGAGGGCGTGGTGACGGGGGCGGCGGACGGCTATGCCCGCATGGCGGAGAAGCCGGCGGCAACCTTGCTCCATCTCGGCCCCGGCCTCGCCAACGGCCTTGCCAACATCCACAACGCCAAGCGCGCCCGCACGCCCATGATCAACGTGGTGGGCGACCATGCGAGCTACCATCTCCAGCACGATGCCCCGCTCACCTCTGACATAGAAGGCCTCGCGCGTCCCATGTCCCACTGGGTGGGCCGCGCCACCGGGCCGGACGACGTGGCGCAGACCTGCGCTGCCGCTTATGCGGCCGCCATGTCGACGCCGGGCATCTCCACCATGATCCTGCCGGCGGACGCCGCCTGGAGCGAGGCGAAGGACACGCCTCTGAGCCCAACCGCCATTCCGGTGCCGGAGGCGATTTCGGCGGATGCGCTGAAGGCCGCCGTCGCCGCCCTGCGAAGCGGCCGGAAGGCCGCGCTCCTCCTCGCCGGCGGGGCGCTGCGCGAAGGCGCGTTGGTGACGGCCGGCCGCATCGCCGCCGCCACGGGAGCGAGCCTGTTCTCGCAGGTGTCGGGGCGCGGCGAGCGGGGCGCGGGACGGGTCTATGCGCGCCCGGTCCCCTACCCCATCGACATGGCCATCACCGCGCTGGCCGATCTTGAGGTGGTGGTGTGCATCGGCGGCCGCGCGCCGGTGGGCTTCTTCGCCTATCCCGGCAAGCCGGGCGTGCTGCTGCCGCCGGGCTGCGAGGTGGTGGAGCTGGCGCGCCAAGGCCAGGACCTTGCCGCAGCCTTGGACGCGCTCGCGGACGCGCTCAATGCCCCGCGCGAAAAGCCGGCGACCAGCGGCTGGACCGCCCGCGACCTGCCTCGCCCCACTGGCGCGCTGAACCCGGACAACATTTCCCTCACCGTCGCCCGTGCTCTGCCCGAGGGCGCCATCATCTGTGACGAGGCGCTCACCTCCGGCGGGCGCTATGCCGTGCTGGCGCCCACCATGGCGCCCCACGATCATCTGCCTATCACCGGCGGCTCCATCGGCATCGGCATTCCGCTGGCGACGGGCGCCGCCGTGGGAGCCCCCGGGCGGAAGGTGGTGACCCTCCAGGCAGACGGCTCCGGCATGTACACCGTGCAGGGCCTGTGGACCCAGGCACGCGAGAAGCTGGACGTGGTCACCATCGTCTTCTCGAACCGCGCCTATGCCATCCTCCAGGGCGAGATGCGCAATGTGGGCGTCAACGCCTTTGGCCGGAACGCCAGCCGCATGCTGAATCTCAACGAGCCCGACCTCGACTGGGTAAGCCTCGCCAAGGGCATGGGCGTGGAAGCCGCGCGCGCCACCACCATCGAAGAGTTCATGGACCTGTTCGACACCGCGCTGAAGCAGAGCGGGCCGTTCCTGATCGAGGCGGTGATCTGAAAGCGCGGACGCCGTCGTCCCGAAAGTCTCTTCGACGGCTGGGCTAATCCTTCGCCGGCGCGAGCCGGTACATGTCCTTTTCCGCAACAACCAGCCGGTCGCGGCCGAGCCGCTTTGCGCGGTAGAGGGCCTTGTCGGCCGCGGCCATCACCCGCGTGAAGCGATCGCCCGTGACCTCTCCGCACGCAATGCCCCCGCTCGCCGCGCATTCAAGATGGAGATCGGCGGAGACCCGCTCGGCGAAGTCGTGGCGCAGCCGCTCGGCCTGCGCGCCGAGGGCCGCGATGTCGCCCCGCGGGCAGACCAGCACGAACTCCTCGCCCCCCAGCCGCGCGATGACCTGCCCCGGCTCGATGTGGCGGCGCAATGTGCGCGCGAACAGCGCGATCACTTCGTCGCCCATCCCATGGCCCCGGCTGTCATTGATGGCCTTGAACCGGTCAATGTCGAACACGACGAGCGCGACCGTGCCGGTGAATGCCGCCACGCTCTCGAACAGGGCGCGCCGGTTGGGCAGGCCGGTCAGGGGGTCGGTCAGAGCCTGCTGGCGATGGTCGCGGATGAGACGCTTCTGATTGAGGGAAAACGTCAGCGCGCCGAGGACGGGAACGACCGCGACGGCAAGCGCGAGGCTGAGGGTTTGCGCCCAATTCTGCGGCGGCCCGGGCATGATGGCCCTGCCCTCCATTGCGACCAGGCTCGCCCGCACCAGGAGCGAGAGAGCGATGGCGGAATAGAACACCGTTAGCGTGATGAGCGTCCCGGGCGCCTCGGAGCGCGCCTTCCAGAAATTGAAGGCTGTGAGGAAATTCAGCACGGCGGCGGAGAGAAACCCGACAACAAAGCCGATCCCGTTGTACCCCAGCAGATGAAACGGGACAGTCACCCCGATGGTCAGCCCCGCCGCCCAGAGGATGACGCGCCAGGGAGACGCATCGTTCCTGAACTGCCAGGCGGTGCCATAGATCGTGGCAAGGCCGCTGAGCAGCAGCACATAGGCGCCGGTGACGAGCCAGACCTGAGGGGACTGCGCATAGAAGGCGGAAAAGATGCCGCTCAGCCCGACCATCACCGCGCCCACGGCACAGGTCAGGAGGAAGCCGTCACGCTGGGAGGACAACCATGCCGAGAACAGGACCGCGCTGACGCCAGCGGTGGACAGGCACACCGAAAGAAGGAGGGATGTGAAATCCAGCATTACCCTTCTTCCTCGCCAACCCTCAATTCAGGACCTCCATCCCGCCGCTGGCTGGGGCTTGTCTGTATAAAGATCGAATAACCGTGGTCGGACAAAGGCGCAATCCTGCCGCAGGCCGTCTTCGGCGCGGGTCGGAATTTGACGGTTTTGTCTTTTGCAGGATGCGCCGGACACCGCCTGCGCCACCAACGTTAAGGGGCGCACCGGGCCGTGTCCGCATGCACATCGTCGCGCCCGCAGGTTGCGCCGGGCTCGTGCCAGCACGGCCCCCAAATCAGGGGAGGACGCCCGCTCCTACTTCAACACGTCCATGATCCAGTCGCACATATAGTCCGTGCCGTTCGGCGCGTTATCGACCTGGCAATGCTCGATGCCGCCCTCGTCCGCCGTGAACACCTTCAGCTCGCGCCGGGAGGCGTTCACCGCCGCCTCATAGGTTTTCACGGCATAGTCCAGCGGCACCTGCTTGTCCGCCGCGCCGTGGGTGATGAGGAGCGGGCAGGTCAGGTTCTCGATCACCCCTTCCAGCGTCATGCGCCGGGTAATGGCGAGCGCCTCCTCCACCGTCTCGGTCCCGAACACGTACTTGATGTGGTCCACCCAGTCGGAGACCGAAAGCGCCTTGCCCTCCAGCTTCTGCGCGCGGCTCTGCGAGATCGCCCCGTAATCCCAGATGGCGCCCCAGGCGACGCAGCAGGCGAGGCGCTTCTCGAACGATGCCGCGCGCGGCGCGAAATAGCCCCCGAGGCTGATGGCGATGATGCCGATCTTTTTCGGGTCCACGTCCGCCCGCGTCTCCAGATAGTCGACGCACGCGCTGGCGGGGACCTCGGTCTCCGGGAACAGCTTCATGCCCTTCAGCCGCAGCGCCGCGCCGACGCCAGGATGGTCCACCAGCAGCACCGAGATGCCGCGCTCCCGCAGCTCATGGGCGATGCCGCGCAGGAACAGGATCTCCTTCATCACGTCGAAGCCGTCGAAATGGATCATGCAGGGCGCGGGGCCGTCCACGCCCTTGGCCGGCACGAACAAAGCGGGGAGCGTGTCGCCCCGGTAGGGCACCTCCACGAACTCCACCGGCTCGTCCATGAACTCCACATATTTGCGGAACTGGCCGAGCGCCTTCTCGTAGAATTCGAGGCGCCGGGGGTCTTCCGAGGACATGTTGCGCTCGGCGACGAAATCATAGAGCGCCGCGCGGCGGTACTTGCGCCCCGCGCTGCGCCGGTGGCCGGCCTTCGCGTCGATTTCCGCGAGGCGTTCCAGCCGCTCGCCGAGCATCGCCCAGGCCCGCCCCCAGTCGCCGGAGGCCGCGACGCCGTCGCCCGCTTTCTCCACCAAGGGCCGGCAGACCTCGTCGATTTCCGAGATCACAGCGCCATTGTTGAGCGCCGCGCAGATGGCGAGGTTCCAGGGATAATTGCCGCGGAAATATTCGAACATGGGAGGTCTCCGCCGAAGCCTTGTTCCCTCTCCCGCTTGCGGAGGAGGGTTAGGGAGGGGGAAATGGTGAGGAATGGGCGGGTGTGGCTTTTGTCGTGAGGCCCCGGCCCCCTCCCCAGCCCTCCTCCGCAAGCGGGAGAGGGAGTCTGCTGCGTACTCCGACGACACTCACTTCATCGGAATGACCGGCAGCATCAGATAGGTCTCGCCGCCGGGGCCGAAATGCAGCGTGTTCTTGCCGCCGTAGACGTCCATGGGCCGGTCCACCGGATCGTTGTGGGTGAAGGGGCCGACGCCGTACATCTTGTAGGAATTGTACGGCAGGTCCGCCGGCGTGCCGTCATACTCGTAATCCTTGCCGCGGATGTTGAGCGCGAGGCGATAGCCCTTCGGGATGACGAGGCAGGTCGGCCAGATCTCCACGTCCAGCTCCACCGGCTTGCCGGGCTCCAGCGGCCAGGTCTCGTCATGGGTGTGCCAGGGCCGGTACGGCAGGGTCTGCGCGGGATCGAGCTTGCGCTGGGAGGCGCGAAGCCAGCCAAGGCCGACCGGCGTGCGCGGATCGTTGGAGCCGATGAATACCACCTCCTTGTCCTCCTCGTCATAGACGCGGATGGCGAGGAACACGTCGGCATCCTCGGTCTGCGAGGAGAGGAACAGCTTGGCCGCGAGCGGCCCGGTGATCTCCATGGGCTCCTTCAAGGGCGGGGTCGTGAAATAGAGCCCGTCGCCCATGGCCTCATAGGTCAGCGTGGTCTCGGAGGCGGGCTTTTCGGTGCCCAGCGTCATCGTGTCGGGGTCGAGATAGAACTTGGTCCACTGGGTGCGTGCCAGCGGCCATTCCTGCTCGTCGCGCAGCACGAACTTCTCGCCGGGATGGCGGATGTTGAGCTGTACCGGCGGCTGCTTGTCCCAGCCCGTATCCTCGCCCTTCAGGAAGTAGCCGAGGAACTTCTTCTGCAGCGCGAGGCCATAGTTCGAGTAGAAATGCGAGAAGTGTGTGTCGCCGTGCACCTCCAGCCATTTCTGCTTGGTGCCAGCCTTCAGATAGCCCTCGAAATTGCCGCGCGTGTGCAGGCCGACGCCGCCCCAATTGCCCGAGGAGAGCAGCGGCGCGGTGATCTTGGAGAAGTCCGCCGGCGAGCGGTCCTTGTGGAACTTGTCGATGAGCTTCTTGCCGCGCATCTCGCCGAGAAGATCGATGCGGTTGGCCTTCAGCTCCTCCTCGGAAAGGGTCTCGGGGCCGCCCACATGCTCGCCGGTGACGCGGCTCTTCTTGCTGCGCTCGCCCTGGCCGTGCTGCATGGAGATCACCTGGCGCTCGTACCAGTTGCCCATGAACTCGTTGAGGATGCCGCCGGAGCGAAGCTGCTCGCGGTAGAAGTCCGAATAGCCTTCCCAGATGCACAGCGCGGCGAGGTGTTTGGGTTGCGTCGGCGCCACCAACCACTGGTTCACCGCATAATAGGAGATGCCCGAGACGGCGACCTTGCCGTTCGACCAGGGCTGGACGCCCGCCCATTCGATGCAGTCGTGGAGATCCTGCGTCTCCTGCGGGCCGAACGGGTCGAGGAAGCCCGGCGAGCGGCCGGCGCCGCGGCTGTCGATGCGCAGGCAGATGTAGCCGTCCGGCACCCAGCGCTCGGGATCGCACAGCTCCCAGCTCTGATAGGCGCTGGTGGTGCCTTCCAGCACTTCGGGGAAGGAGGCGACCATGCGCGACCACGCGCTCTTGTAGCCGTCCTCGAAATGCAGGCCCTTCGCATAGGGGCCGTAATGGAGGATCACGGGATACTTGCCGTCGTCCAGCGGCCGGAAGATGTCCGCGCGGAGCACGATGCCGTCGGGCATGGTAACGGGCGCATCCCATTCCACCCTCATGCCGTCGCGGACTTCGATCTTGTGCTGGTCGTCGCTCATAAAGGTACTCCCGGTCGTTCGCCAAGCGTGCGGGATCGTTGCCGGCGCGAGCCCGCTCCGGCGTGCGTGTCCCAGGTCATGAAAAAGCGCGGCGGGAGGACCGCCGCGCGGAGGAAGGTCAGTTGGTCGGCTTGCGCACGGCCGCCGAAAGGGTCTTGGCCTCGTCCGCCGCGTCTACGAACTGGTTCGTGTACATGCTGGCGGGGGTGGGCTTGGTGGGCAGGTCCTCGGCCAGGGAGTCGATGGTGGCCGCCCACTTGGCATCGTTCATCTTGCCGAAGCGCTCGGCAAAATCAGGGGAATTGTAGAGGTCGTAGATGATGGCGAGCTTGCGGGTCTCAAGCTTGAGGTCCCGGTCGGGCGCCGCCTTGATGACCTCGGCCACCGCCGGCTCCATGTTCTTCTGCGCCCAGATGTAGCCCTGCAGGGTCGCGGTCACGAAGCGCTGCACCAGGCCCGGGTCGCTCTTCACCAGCGCCTCGTTGGTGTAGATCACCGTGCCGTAATTCACGAGGCCATTGTCCTTCATGGCCATGATGTTGACCGGGAATCCCTTGTCTTCCAGCGTCAGCGCCTGGCCGAAGGAATAGCCCCACAGCGCGTCCACCTTGCCGGCGGCGAGCATCTGCACTTCCGCGCCGCGCGAGACCAGCACGAACTCGATGTCGTCGCGGGTGAGGCCGCCCTTCTTCAGGATCGGGTCGATCTGGCCCTTCACATTGGCCTGGAACCACGTGATCTTCTTGCCCTTCATGTCCTTGGGCGCATTGATGTTCGCGTTCTTGAGCGTGATGACGGACACCGGCGTGTCCGGCTGGTCGGCCATGATGGCGATGATGGGCATGCCGCTGGCCTTGGCTTTGACGAAGCCGTCCGCATTGGCGACGCCGAACTGCTCGCGGCCGCTGGCCACGAGGGCCTCTCCGCTCTGGCCGGCGGACGGCGGACGGATCTCCAGCTCGATGCCCTGCTTGGCATAGAAGCCCTGCCCGATGGCCGCGTAATACTGGGCGTGCATGGCCCAGGGGGAGAAATTGATCCGCAGCACCACCTTGTCGAGAGCGCTGGCGGGCGCGGCGGCAAGGATGGAGACGGACGCCAGGGCCGCAAGGCCCGTCAGCAATCGTGGCAACGCTTTCATGGAAGGCTCCTTTGGAATTCGGCCGTCATGACGGCGCGCGTCCGCGCCCGCCGGTGCCGATGCGGTTCAAGAGAGCAGACACGCGGACAGGAGCCGCGCGGGAGGATGCGGGGAGGTTTCGCACCGTCCAAGAAAGCGTTAGCCATTAACGCCCCTCTGATGTTCTCGTATTGTTAGACAATACGATCGTTTTTATTTTCGCGAAAAGGGAACGCCAGCGGGGGGCTTTTGTCAACTGGCTTTCACGGAAGGAAGGCGGCGCGCGGAGCCCGGATGGCATGGCTCATGGCTCGGCCTGACCCGGCCGTCCACGCGCTCACGTCCGTCATCCCCGGGCTTGACCCGGGGATCTGTCTCCCGCGCTTGAGATGGCGGGAGCTGGCCGGGTCAAGCCCGGCCATGACGGCTGGAGGGATGGAGGGCGCCTGCCCTCAATTTGTCGGCTTGCGGATGGCGGCCGACAGTTCCTTCGCCTCGTCCAGGCTGTCCACGATCTGGTTGGTGTACATCTCCGACGCCTTGGGCTTCTGCGGGATGTCCTCCGCCAGGGCGTTGATGGACGTTTCCCATTTGGCATCGTTCATCTTGCCGAAGCGCTCGGCATAATCGGGGGAATTGTAGAGGCTATAGATGATGGCGAGCTTGCGGGTCTCGAGCTTCAGATCCCGGTCGGGGGCCACCTTCACCACCTCGGCCACCGCCGCCTCCATGTGGTCGTGGGTCCAGATGAGGCCCTGCATGGTGGCTCTGACGAACCGCTTCACAAGGTCCGGATTGTCCTTCAGGAGCGCGTCGCTGGTATAGAGCAGCGTGCCGTAATTCTTCAGGCCGTAATCCTTCAGCGGCATGATGTTGACGGGGAAGCCCTTGTCTTCCAGCGTCAGCCCCTGGCCGAAGGCATAGCCCCAGAGCGCATCCATCTTGCCTGCGGCCACAAGCGCCACTTCCGAGCCGCGCGAGACCAGGACGAACTCGATGTCGTCCCGCGTCAGGCCGCCGGCCTTCAGCAGCGGGTCGATCTGGCCCTTCACGTTGGACGAGAACCACGTGATCTTCTTGCCCTTCAGGTCCTGCGGCTTGGTGATGTTAGAGCTCTTCAGCGTGATGACGGAGGTGGGCGTGTCGGGCTCATCGGCCATGACGGCGACCACGGGCACCCCATTGGCCCGCGCCTTCACGAAGCTGTCGATATTGGCAACGCCGAACTGCTCCCGGCCAGAGCCGATCAGCAGCTCGCTGCTCTGGCCGGCGGAGGGCGGGCGAATCTCCACCTCGATGCCCTGCTTGGCGTAATAGCCCTGCGCGATGGCGGCATAGTATTGGGCATGCATGGCCCAGGGCGTGAAGTTGATGCGCAGCACCACCTTGTCGAGAGCGCTTGCGGGCGCGGCCGCGAGCATGGAGGCCGAAGCGAGGGCGGCGAGCCCCATCAGCAGTCGTGGAAACGCTTTCATCGACAACTCCCCGGAAAGTCCGCCGCCGCGGCGGGCCCTGCGGGCCGCGCGGGTGCGGGAGATGAGGCGCACGGACGGAAGTCCGCACGGGAAGATGCGGCAGGTTCCGCATGCTCCAAGAAAGCGTTCGCCCTGAGACCCGACTGGATATCGTATTGAAGTAAAATACGACTGTTTTTCTTTTTCGATGAAAGGGAAAGCCAGCCCCCGACATTTGTCAACTGCTCAGGATCGCGTCCCCTTGTGGAAGAGCGTTGGATTATTCTCGGCAAGACACCGTTCCCCGCTTGCGGGGCGGGTTAAGCTGCATCGACATTCACGCCGGAATGAGTTCAAGAGTGATCGTCATGGCCGGGCTTGTCCCGGCCATCCACGTGGCTTCGCTAGGTGCGCACTCAAAGGATAGGCGTGGATGCCCGGGACAAGCCCGGGCATGACTGCGCATCGCGCTCATGACCGAACTGTTTCATGTCGCCCGCGATCACCGCACGGCGATGGCCGTCCCCCAGGGATCGCGCGCAACGCCGTTTGCCCCAGCCCCCAGCTTCGCGCGCACAATATCCCGCGTCTCCGGCGTCGCGATCAGCTCCACCTCCGCAATCCCGGTGGCGGGGACGCTGCGCACCGACGCGCCACGGCTGTTCCAGATATTGGTCGCGATGTGGTGGTGATAGCCGCCGGACGAATAGAACGTGGCGCCGGGATAGCGGCAGGTGATGTCGAGCCCCAGCGAACCCGCATAGAAGGCTTCCGCCGGCCCGAGATCGCCCACCTGGAGGTGGACGTGGCCGATCACGGCGCCATCCGGAAAGCCCCGCCAGGGCGCATCCCCGCCATCCCGCGCCAGGGCCTGAAGGTCGAGGCGGTCATTGCGCATGACGACCATGCCGTCCGTCCAGGTCCAGTGCGCGGGCGCGCGGTCGGCGTAGATTTCGATGCCGTTGCCCTCCGGATCCGCGAGATAGATGGCCTCGCTCACCACATGGTCGGCGGCACCGTCGATCTTGAGCCCCTCCCCGGCCGCATGCCGCATCCAGCGCCCGAGATCGGACCGCGTCGGCAGGAGGAAGGCGGTATGGAACAGCCCCGCCTCGCGGTGCGAGCTCCGGCGGGCGGCGGCGTCGCGGCGCAGCTCAAAAAAGCCCATGCCGCCCGCGCCCAGAAGCACCGTGTCCGCATCGCCCGAGATGCGGTGCAGGCCCATGGCCTGTTGATAGAAATCGCTCACCCCGTCGAGGTCATGGACGACGAGCGTCACCTTGCCCACATGCAGCGGGGCCTCTGTGGCAATGGACACGCGCGCTCTCCTTCTCGCAGCTTCACCGCCACAGGTATGCAGCGGCGCGGGCGAGCGCCAGGGCCGGGTCGAAGAAGAAGCCGGAGGCTCAGTGCGGGCGGCGCGGGGGACGCGGCGGGGTGATGTCGATCATGTCATGGCCGCTGGGCGAGCTGGTGCGCACCACCACCTTGCCGCGGCCGAAGAGAAGGAAATAGAGGCCGCCCGCCACCACGGACACGGCAATGAAGATGCCCACCGCCACCAGCAGGCTTCCGAGCAGCGTGAACAGCGCCACTGCGGCAATGCCCCCCACGATCAGAATGAGGGCGGCGCGGAAGGTGTTGAGAAGGCGGTTCATGCTCTCGTGTCCAAGGTTCAGGCGCCTTCCCTAACGCGATCATTTGGCCGACTTGTGGCAGCTCAATAACCGCGGCTCGGATCGACCCGGTGCTCCACCGGCTCCCCTGCCCGCACCCGCCGGATATTGTCAGCAATCTGCGCAGCGGCGGACTTGGGGATCGCCACAGAAGCGAGATGGGGTGTGATGAGCACATTGTCCATCTTCCAGAGCGGACTTTCCGCCGGCAGCGGCTCCTTTTCGAACACATCCAGCGTCGCTTCCGCGATGTGCCCGGCCTGGAGCGCCGCCACCAGGGCCGGCTCGTCGACGATGGGCCCGCGCGCCACATTGATGAGCTTCGCGCCCTTGGGCAGGCAGGCGAGGCGGGCGGCATCAAGCAGATGGCGCGTCTCGCCGGTGAGCGGCAGCATCACCACCAGGATCTCGCACCCGCCGAGAAAGGTCGGCAGCGCGTCGAGACCGGCCGCGCATTCCACCCCTTCGATGTCCTTGGGAGAGCGCGACCACCCCTTCACCTTGAAGCCCTGGCGCAGCAGCTCACGGGCCGCCGTGGCGCCGAGCTGGCCGAGGCCGAGGATGCCCACGCTGATCTCGTCCGCCGTGCGGGGCGGCACATAGTGCCAGCGCCCTTCCCGCTGTGCCCGCTCGAAGGTGGGGATGTCCCGGGCATGGCGCAGCACGGCGAACAGCACGAAAGAGGCCATCATGCGCGACATGTCGGGGTCGGACACGCGGGTGATGGGAATGCCGGCAGGCAGGTCCGTGCGCGCCAGGAGCCCGTCCACCCCCGCCCCGAGATTGGCGATGAGGGCGAGATTGGGAAACTGCCCGAAGAAATCCGCCGGCGGCCGCCAGACCAGGGCATAGCGGATGTCGGCGGGATCGCCGATATCAGGGGTGATGCGGATTTCGAGGTCTGGCATCTGCGCCTTCAGGGCATCGACCCAGACATGAGCCGAATCCTGGCCGCTGTGGAACAACAGAACGTCGCCCATATCCTCTATCCTGTCTCAGCGTGGCTTTATGCTCGTGCCGGACGGCGAGGAGCGGTGACGGCTGGGGCGCCCTGGACCTGCACCAGCCATTGGAAACGTCGCAAACGGCGCGCCTGTTTGTAGCAAACGCCTCCCGCACGGCAACGGCGAAAGAGATACCAAGCGAAGCGATCCATGGGAGGCGGGCGGGGAGCCGGCCCGGACGCTCCCGCCCCAGTGCTCCATATCGCACCTGCGAGAAGTATTCAGGCGATTTTTCGCGATCGCAGCATCTTCATATGAGCGATTTTATAATATTCATATGGATGATATACAGATGATGGGGATCGATGTTATCGAATCCAGAAAAAGAGTCGCTTCATCTGAGTGAATAAAAGTTCATTGAGAAGAGATTTCGCGGTCGCAGTGGATTCCGGATGCGGCTCCTTCTCTTGCGTATAGGAGTGCCTTGGAATGGCTGAGCCATCAGGGGCCAGGCGTTCGATCCGCGCGCCCCGCAAGCGCGGCGGCCAAGCGCAACTTTCAGGTCCCTTCCTTCCCCCCATCGATGAGAGGCACGCGCCACCCCGCGCCTGCGCGCCCGACAGGACCGTGAATTCCCCTTAGACCCTCCCACGTCTCAGAGGTCGTCCCATGGATTTTGCACCGGGCACATCTGCGCCATACGTCTCCACCGGCCATTTGCCGGAGCCGGATCAGGTCCAGGAGCTGATCCGGGAGGCGCACAGGCGGTTCGCATCGAACACCGAAGGGGAGAATTCGCAGGTCTATCCGGCCCTGGCGCGGGTCGATCCCGACCTGTTCGGCATCTGCGTGGTCGGCACCGACGGAAGGGAATACTCCGTCGGGGAGACGGACACCGAATTCTCCATCATGAGCGTGTCCAAGCCCTTCACCTTCGCCGTCATGTGCGAGCTCATCGGGCCGCAGGAGGCGCGGCGCAAGCTCGGGGCCAACAGCACGGGGCTGCCCTTCAACTCCCTGGCGGGCATCGAATGGAGCACCGACGGGCGGACCAATCCCATGGTCAATGCCGGCGCCATCGCCACCACGAGCCTGACTCCCGGCGCGAATCTCGAGGAGAAATGGCGGTTCCTGCGCGATCAGCTCTCGCGCTTTGCCGGGCGGCCGCTGGCATTGAACGAGGAGGTTCACCAGTCTGCCGCGGAGACGAATTTCCGCAACCGCGGCATCGCCAACATGCTTCAGAGCCTCGGCTGCATCTATTGCGACCCCATGGAGGCCACCGCCCTCTACACGCTGCAATGCTCCCTGAACGTCACCGCCAAGGATCTGGCGGTGATGGGGGCGACGCTTGCGGATGGCGGGGTGAACCCGCTGACGAAGGAGCGGGTGGTCACCGCCTCCACCTGCCATTACGCGCTCGCCGTGATGACCACCGCCGGCATGTACGAGACCTCCGGGGACTGGCTCTACGACATCGGCCTGCCGGGCAAGAGCGGCATCGGCGGCGGCATCGTCACCGTCTCCCCCGGCAAGGGCGGCCTCGGCACATTCGCGCCTCGCCTCGATGCCGCGGGTAACAGCGTGAAAGGGCAGCTGGTCGCCAAATATCTCTCCCAGCAGCTCGGAATGGATCTGTTCGTTTCACAGCCGGCGTGAGGCGCCCTGAGGCGGAAACACGCTCTGCAGCAAGAACAAACAAGTGGAGGGTTACGCGATGTCCACCAGTTCCCCTGCCATGCGCGCGGACGCATCCGCCACCGAATCCTGGGTGCCCATGATCGCGATCGCGCTGGGCCAGATGATCATGTCGTTCAACGTCGCGTCGCTGCCGGTCGCCCTGGGCGGCATGGTGAAGAGCTTCGGCGTTCCCCCGACCACCATCGCCACCGGCATCGTCGCCTATTCCATGCTGGTCGCCGGCTTCGTGATGCTCGGGGCCAAGTTGGGCCAGCGCTATGGCGCGGCGCGGGTGTTCCGCGCGGCAGTGGTCATTTTCTGCGTGGGGCAGGTGCTGATGACCTTCAGCCCGAGCGCCACCTTCATGATCACGGCCCAGGCCCTGTGCGGCATCGCCGCCTCCATCATCGTGCCCTCGCTGGTGGCGCTGATCGCCGAGAATTATCACGGCAAGCAGCAGGCCACCGCAGTGGGCGCCCTCGGCTCCGCGCGGGCGGCGGCGGGCGTCCTCGCCTTCGTCATCGGCGGCGTTCTCGGCACCTTCATCGGCTGGCGGCCCGCCTTCGGCATCCTCATCGCAGTCTCGGCCATTGTCTTCGTGCTAAGCTTCAAGCTGAAGGCCACCGAAGGCCGGTCCGAAACGGGCATCGATCTGGTGGGCGTCGTGCTGGCCGCCGCGGCCATCATCCTCATCAGCTTCGGGTTCAACAATCTGAACGGGTGGGGCCTCGCGCTGGCGCGGCCGAACGCGCCGTTCAACCTTCTCGGCCTGTCCCCCGCGCCGGTCCTGATTGTGCTGGGGATCGTGCTGGGCCAGCTCTTCCTCATGTGGACGCACCGGCGCCAGCGCGGCTCCGGAACCCCGCTTCTGGCGCTCGAGGTGGTGGATTCCGTGGAGGAGCGGGCGGCGGTTTACGCCCTGTTCACCGTGGTCGCGCTGGAGGCTGCCCTCAACTTCTCGGTGCCGCTTTATATCCAGATCGTGCAGGGCCGCTCGCCCATCGCCACAGCCATCGCCATGATGCCGTTCAACCTCACCGTGTTCTTCACGGCCATGCTGGTGGTGCGGCTCTACGACAAGCTCACCCCAAGGCAGATCGGCCGGTTCAGCTTCATCCTGTGCACTCTCGCCCTTCTCTGGCTGGCTTATGTGGTGCGCAACGACTGGAGCGAGGTCCCCGTGCTGTTCGGCCTGATCCTGTTCGGCATCGGCCAGGGCTCGCTGGTGACGCTGCTGTTCAACGTGCTGGTGACGTCATCGCCAAAGGAGCTTGCAGGTGATGTCGGCTCCCTGCGCGGGACCACGCAGAACCTTGCCGCGGCCGTCGGCACGGCGGTTGCCGGGGCCCTGCTCGTCGGCCTGCTAAGCAGTGCCGTGATGAGCCGGATCGGGGCCAATCCGCTGCTTCCCAAGGAGATCCAGTCGCAGGTTGATCTCGATAGCATCAACTTCGTCAGCAATGACCGCCTCGGCGCCGTGATGGCGGGGACCAGCGCGACGCCGGAGCAGGTGGCGGAGGCGGTGCGGGTGAACACCGAGGCGCGCCTGCGCGCGCTCAAGATCGGCCTGCTCATCATGGCCGGGCTCTGCCTGATCGCCATCGTCCCCGCCGGCCGGCTGCCCAATTACCGCCCCGGCGAAATTCCGGAGAAGCAGCGATAGGGCGTCCGGTCGCGCGAGATGGGAACGATGGAGCGCATCGCTGAGGTGGCGCCGCCTGTAGCGACGCCACCAACCGGGATGCAATGACGCCGCTCAGAACCTGATCGCAAAGCTTCCCTTGACCATGTTGCTGGTGTCGGTGCTGGCGAGCTGGCCGGCATAGAAGACGGACAAGGTGGTGTTGGCGGTGAACGCCATGTCGAGGCCGGCTTCCACCAGCGCCGCATCGCTGGCGATGGGGACGCCGGAGATGGCGAACGGCTGGGCGCCGGGGCCGAAGGCGAACAGCGCCTCCGGCGCCGTGTCGCCGAAGGCGTGCTGCCACGCCAGCGTGCCCTTGAAGCTGGTGGCGATGGTGCCGAGTGCCAGAGGGACGCTCACCCGGGCGCCGAGGGTGGAATAGGTCACGCCCTCGCTCGCGCCAGAGGAGGTCAGCGCGGAGGGACCGCCCGTCTCGGAGAAATCGTCGAGATCCACATTGACATAAGCCAAGCCCGCGAACGGCTCCAGTCCCACGGAGGCGAAAGAGAGGCCATAGCTCACCTCGCCGAACACCTGGCCGGTGCGGGCGGTGGTGTCGGCGCTGAGCTGGTTGAAGAGGCCGGGGAAGACGACGCTGCGGCTGACGCTCATGTCCGCCCAGCTATAGGCCCCGCCGAAGCGCAGCCCCCATGCCCCGACCGTGCCGCCGCCATAGAGCGCCACATGGGCATTGTCGCTGGAGAAGGACGAGTTGCGCGCATCCACCTGGTAGCTGGAAGAGGAGTATCCCGCCGCAAAGCCGAGCCGCCAGTCGCCCAGGCCGGGGGAGAAGGTGCGGTCGTAGCCCACGAACACGCCCGACGTGTTGCCGGAGATGGTGGCGGCATTGCCGTTGCCGTCGATCTGGCCCCAGGCGCCGAAGCCCTGAGCCCAGAAGGCGTTGGGGGTGCCGGGCACCGCCACCACGTCCGTGCCCCCGGCATAGGCGAGGGGCGCGGCGCCCGGCGCCGCCACCGGCACGCGGGCCCGGTCCAGCACCGCCCGGCGCAGGATCAGGCTCTCATTCTGGAAGATCGACAGGGCCGAGGGATAGACCTCGCCGTCGAGCGCGTTGAAGGCCTGCTGGGCGCCCGCGACGCTCGTCTGTGACACCACGGCATTGTAGAGCGCATTGCCCTGCCCGAGCGCCTCCACCGCGCCCGCGGTGGCGACCTGGTTCGCCGTCACCGCCACGTTGGGGAACGAGACCTGGTTGCGCACCACGTTCAAGGTGACGTCGGTGGGGGCGTAGGAGAGCGCGAGGTTGATGAAGGGCAGGTCCTGCGTGAGCGGCCCGAACGTGCCCGCCACACCGCCCTGGGCGGTGAGGATGGTGTAGCTGGTCCCCGGCAGGTAGCTGCCCGGCGCCTTGGTCACCGAGACGGTGGCCCCGTTCAGCGTGGCGCTGCCGGTGACGGCGATCCGGTCCGACTGGCCCTGGGGATTGATCTCCACCGCATAGGTGGAGCCGGACGCGAAGGTGAGCGGGCCGTTCACCGTCAGCGTGCCGATGGAATTGCCCGGCGCGATGGTGCCGCCGGAGGCGATGGTGGTCGCGCCCACCGTGCCATTGCCCTTCAGCGTGCCGCCGGACAGCACGTTGACGCTGCCGCCGAGGGTGCCGTTCACCGACAGGGTTCCGTCCACGGTGGTGGTGCCCGCGAAGGCCGAGCTGTCGCCGGTCAGGCTGATGAGGCCGCCGCCGGTATAGGTCACGGCGCCGGTGCCGGTGAGGGCGCCCGAGGCGGTCGCGCTGCCCGAGGCGAGGTCGAAGGTGACATTGCCGCCCAGCGCGATGGCATTGGCGACGCTGATGCCGCTGGCGAAGCCCAGCGTCGTCCCACCGGCCAGCGAGATGGCGCCCGTGCCCGCCGCCCTCGAGCTCCCGAGAACGAGCATACCGGAGGACACTGTCGTGCCACCGGTGTAACTGTTCGCCCCGGTCAGCGTCTGGCTCCCGCCCGCGAGCACCAGGGCGCCGCTGCCGGAGATGACACCGGAGAACGTGCCGGAGGCGTTGGTCAGGGTCAGCGTCTGCCCGCCGAGCGCCACTCCACCCGTGCCGCTGAGGCTCTGGATCGATGCGCCGGAGGTGGTGCCGGAGATATCGAATGTTCCGTTCGCCACGACGCCGCTGGAGGCGGCGATGCTGCCCGCCCCGGAGAGCGCCAGCGTGCCGCCAGTGATGGTGGTGGCGCCGGTATAGGTGTTGGCGCCGGACAGGGTCTGCGTGCCGCCGGACAGGGTCAGGCCGCCGCTGCCGCCGATGATGCCGGAAAAGGTGCCCGACGCGTTGGACAGCGTCAGCGTCTGCCCGCCAAGCGTGACCGCTCCGCTTCCCGTCAGGCCCTGGATGGACGCCCCGGCCGAGGTGCCGGAAATGTCGAACGTGCCGTTGGCGACCACCCCGCTGGAGGCGGCGATGCTGCCCGCCCCGGAGAGCGCCAGGGTGCCGCTATTGATGGTGGTCGTGCCCGTATAGGTATTGGCCCCGGCGAGGACGAGGGTGCCCGCGCCGGCCTTGATCAGCGCCCCGGCCCCGGAGACCACGCCCGACAAGGTGAGGGCGGTGCCAGCAGCCGTGTCGAAGGTGCCGTTGCCGGGGATGGGATCGCCGCTGATGGTCGTGGGGGCATTGAGGGTGATCGCGCGCGCGCTCGAAAAGCTCGCCGTGGTGGCGAGCGTGCCGCCGTTGAAGGTCAGCCCGCCCGAGGCCACGCCGAGATTGGCGTCGGACGACACCTGGAGCGTGCTGGCGAACAGGGTGGTCCCGCCCTGATAGGTGTTGGTGCCCGAGAGCACCAGCGTGCCGGAGCCGAGGACGATGCCACCCGCGCCGGAGACGCTGCCGGTGAGCGTGAGCGTCGTGTCCTCGCCCACATTGATCAGGCCGTTGGAGGTGAGCACCACGGCGCGCGCGCTGGTGAAGCTCGCCGTGGTCTCCAGCTCGCCGCCGGTGAAGGTGAGCGCCCCGGAGGCGGCGCCGAGATTGGCGTCGGCAGCGATGGAGAGCGTGCCGGCCTGCAGCACCGTGCCGCCCTGGTAGGTGTTGGTCCCGGAGAGAATGATGGTGCCCGCGCCGATCTTGGTCAGCGCCCCCGTCCCGGTGATGGGCGCCGAGACGGTGACGACGATGTCCTCGCCTTCCGCCCACAGCCGCCCGCCCGCGCCGAGGTCGAGGACGCCCGCCATCCCCGCCTGGATCTGATAGCCCGAGGTCAGGAACTCCAGCGTGCCGAAGCCCTGGGTCCCGTCCACCATGACGATGCCCGGCGTCCCGTCGAACACGCCCACCTGGCCCGCCCAGGGGGCATAGCCGCCGTTCACCCCCAGCCAGGGATTGGCCGAGGTCCAGTTGCCTCCGCCGCCGCGCGTCGTACCGTCCGCGCTCCAATATTGCACGGAGGTGTCGAGGGTGGTCGCCACCACGTCCAAGGTCGTCGCCTGGGTGTCGATCTGGAAGCTGTAGCCGGTGGGCGTCTGGCCCAGCACCATGCCGGCATTGGTCAGCGTCCCGCCGGTGGAGAACACCCGGTAAACGCCCGCCCCGTTGCCCGGCGCGCTCTCCAGGTTGAGGGTGCCGTTGACCGTAGCGTTACCGGCGACGGTGAAGATGCTCCCCGCGGGCACGGGCGACAGCAGGTTGATGGTGGTGATGGCCCCGGCATCCATGGTCAGGAAGCCCATGGTGAGCCCGCCGATATTGGAGCCCTGCGTGGTCCAGCCCAGGGTGCCGCCCGCCGCCACGCTCACCGTCCTGCCGATGGTGCCGCCCACCCCTTCCAGCGTCGCCCCGGAGGCCACCGTGACATTGCCGCCCAGCACGCCCGCGGAGGTGCCGCCGTGGTTGCTGACGAACAGGGTGCCCTGATCCACCTGCGTGGTGCCGGCAAAGGCGCTGCTGTTGCCGCTGAGCGTGAGGGATTCCGTGCCCTGCTTGATGAGCGTGCCGGTGCCCGTGAGGCTGCCGGCATAGTCGAGGAAGCCGGTCTGCTCCACCACCGTCAGGGTCTTGTCCCCCAGCGCCACCACGCCGCCCGCCGAGCCGCCCCACAGGTTTTTGACGGTGGTGCCCGGGCCGCTGAGGAGGCCGATGTTGAAGGCGCCGTTCACCACCACGCTCGCAGAGGATGCGATGCTGCCGGTGCCCGACAGGGTCAGCGTGCCGGCGGAAATGGTGGTCACGCCGGTATAGGTATTGACGCCCGACAGGGTGAGGATGCCGGAGCCGTCCTTGAACAGGCCGCTGCTGGTGCCGATGACACTGAAATGGTGGTGTTTCCGTTACCGCCCACGATCAGGAAGGCGCCGGTCACGCCGCCCGTCAGGGTCAACTCGCCGGCATCGCTGTTGATGCGCGTGGTAGAGCCCAAAGTGATGGCCCCGCCATAGGTGTTATTGCCGCTGATGTTGCGCAGGGCGCCCAGATTGGAAACGCCGAGCCCGCTCAGGGCCAGCGTCTCGGCGCCCACCGTAATGTCGCCCTCGAGGGCCAACGTGGCACCAGAGGATACGGAGGTACCGGCATCCGTTGTGCCGAGGGCCGATCCGTTGCTGATGTCGAGAATGCCGCCGCTGACCGTCGTGGCCCCGGTGTAGGTGTTGGGGCCGGTCAGTTTCAGCGTGCCCGTGCCCTGCTTGGTGAGCCCGCCCACGCCCGAGAGAACAGCGCTGTTGCTGCCGATTTCGACGTCGAAGCCGTTGCTGTCGATGAAGGCGCCGCCCGACCGGATGTCGATCTCGTTCGTGTCGAAGCCCTGCACGAAGCCGGTCTGGGTCCGGGTTGCCTGCAGCACGCCGCCGTCGAAAACTAGCAGCCCGTCGCCAAAGAACTGCCGGACCTGGCCGGTGGCCAGCGTGCCGCGCCCGTCGGCGGCGCTGCCACTGAGGGTCAAGGTGGTCGCGACACCGCTCGCGCAGGTGCTCTGGCACAGAACGAGGCTCCCGCTCGTCACCTTGCCGCCATCCTGGATGGTGAGCGCGCCGCCCCCCACATCGCTCAAGGCAAGGAGCCCGCTGCCCATATCCCAGCTCGAGCCCGTGCCCTTCACGATCGCCGCCACAGCCGTCGCGCCGGACGGATCGCCGATCGAGCTGCCCGCGCTTGTCAACTTGCCGCCGTCTTGGACTGAGAGCGTGCCGGCATTGACGCTCACCCCCCCGGTGTAGGTACTGCTGTCACCGGAGAGGGTCAGCGCGCCGGTTCCCACCTTCGTCAGCGCCCCGCTGCCCGTGAAGCCGCCGGCGAAGGTGGCGTCGGCGCTCTGCGTCACGGTGAGGGGCTGGCTTCCCAGCGCCACCACACCGCTCGCCGAGGTTCCCGACAGGGTCTTGATGGTCGCGCCGGAGGTAGTGCCGGAAATATCCAGCGTGCCGTTCACAGCCACCCCTGAGGAGGCGGCGATGCTCCCCGCGCCGGACAGTTTCAGCGTGCCGGCCGAAATGGTGGTCGCACCCTGATAGGTGCTGACACCCGACAGGGTGAGGATGCCGGCGCCCTGCTTGGTCACGCGGCCGCTGCCGGAAATCACGCCCCCATAGGTGGTGTCGTCAGCCTGGTTCACTGTCAGGGCGGCGGTGCCCAGCGTGATGTTGCCGCCAGTGGTGCCGCCGCCCACGAGCGAAGCGAGCGACTGGTTGAAGCCGTTCAGGTCGAAGACGACGCCGCTAAAGTTAAGAAGGATCAAGCCGGAGCTGGATGCGATCACGTCGGCGGCCCCGGCGCGGAGTGTGCCGGCAGAGACGGTTGTCGAGCCGAAATAGCTGTTCGAGGCCGCCAGCGTGAGCGTGCCAGTGCCCCGCTTGGTGATGCCGTAGCCGGACAGCGCGCTGGCAAAGGTGACGTTATTGGCGCCGATATCGAAAACCGCGCCGGGATAATCTATGGCATTAAGCTTGCCGGAAATGTCGGTGGTGTTCCCCACCGCCCATTGCAGGCCGCCGCCACCCAGCAGCGTGATGTTGCCGGAGCCGAAATTGCTGGCGCTGCTGAAATTGATAACGCCCACACCGATTGTCGTGCCGCCGTTATATGTGTTCGTGCCGGTGAGCGTCAGCGTACCGCCGCCGCTCATGAACACGTCGCCAGCGCCGGAGATGACGTTCGGCACCGTCACGTTCGCGTTGTAGTTTAAGATGAGGTGCGTATTGTTCTGCAGCTCTATGCCGCCGAGCAGGCCCGACGTGGCATTATTGAAAGTCAGCCTGTTCGAGCCGCCGGTGAAGATGATGGCACTGGCGCGATACGCCTCGTCTCCGTCATGGCCGCCGGTGAAGCCGCCGGCAATGGTGCCGCTGTTGACAATGGCGGCAGTCTGGCCGGCGGGCAATGCGCTGACCACGAGGCCCGCGCCGCCTGCGCCCGCCTGGCCGGGCTGCCCCGTGCCACTCGACCCGGTGCTCCCCAAGCCGCCCAGGCCACCATTTCCACCCTGCAGGCTTCCGCTATTGGTGAAGGCACCGGATTGCGAGAGAGACACTGCGTAGCCGCCGGCACCGCCGCCACCGCCGGCGCCTGCCCCGCCGCCATTCGTTGCACCATTGCCGCCATTGCCGCCATCGCCCCCGGAAACAACGGCCGTCCCGGTTATCGTGGTTGCACCACCGCCTGTAAGAGCCAGTCCGATTCCACCTCCGCCCCCGCCCCCGCCGCCAGCCGAATTACCGGCAGGAGCCGACGCTCCATTGCCGCCACGCCCTCCCGTATAAGAGACATTTCCTACAGCGGCTGTAGCGGCCGTTCCTCCTCCACCGCCACCGCCACCGCCTGTTCCACCCCCGTCGCCCGGCCCGCCAGCGCCTCCATTTGTGCCGACACTGGATTGGCCCTGGCTACCATTTCCATTGCCGTAGCCAGCTCCGCCGCCGCCGCCGCTTCCCACGCCGCCACCACCACCGCCGCCTGTACCGCGACCTACTCCGCCGTCACCGCCCCCTCCCGCCCCGGCACCACCCGGACCAGCTGCGGGTTTGCCGCCGCCACCGGGGAAAAGCCCCTCGCCATAGCCGGTTCCGCCAGTCTGGCCGACACCCGGATCGCCGTCGGTTCCGAAGGTCTGGGCGTGCAGCGCAAGCGGCACTGCCAACATCACCACCCCGGCCAGGAAGGTCGCCGAGGACAAGTGCATGGCTCGCTTGCGGAGGAGGCTGATGCTGGTCTTGTGAGCGACACTGACGAAAACGCCGCCCGGCACAGCCGGATCTGGCTGCCCATTGGCGCCCCGGAACCCCATCAGCATCTCAGTGCCCCGCAAATCAATCCCAGCCGAGAATATGCGCGAAACCTCAACAAGAAGGGAGGCGTCATCATACCGCCATTGACGGTTTAGCGCACGCGGACCGCCCGCTCCAGGGCTCCCTCGTGCGACACGCCTCTCCAGCCCGCTTCGCCCGGCGCAAGGTGGCTCCTGCGCCAGAATCGCAACTTCGGAAAATAGCCGCGAAGCTCTCGTCCCTCCTATCCTCTAAATAGAGGGGGCGCCGGGCGGCCGGATCATCCGCCGCTGTTGAGCCACAGGCTCATCAGCTCGGCGCGGCTGCGCACGCCGAACTTGCGGAAGATGCTCGTCACATGCTGATGGGCCGTCGAGGCGGCGATGCCCTTGTTGCGGGCGATCTCCTTTTCCGGCGCCTTGGTAAGCAACAATTGCAGCACCTCGCGCTCGGTGGAGGTCAAAGGCGTGGACGCCAGCAGCAGGCCGCAGCCCAGCAGAAGCTGCCGGTGGAACCACTTGATGCCGCGCAGCGCATAGGCAAGCAGCGCGATCTCCTCGTCGGTGAAGGTCCTCGTCGAATAGAAGCCGAAATGGGATTCGCAATCGTCGTTGAGGGGAAAGGCGACGAAGACGGCATCGTGGGTGCCGACCGAACCGTAATGACGCGCGTAAAAATCTGATGCGAACCATTCGGCCGGCAATTCCCGGCGGAACGAATAGGTCCGGAACGTGCCGACACCGCGCATCGGCAGCAGAAAGGAGGGGTCGATCTCGCGCCGGTCCCAGACGCGGAGGATCTCCTTGAAATGCCCCTCGTCCGGGTGGGGCTCGATGGCGTGGAGCGCCTGGACTGCTCCCACGCGCCAGCCCTGAAGCGGGTCCAGGCACGTCGCGTCCGCGAGGCGTATGGCTCCCGCCCAGGTCCCGTTCCAGGCGTTCGATGCGCCGCAGAGTGCAGCCATGAGATGCGCTGCCGCCGCCACCGACTGACTGACATCGAAGTCGGACAGGTCGTCCCAAAGACGATGGATGGTTTCGACGGTCATGGCCTTCCCTTCGACGCGGCTTTGACCCGCTTCGCGCGCCAACTGCATAGCTTTCGTTTAGCTGCAATTGGCATGGAAGGGCGAGCGTCACGTCATGGCGGCGTTCCGCCATGCAGGAAATGCCGGCATGCATGCGCGTGGCTGACCCGCGCGACGGCTCACACGCGTGCGGAAAGCTCCGAGGCGTCGCGGACAATGATGGCGAACCGATCTCCCAGCCCCGCCAAGGTCGCGCGATGGACAGCGTCCGCCGGGATCACCCCACCCAGAGGGTCGGGGAGGTCACGGGTGGCACAGGCGTCGGCGACGACCGTGCTGCGGTAGCCAAGGTCGAGGGCGGCCCGCACGGTGGCGCTGACGCACATGTGCGTCATGAACCCCGCAACGATGAGTTCCTTGCGTCCGGTGAGGGCGAGCTGTTGCTGGAGGCCCGTGCCCTCGAAGGCATTCGGCAGTCCCTTGAAGATGACGGCCTCGCCGTCCTCCGGCTGAACCTCCGGCGCGACGGCTGCGTACCGCCCCTTGGGATCGAACAGACGTCCGCCGGGCCGTCCGTGATGCACCACATGGAAAATGACGGCGCCGCCCCGGCGCGCAGCCTCAAGCAGGCCTCGGGCTGCGTTGAGCGCGGGCTTTGCCTCGGGCAGGCTCAAGGAGCCGGTGACGTATTCCAGCTGATAGTCGATGAGGATAAGGGCAGCTTCCTGGAACTCAGGGGGACGGCTGGAGGCATTCGCAAAGTCCAGCAAGGTCAGAGGGCGTTCCACATTGTCGGTGCTCATGGCGTCGGGCTCCCGGGACGTCTCGATCTGGCCCCGCTCTAACATATACCGCGCGCGCCGACGCGCGCGGTCCTTCGCGTCAAAGCTGACCAGCAAGGCGGCCTCCGCTCGCATCCACAGCGCCGCCGCCCACATGGCGGAAAGCGGCGCCGGGATGCGTTCCGTGCAGCCGGGGTCCGCGGCCCGGAAACAGCTTCTCGCGCAACGTCCCCTCGCCATATTCGGTCTTGAAGGCACCGCGCGACTGAAGCTCCGGGACCACCAGATCGACGAAGGCGTTGAGCGATTCCGGCACCACCAGCCGGAACAGGTTGTAGCCGTCGAGATCGGCGTCGCGCGCCCAGCCGATCAGTTCGTCCGCCACATCCTGGGGCGAGCCGACGATGAAGGGGGAGCGGGCGCCGATCCAGTCGAGCGTGCCGAGGTCTCGCACCTTGATGGGCCGGTCGCTGAGCACGGTCAGGTTCTCGACCATGGACTGGATCGCGTTGCTCTTCACATATTCCACGGCCTGGTCGGGATCGTAGGTGGAGAAATCGATGCCGGTCCAGCCGGAGACCAGCGCGAGCTGGCCGGCCACGTCCACATGGCGGCGGTATTCCTCGTGAAGATCCTTCGCTTCGGCCCGCGTGGGGGCGACGATCACGGTGGCGCCGGCGAAGGTGAGGATATCGTGGGGGGCGCGGCCGAAGGCTTTCGCCGCCTCGCGGATCTTGCGCACTCCCTCCGCGAGGATGGGCTTCGTCTGGCCGTTGATGAAGATGGCCTCGGCGTGACGGGCCGCGAACAGCCGGCCACGGCTGGAGGTTCCGGCCTGATAGAGCACAGGCGTGCGCTGCGGCGATGGCTCGGAGAGGTGGATGCCGTCCACCTTGAAGTAGGCGCCGTCATGCGTGATCCGGTGGATCTTGCGGGGGTCGGCGAAGACCCTCGCGGCGCGGTCGCGGCGCACTGCGTCGTCCTCCCAGCTTCCCTCCCATAGCTTGTAAGCGGCGGTCAGGAAGTCCTCCCCCGCTTCGTAGCGATCGTCATGGACGCGGATGCCGGCATGCCCCATGCCGCGCGCCCCGCTGTCGAGATAGCCCGTGACGATGTTCCAGCCTACCCGGCCGCCCGTGAGATGGTCGAGGGTCGAGAAGCGCCGGGCGAACTGGTAGGGGTGCTCGTAGGTGAGGTTGGCGGTGACGCCGAAGCCGAGATGCTTCGTCGCGTGCGCCATGGTGGGCACGATCAGGGTCGGGTCTCCGTTCGGCAGCTGCGCGGCGGTGGAGATGGCAGTGTCCGCATTGCCCCCGTGCACGTCGTAGACGCCGAAGACGTCCGCCAGGAAGATGCCGTCGAGCAGGTCCCGCTCGGCGGTGCGCGCGAAGTCCACCCAGTAATCCAGCGTGTTGTAGTTGATGGACGCATCGCGCGGGTGCGACCACAGGCCCGCCCAGTTGTGGCTCGGCGCCGTCATGTTGAAGGCGTTGAAGCGCAGTTGCTTCTGCGTGCTCATGCTGTGTCTCCGTTGCCTCCGGCCGGCGTTCAGCCGACCACGGCGATCTTGGACAGATCGGGGATCCGGCCCGCCGCCACATCCGCCTGCGCGCGCTTCAGGGGGCCGTTGTCGTAGAAGGGCGCGGCGTCCAGCCGGTTGGTCAGGAGCTTCTGCTGGTGGAGGAAGTCGAGCACCTGCTGGGTGTCGGCGATCTCCCCGCCGGAAATGGTGAAGTCCAGCGTCTTGATGTCGGGCACGGGCTGGCGCAGGTAGCGGTCCGCCTTGTCGGCCACCGTCAGCAGGTCCGGGCTGAGGCGGGAGGTCTTGCCGAACCACTCGTCCGCTTCGGCGATATGGTTGGAGGTCCACCAGGTGGCGATGATCCAGGCCTTCAGGAACCGCACCGCGCCGTCCTCGCCATTGCGCTCCAGCCAGGGGCCGGACAGGGCCTGGATGCCGGAGGCGCCCTGCGGCGACTGCCACAGCACCTTGCCGATCTTCTGCTGGATCAGCTGCTCGTAGGTGGGGTCCCAGGTGGTGACGGCATCCACCACGCCGCCGCGCAGGGATTCCGCCTGCTCCGCCACGTCCTGATTGATGATGCGGATCTGCTTGAAGGGCTCCGCCACGCCGGCGGCGATGATGGCCTGGACGCAGCGCGGGAACACCGTGGTGGCGAAAGGGCCGGACAGGCGCTTGCCCTTCAGGTCGGCAAGACCGCCCTCGAAATCCGGCCGCACGACGATGGCGAAGCGCTGATCGTGGGTGCGCTGGAGCACCTTGGAGCCGGGAATGCGGGAGATGGCGCGCAGTGTCGGCGCGTCCGCGGCGAAGATGTTGTCGATGCTGCCGGCGACCGCAGCCTCGCCCAGCGGGCCGCCGAAGGTGAAAGTCTTGAAGTCGGCCTGGATGCCGTTCAGCTCCAGGATGTTGGTGCGCCGCAGGGTCTCGAAGATCTGCCCGCCGCCCGCCCACAGGGACTGGTAGCCGAGCGTGATCTTGATGGGCTGCTGCTGCGCGTGGGACGCGCGGATGATGCCGGGCAAGGGAAGGACGCCGGCTGCCGCTCCGCCGATGAGGGCGCCGGTGCCGAGAAGGAAGGATCTGCGCTGCATAGGGTGGTGTCCTTTGGATGGGAAAGGGATCAGGCGCGGGCGCCGCGGGTCAGGGCGCGCTCGAGCCAGAGCATCGCGCCGTTCATGGCGAAGCCGATGAGGCCGATGACCACCATTCCGGCGAGCACCTTCTCCGTCTCGATGGTGGTGCGGGCCATCTGGATCATGTAGCCGAGGCCCGACGTGGCGGAGATCAGCTCGGCGGCGATCACGCACATCCACCCGGCGCCGAGCCCGATGCGCAGGCCGGCGAGGATGTAGGGCAGCGCGGAGGGGACAAGAACCTTGCGCACGAAGACGAACCGCCCGACCCCGAAGCACTGGGCCACCCGCAGATGCAGTTCGCTCACCGAGCGCGCGCCCAGATAGGTGTTGGTGAAGATGGGGAAGAAGGCGCCCAGCGCGATGATGAACCAGGCGGGCCGGTCCCCCAGCCCGAACCAGAGGATGGCGATGGGGATCCAGGCGATGACGGAGATGGGCCGCACCATGTCGATGAGCGGCATCAGGTAGGCCGCGAGCCGCGGCGAACGCCCCAGAAGCAAGCCGAGCGAGATGCCGGCGAGCGCGGCGAAGGCGAACCCGATGCTCACCCGGGTCACGCTCGCCAGAACATCGCCCCACAGCATGCCGGCCTCGGAAAGGTCGGCGAGGGCCTTGAAGATGGCGGATGGCGGCGGGAACAGATTGGGGCTGATGAGACCGGCCCGGACGCCCCCCTCCCAGGCCAGCAGCAGCAGGGGGACGAGGATGAAGGGACGCGCCGCCGCGCCGAGGTCGGCGAGATAAGGCCCCCATGCGGACCCGCGCTTTTCGGATGCCGTAACGCGAGGGGCCAGGGGCCCGGTGACAAAACCCTGTTCGCTCATGTCACTGCACCCCGGCCAGATCGTGCGGCACCTCTTCCCGCAACAGGCGCGTCACCTGCTCCTTCAGGGCCAGGAAGGCGGGGTCCCGCGTGCGCATTTCCGGGGCGCGGGGGCGCGGCAGGTCGATGTCGATGCTGGCCTTGATGCGCCCCGGCCGGGCGCGCATCACAAGGATGCGGTCCGCGAGGAAGATTGCCTCCTCGATATTGTGGGTGATGAGGACGAAGGTCTTTCCCGAGCCGGCCCAGATGCCGAGCAATTCCTCCTGGAGCAGGTCGCGCGTCAGCGAATCGAGCGCCGCGAACGGCTCGTCCATGAGAACCACATCAGGGTCCGGCGCGAGCGCGCGGGCGATGCTGACGCGCTGGCGCATGCCGCCGGAGAGCTGGTCGGGGTAGCGGTCCTCAAATCCCGCGAGATGCACCATCTCCACGAAGCGCCGGACCCGCGCCGCCAGCGCATACCGGCGAAGGCCCTCGGCCGCGAGGCCGAAGGCGATGTTCTCCGCCGCCGACATCCAGGGAAACAGACCATAATCCTGGAACATGACCGTGCGGTCGGGCCCCGGCCCCGTGATCGCCCCGCCCCGGTAATGAACCTCGCCGCGCGTCGGCTGAGTAAAGCCCGCCATCATGTTGAGAAGCGTGGTCTTGCCGCAGCCCGAGGGGCCGATGATGCAGAGGAATTCACCCGGCCGCACGTCGCAGGTGATGTCGTCGAGCGCGCGTGTCGCCGCGCCCGACCGGACGGCGAACTCGTGCGTGACGTGCCTGAACTCGAACATGGGCGGCAGGGTCCATTTTCTAAATACGACAATTTCTATGGAATTTATTGACTAACAAAATTCACATGTCTATCCTTTAATAATACAAATTATCCGCGTGCATTTCCGAAGCACCGGCAAGAGTTCGGAGCGTGAGAAGTGGAAATGGTAAGATGTCGGCCTAACTGACAGGACTTGTGGGGCGACCTTTCCTGTAATCGCAGGTCTCCATCGCTCCAGCCGTCACCGGATAATTATCCGAACCCAACTTCCTCTCGATCGAGGAAAGTGTCTTGAGCAGTATCGACAATCTCGCCATCTCGGCTTCGCCGCCCGCGCGCGCTACACCCGCTGCCAGGAAGCCAAAACCGGCGTCCTCCCCCATCGGGCCACGGACCTTCCTGCTCATGTCATGGCTCGCGCCCGCCCTTGCGATCTTGGTGTGGGAACTGCTTGCGCGGTCCGGCTGGCTTCCCCCGCATGTGATGCCGGCCCCGAGCAAGGTGGCCCAGACCGCCCTCAAGCTCACTTTGTCCGGCAGCCTCCTTCATGATCTCGGCATCAGCCTGCTGCGCGCCGCCACGGGCTTCGTCATCGGCGGAAGCGTCGGATTTGCGCTGGGCACGCTGGTGGGATTCTCGCGCCTTGCCGAGGCCCTGGTGGACCGCAGCGTCCAGATGGTGCGCGCCATCCCCTTCCTTGCGCTGCTGCCGCTGGTCATCGTGTGGTTCGGCGTGGGCGAGGGAGCGAAGGTGTTCCTCGTCGCCCTTGGCGTCGCCTTTCCCATCTACATCAACACCACCCTCGGCATCCGCCAGATCGATCCGAAGCTTTTGGAGCTGGCCCGGGTCCAGGGGCTTGGGGTCTGGCAGACCATCCGCCGCATCGTCCTCCCCGGCGCCCTGCCCTCTGTGCTCACCGGCGTGCGCTATTCCCTCGCCACCGCATGGCTGGCTTTGGTGGTGGCGGAGACCCTCGGCGCGGATTCCGGCATCGGCTTTCTCGCCATGGACGCGCGCGAATTCCTACGCACGGACGTCATCATCCTCACCATCACCATCTATGCGCTGATCGGCGTGCTGGCGGATTCCATCGCCCGGCTGCTGGAGCGCAGGCTGCTGGCGTGGCACCCGAACTATGCGGGGAAGCGCGCGCGATGACCGCCCCGTTCCAGAGCGCGCCCAAGGCCGCCGTGGTGGTCCAGGGCCTCGTGCGGGCCTATGGCAGCCGGAAGGTGATCGAGGGTCTCGACCTGCGCATCGAGCAGGGAGAGTTCGTCGCCCTGCTCGGCGAAAGCGGCTGCGGCAAGACCACGCTCCTGCGGGCGCTGGCCGGCCTCGATGCGATCCAAAGCGGGCATATCTCCGCGCCCAAACGGCCGGCGGTGGTGTTCCAGGAGCATCGCCTGCTGCCCTGGGAACCCCTCTGGGCCAATGTCGCCCTCGGCCTGCCGCCAGAAGGCGCCCGCCGGCGGGCAGAGGCTGCGCTCACGGAAGTGGGCCTCGGCACCCGGCTGGACGACTGGCCGCGCAACCTGTCCGGCGGACAGGCCCAGCGCGTGGCGCTCGCCCGCGCTTTGGTGCAGGAGCCCGAGTTGCTGCTGCTCGACGAGCCTTTCGCGGCGCTCGATGCCCTCACCCGCATCCGCATGCACGGCCTCGTCAAGGAGCTGGTGGCGCGCCATCGGCCGGGCGTTCTGCTGGTGACGCACGACGTGGATGAGGCCATCGCCCTTGCCGATCGCATCCTGGTGATGCGCGACGGCGCCATCGCGGCGGAGCATTGCGCCCCGCGCACAGGCGGGCCCGCCGCGACACGCGCCGACCTGCTCGCCGAACTCGGCGTCGCGGCTCTGCACGAGCCGGCCTGATCTTTTCTCCCTTCAAAGGAAAAACCCGATGCCCTTCTCATTCCTCCCGCCCCACTCGCGGCGCCGTTTCCTCCAGGCCTCCCTCGGCGCCGGCGCCCTCGCCGCGCTGGGCACGGCGGGAGCCTCGCGCGCGGATGCCGCTCAGCCCTCCGGCCGCAAGACCGACGTGGCGCGGCTGACCTGGGGCCTCAGCGGCTTCGGCCTCATCGCCAAGGAGCGCGGCGTGCTCGACCGCACACTGGCGGACCAGGGCATCAAGGTGGAATGGCTCGGCCCCTTCCCCAACCATGCCCCGACCCTGCAAGCCGTGACCGGCGGCACCGCCGACTTCAGCTTTGGCGGCAGCACCACGCCTGCGCTCGCCGCCATCATCGCCGGCTCGCCCCTCGTCTTCACCCAGTTCCTGATCTACGACCCGCGCACCACCGCCATCATCGCCAAGGACGGCTCGGGCATCGACAAGGTGCAGGACCTCGCGGGCAAGTCCGTGGCCGTGAACCGCTCCGGCCTCGGCGAATTCCTGCTGGTGGCCGCGCTCGAGAAGTTCAACGTGGACCGCTCGAAGGTGAAGTTCGTCTATCTCAACCCGCCGGACGCGGCCCCGGCGCTGGCCTCCGGCAAGGTGGATGCGTGGTCCATGTGGAGCCCGGGCGTCGACATCGCCCGCTTCGAGTACAAGGCCCATGACGTGTTCCTTGAGGAACGCGACCTCGACTTCCAGATCGACTTCACCTCCTGGCTCACCCGCCGTCAGTTCGCGCAGGACAATCCGGACATCGTGCGCGCCGTGAACGCGGCCTTGGCCGCCGAGGCGAAGTGGGCGAGCGAGAACACGCAGGAGGCCGAGCGCATCGCGCAGGCCAAAGGCGACTACAGCGACCAGGTGCGCGATCACCTCGCCAGCCTGAAGCGCAAGTACGTGATCTATTCCGTCGACGACAAGGCGTTCCTGAACAACCTCCAATCGGCGGCGGACTGGCTGGCGGAGCGCAAGGTGCTGCCGGAAAAGGTCAAGGTCACGGACCATCTGGCGAAGCTGGACTGACCGATCCCCCTGCACGCGGCCGGGCGGGAAGACGCCCCGCCCGCCTCTCACCTATGGCAGCCTCATGAATCAGATCGCGCCCATCCTCGCCCCGTCTTTCGACGGCCCTCTCGCTCCGCAGTCCGAGGCGCTGGAGCGGCTTCTCTCCCACATTGCCGAAGGCGCGGCCGAACGGGACCGCGAGCGCATCCACCCTTATGAGGCCATGGAACTGATCCGGAAGGCGAAGCTCGGCGCGCTGCGCCTTCCGAAGGCGGATGGCGGGGGCGGCGTCACGCTGCGCGAGCTGTTCTCGGTGGTCATCCGCCTCGCCGCGGCAGACCCGAACGTCGCCCACGCGCTGCGCAACCACTACACATTCGTCGACCGGTTCGCGCGGCCGCTTCATGTGCCGAACCGGGCGAAGTGGGCTGGGATCATCGCCGGCGGTGCCCTGGTGGGCCTCGCGAATGCCGAACTTGGGAGCGCCAAGGTGGGCGGCAGCCCCTTCGCCACCAAGCTCAGCCCGGATGGCGGCGGATACCGGCTCAACGGCACCAAATATTACAGCACCGGCACGCTTTATGCGGACCATGTCCAGGTGCGCGTGTCCGGCCCGAACGATGAGCTGGCCTCGGTGATCATCCCGACAGACCGGGAAGGCGTCGAACTGGTGGATGACTGGGATGGCGCGGGCCAGCGCCTCACCGGCTCCGGCACGACCCACTTCCGTGACGTGCGCGTGGAGCCGGACGAGGTGATCTTCGACGCGCCCGGCATCGGCTACGGCACCACCTACAACAACACCCTGGCCCAGCTTCTTGTCACGGCCATCGTCGCCGGTATCCTGCGCAACATCCTGGCGGATGCCGTGGCGCTCCTCACCGGCCGCAAGGACCGGCACTTCTACTACGCCACCACCACGGCCCCGGCGGACGATCCCCTGCTCCAGGAGATAATCGGCGAGATTTCCACGAACGCCTTCGCAGCCGAGACCCTCGTTCTCGCCGCGGCGGACGCCCAGGACCTCGCCTCCGATGCCCGCGACCGCGGCGAGCCGGACCGGGAATTGTCCCACGCGGCGGCGCTTGCGGCCGCCAAGGCCAAGCTGGTGGTGGATGACCTCACCATACGCAGCGGAAGCCGGCTGTTCGACGTGGGCGGCGCATCCGCCACCAAGAGGAGCCGGAACCTCGACCGCCATTGGCGCAATGCCCGCACGCTGGCGACGCACAATCCCGGCGCGCTGAAGGCTCGCGCCATCGGCGACTTCGAGCTGCACGGCACGCCGCTGCCCACGCAGGGCTTCTTCTGACCATCGCCTGCCGGAACCCATCGGAATCACACCATGACAGAGACACTTCGCTTTGGCGTCTGGGCCGCCGTCCACGGCTCCCGCGCCGCCCTGCAGGACCCCGACGAGCCGTTCGACGCATCGTGGGAGCGCAACAAGCGCCTGGTTCTGGAAGCCGAAGCGCTCGGCTACGATTCAACGCTCATCGCACAGCACACCTTCAATCCGCACCGGCCGGATTTCGACCAGCTCGACGCCTGGACCGCCGCGGCAGCCCTCGCCGCGCTCACCACGCGCATCGAGCTGATCGCCGCCATCAAGCCCCAGCTCTTCCACCCCGCCGTGCTCGCCAAGATGGCGCTCCAGATCGAGGCCATCAGCAAGGGCCGCTTCGCCATCAATCTGGTGAATGCCTGGAACAAGGTGGAGTTCGAGCGCACCGGCCTGAACTTCGCGGAGCACGACGACCGCTACGTCTATGGCCGCGACTGGATTTCCATCGTCTCCCGGCTCATCGCCGGCGAGAGCGTGACGCACCAGAGCGAAAACTTCGACCTGAAGGATTGCGCCCTGTTCCCCCGGAACACCTATCGGGCCCGCCCCACCATCTATGTGGGCGGGGAATCCACACCCGCCCGGGACCTCGTCGCGGACCATGGGGACGTGTGGTTCATCAACGGCCAACCCCTGGAAGATGTCGCGGCGCTAATCGCGGACGTCCGGCGCAGACCGCGCCGGGCACCGCCGCTGCGCTTCGGCCTTTCGGCCTTCGTGATCGCCCGGGAGACGGCCGCCGAGGCGCATGAGGTGCACGAGCATCTCATCGCCCTGGCCGCGAAGGACGCGCCGGTGCGGACCGTGCAGCGGGCGAACACCGACCCCAAGGTGGTGATGCTCCAAACCCTCGCCAAGGCGCCGCGCGTGGGCAGCAACGGTGGCACCGGGGCGGGGCTCGTGGGCAGCTATGACGAGGTGGCCGAGCGCATCCAGGCGTTCCACGCGCTGGGCATCGAGCTGTTCATGCTGCAGTTTCAGCCCTTCGAGGCCGAGATGGCGCGGTTTGCCCGGGAGATATTCCCACGGGTCAAACGCGATGCCGCCTCTCCCAAGGCGCGAGCCTCGTCCTGACCCCGATGACAGGCGCGATGAATGTCGGGACTAGCCGCCCCCGACATGGGCCTTCTATGGAAGGAAGGTGGACGCCTCAGCTCTCCTTATCTGGCAACTGGCGGATGCCATGACCATTTGTTGAGGGTCGCCTCCCGGCGGCTCTTCCGTCCGCACGCTTTCCGAGGTCCCCCATGGCCATTCCGCGTCGCTTGCATCTGGGCGCCTTCATGCGCCCGGTGAGCATCCACACTGGCGCCTGGCGCTATCCGGGCGCCTTCCCTGACGCCAACTTCAATTTCGGCCACCTCAAGCGCTTCGCGCAGACCCTGGAGCGCGGCAAGTTCGACGCATTCTTCATGGCCGATCACCTCGCGGTTCTGAACATGCCCGTGGAGGCGCTGAAGCGCAGCCACACCGTCACCTCCTTCGAGCCCTTCACGCTGCTCTCCGCGCTCGCCGGCGCCACCGAGCGCATCGGCCTCGTCGCCACCGCCTCCACCACCTTCGATGCGCCCTTCCACATCGCGCGGCGCTTCGCCTCCCTCGACCACATCTCGGGCGGGCGCGCCGGCTGGAACATCGTCACCACCTCGAACCCCGACGCGGCGCTGAATTTCGGCCTCGACGAGCACATGGACCACGGCGAGCGCTACGACCGGGCGCGCGAGTTCTATGACGTGGTGACCGGCCTCTGGGACAGCTTCGCGGACGACGCCTTCATCCGCGACCAGGAGAGCGGCATCTATTTCGACCCCGAGAAGATGCACGTCCTCGACCACAAGGGCGAATACCTCTCCGTGCGCGGTCCGCTCAACATTGCCCGCCCCATCCAGGGCTGGCCGGTGATCGTCCAGGCCGGCGCCTCCGACGCTGGGCGACGGCTCGCGGCCGAGACGGCGGAGATGGTGTTCACCGCCGTCACTTCGCTGGAGGCCGGCCGCGCCTTCTATGCGGACGTGAAGGGCCGCATGGAGAAGATCGGCCGCAACCGAGACCACCTGAAGATCCTGCCCGGCGCGCTGGTGGTGGTGGGCGACAGCGTGCAGGAAGCGCGGGAGAAGCGCGCCTTGCTGGACAGCCTCGTCCATTACGACAATGCCATCGCCTCCCTTTCCATCGCGCTCGGCATGGACGCATCTGGATTCGATCCCGACGGGCCGCTGCCGGATATCCCCGAGACCAATGCCAGCAAGAGCGGCCGGGAGCGCGCCATCGGGCTCGCCAAGCGGGACAACCTCACCGTGCGCCAACTCGCCCAAAGGCTCGGCGGCTATGGCGGCCTCTCCTTCGTGGGCACGGCTGAGACCATCGCCGACGAGATGGAGGAATGGCTGACGACCGAGGGGTCCGACGGCTTCAACCTCATGTTCCCCTATTTGCCGGCCGGCCTCGATGCCTTCGTGGAGAAGGTGGTTCCCGAGCTGCAGCGGCGCGGCATCTTCCGCCGGGAGTATGAGGGCCCGACGCTGCGGGACCATCTCGGCTTGCCCCGGCCGGAGAACCGATTCTTCCCCCGAACATGACGCAGGGGCATGGCGGTATTCCACATGGATGGCGCGACATTAATCTCTTTGCACAAACCTTGCGCAAGGTTCCACTAATTCGTATCGTTGATAGAGTTAGTGGAGAGAATTTATGTCGCGCCTTCCCTTGCGCACCCCTGAGGATGCGCCCGCAGACGCCCAGGATCTTCTGATCGCCGCCGAAAAGCGGAACGGCTATCTTCCAAACCTCCTGCGGGTGCTGGCCAACGCGCCGGTGGCGCTGGAAACCTACCTGACCGTATCGGGCATCAATGCCCGTTCCTCGCTCTCTTTGGCCGAGCGCGAGACGGTGCAGATCACGGCGGCGGCGACCCATGGCTGCGGCTTCTGCGTTGCCGGCCACACCGCCATCGCCATCAAGCAGGCCGGCCTGGACGCCGCGACGGTCGAAGCACTGCGCGCCCTCGGCCATGTGCCGGACGACCGGCTGGAAGCGGTGGCGTGCTTCGCCAAGGCGGTCATCGCAAGCCGGGGCCGGGTGGAGGATGCGGATCTTGCGGCGTTCCACGCGGCCGGCTTCTCCGACCAGGCCGCGCTGGAAGTGGTGCTTGGCGTCAGCCTCGCCACGCTTTGCAACTTCGCCAACAATCTCGGCGCGCCGCCGCTGAACGCACAGCTCGAACCCTATCGCTGGGACGGCCCGAACGCCGCCGCCGCGGAATGACCCTGGCGGCAGGTACGCTCGACCCGCATCTCGCCGGCTGGCTCGACGCCAATGCGGCGGATCTCGACGCCATGTCCATCCCTGCGTCGCAGGTCTTGCCGCGCCTTGCCGCCGGCGAAGTGCTGGCCGCCGGCGTCCCCGAGACGCACGGCGGAACCGGCGGCGATGTGACGGACGCGGTGGAAGCCATCGCCGCCGTGTCCGAGCGCTCCATGGCCGCCGGCTTCGTCTTCTGGGGCCATCGCAGCTATATTGAATATCTGCTCCAGAGCCCGAACGCGGCGCTCCGTGAGGCGCTTCTGCCGGATCTCCTGGCGGGCCGCGTCGCAGGCGCGACGGGCCTCTCCAACGCCATGAAGTTCCTCTCCGGCCTTGAGGAACTTCAGGTGGCCGCACAGCCGCAAGGCGACGGCTTCGTCCTCGACGGCAAGCTGCCCTGGGTCACCAACCTCAAGCCGGAAGGCTTCCATGTGGCGGCCGCCGTCTCTTATGGCGACGCCCGGGGCGCCTTCATCGCCTCCCTCGCCCATGACGATCCCGGCCTCGTCCGCTCGGCCGATCTCGACCTCATGGGCCTGCGCGCCACCAATACGGCCGCGGTCGCCATCTCAGGCGTCGCGATCCCGCCAGAACGGGTCATCGCCACTGACGCCGGCGCCTGGCTGCCGCTGGTGCGCCCCGCGTTCCTTGGCCTGCAATGCGGCATGTCCATCGGCCTTGCGCGCCGCGCGCTCGCCGAAGCCCGGGCCTGCGTCGGCGCCGGACGGCACACTCTGGCCGAGCCGCTGGCCGACCTTGCGGCGGCGCTCGCGCATCAGGAACGGGCGCTCAGGGAGGGCCTGAAGAGCGGCGTCTTCCAGGTCAAGGCCCCGCCTCTCTTCCAGATCCGCATCGCCTTGGCCGAGATCGTGGCGCAGGCGGTGGGGCTGGAGCTTCAGGCGGCCGGTGGCCGCGCCTATCTCTCCGGCCCCGGCGCGGGCTTCGCTCGGCGCTGGCGCGAGGCGGCCTTCGTGCCCGTCATCACGCCCAGCCTGGTCCAGCTGAAGACCGTGCTCGCCGCCCAGCGCCAGAGCGCCGCATGATCGAGCCCGTGCTCGCGGCCAGCGGCGTGGAGCTGCGCTACGAAGGGGCATCCGCGCCCGTTCTCGCCGGCTTCGACCTCGCGCTGGAGCCGGGGGAAGTGGTCGCCATCCTCGGGCCGAGCGGGGTCGGAAAATCGAGCCTGCTGCGTGTCCTCGGCGGGCTCCAGGCACCAAGCGCAGGCACCGTCCTCATGGGCGGCGAGGCGCTGCGGGACGTCAACCCGCGGGTCGCCATCGCCTTCCAGGACCCATGCCTCCTGCCCTGGCTGTCGCTGGAAGCCAATGTCGCCTTCGGCCTCGACTTCAAGCGCCAGCCGCGCCTGTCGCGGGAGGAGCGCCAGGGCCGCGTGGACGCGGCCATCACCGAGGTGGGGCTTGCCCATGCCCGCCGTCTGCATCCTTCCGCCCTCTCCGGCGGCATGGCGCAGCGCACGGCGCTCGCCCGCTGCCTTGCCCGCAAGCCGCAGGTGCTGCTGCTGGACGAGCCCTTCGGCGCCCTCGACGAGGTGACGCGAGCGGAGATGCAGGACCTGCTCTTGAAGGTGGTGGCCGATTTCGGCACCGCCGCCCTCCTCGTCACCCACGACATCGACGAAGCGCTGTTGCTCGCCGACCGCGTGCTTCTGCTCGGCGGCGCACCGGCGCGGCAGATCGGCGAGTGGACCGTCTCCCTGCCGAAGCCCCGCCAGGACTATGTGGCCGAGCTCGGCGAAATGCGCATCGACATCCTCCAGATCCTTCGCCACGCGGTTCGCCGCCACTGACCGGGAAACCAGACCCATGTGCATCGAATGCTTTTCCCGGCGCGGCTTTTCCCGCCGCGACATGCTGAAGCTCTCCGCCCTCTTCACCGCGGCTGGTGCCCTGCCCCTGCTGAAGGCGGCCGAGGCCCGCGCCCAGGAGGCGGACGCCCCCGTCAAGATCGGCTATTTGCCCATCACCGACGCGACGCCGCTCCTCGTCGCCCATGCCAACGGCTATTTCGACGCCGAGGGCATCAAGGCCGAGAAGCCCGTTTTGCTGCGCAGCTGGGCGCAGGTGATCGAGGCCTTCATTTCGGGCCAGGTGAACGTCATCCACCTGCTCTCCCCCATGACCGTGTGGGCGCGCTTCGGCAGCAAGGCGCCGGCCAAGGTGGTGGCGTGGAACCATGTGAGCGGCTCGGGCCTCACGGTCCTGCCCGAGATCAATTCCGTCGCCGACCTCGGTGGCAAGACCGTCGCCATTCCCTTCTGGTACTCGATCCACAATGTGGTGCTGCAAAGCCTCCTGAAGGAGAACGGCCTCACCGCCGTTACCAAGCGCACCGGAGCGCCGGCCGCGAACGAGGTGAACCTCGTGGTGATGGCGCCTTCCGACATGCCCCCCGCCCTCGCCTCCAAGCAGGTGGCGGGCTACATCGTCGCCGAGCCCTTCAATGCGGCGGCCGAGGCGCAAGGCATCGGCAAGATCCTGCGCTTCACCGGCGACGTGTGGAAGGACCACGCCTGCTGCGTCGTCTTCATGCACGAGCGCGATCTGGAAACGCGCCCCGAATGGTCGCAGAAGGTGGTGAACGCCATCGTCAAGGCGCAACTCTGGACCCGCGCCAACCGCGCCGAGACGGCGAAGCTCCTCTCCAAGGATGGGCCGAACCGCTACACGCCCCATACGGTGGCGGTGCTGGACAAGGTGCTCGCGCCGCCGGAGAGCGACACGGCCTTCTATGAAAAGTCCGGCGCCATCAAGCATGCGGACTGGAGGGAGAAGCGCATCGACTTCCAGCCCTATCCCTATCCCAGCTACACCGAGGAACTCGTGCGGCGCCTCCAGACTACGCTGATCGAAGGCGATCGCGGCTTCCTCTCCGCCCTCGACCCCAGCGCCGCCGCGCGCGAGTTGGTGGACGACCGCTTTGTAAAGGCGGCCCTTGCCAAGTCCGGCGGCCTGCCCGCTTTCGGCCTCCCCGACACCTTCACCAGGACCGAGGTGGTCGCCCCGTGAATGCCCCGCCGCCCACCGGCGCATTTGTCTCTCAGGCACACAAGCCCGCGCCGGGAACCCGCAGGCAGGCCGGTCGCCCGCGCGTGCGCCGGCTCCTGCTGGGCGTGATCGGGCTTCTGGCGCTGGTGGGGCTGTGGTGGATCGGCACGGATGTGCTGGCGGCTCCGGGCAGCTTCGTCCGGCGCTTCTCGCCCATGCCCGCGTTTGCGAGCCTCGCCGATCTCCTGGTCCAGTCCGATCTGCTGATCCATGTCGCGGTCAGCCTGAAGCGCATCCTCGTGGGGCTTGCCTTCGCACTCGCCATCGGGGTGCCGGTGGGGATGGCGGTCGGCACATTCGGCGCGCTGGAGGCGGCGACCACGCCCGCTTTCCAGTTCCTGCGCATGATCTCGCCCCTCTCCTGGATGCCCATCGCGGTGATGGTGTTCGGGGTGGGCGACAGCCCCATCTATTTCCTGCTCACCTTTGCGGCCGTGTGGCCCATCCTCCTCTCCACCGCCGCCGGCGTGCGCCAGCTCGACCCGCGCTTCACGCAGCTGGCCCGCAGCCTTGCCGCCACACGCTGGGAAATGCTGTCGCGGGTGATCTTCCCCGGCATCATCGGCCACATCCTCACCGGCGTGCGCCTCGCCATCGGCATCCTGTGGATCGTGCTGGTGCCGTGCGAGATGCTCGGTGTGTCCGCGGGCCTCGGCTACTTCGTCCTCGATACCCGAGATCGGCTCGCCTATTCCGAGCTGATGGCCACTGTCCTCCTCATCGGCGTCCTCGGCTTCCTCCTGGACGGGCTGGCCCGCGCCTTGTGCCGCCGCTGGTCCTGATGACGCGCCTCTTTCGTCCCCGGCGTTTCAAGGGCTGAGCCTGAACAGCTAAGGATCTGAGCTGCATGGCATTTTTCGCCATGCGGAACATTCCCATTTCCTGCGCTGTTATTGGGGAATGACCACTCCTGCTGCTACGTCCAGGTCATCATCGAAAACGTCTCAATCCGTAGAAAAATCGGAACTCGCCGACGTGGTCGCCGAGGATGGCGGCCATGTGGAGCCACCTCCCCCGGAGGCCATCGAACCGGACGCCCAGCTCTCGCCAGAGGAAGCTGAGCGGCTGCGCAAGGCCTATTTGCTGACGCGGTTCTGGATCAGTGCGCGGGGCTATTGGGGCCGGGGCGGTGACCGCCTCGCCTGGCTCTTCACCGTTGGGCTGCTGATCCTGATCATCGCCAATGTGGGCTTCCAATACAGCATCAACGTGTGGAACCGGTCGATCTTCGACGGCATCGAGCGGCGGGATGCCTCCGCCGTGTTCTTCCTCAGCGCGGTGTTCTTCCCCCTCGCCGTCGGCAGCGTTCTGCTTGGCGTCGCTCAGGTGTATGTCCGGATGGGGATGCAGCGCCGCTGGCGCGCCTGGCTGACCAATGCCGTGGTGTCGCGATGGCTGACCGCGGGACGCTATTACCAGCTCAACCTCGTCAGCGGCGACCATAAGAACCCGGAATACCGCATTGCGGAGGACCTGCGGATCGCCACGGAATCCCCCGTGGACTTCATCGCCGGGGTGACCGCGGCATTCCTTTCCGCCGCGACCTTCATCGTCGTCCTGTGGACCATAGGCGGGGCGCTGACGGTGACCCTCGGCGGTTCCACCGTCACCATTCCCGGCTTCCTGGTCATCGCCGCGGTGCTTTATGCCGCCATCGCTTCCGGCTCCATCCTCCTCATCGGCCGCCGCTTCGTGGAGGTGTCCGAGGACAAGAACCAGGCGGAGGCCGAGTACCGCTACACGCTGACGCGCGTGCGCGAGAATGGCGAAAGCATCGCCCTGCTCGGCGGCGAGGAGGAGGAGCGCGACGGGATCAACAACACCTTCTCGAACGTGCTTCGCCAATGGGCGCGCCTCGCAGGCCAGCACATGCGCACCACCCTGGTCTCGCAGGGCTCGAGCCTGATCGCCCCCGTAGTGCCGCTTTTGCTGTGCGCCCCGAAATTCCTCGAAGGGAACATGAGCCTCGGCGAAGTGATGCAGGCGGCCTCCGCCTTCACCATCGTCCAGGCGGCCTTCGGCTGGCTGGTGGACAATTATCCCCGCCTCGCCGACTGGAACGCCTGCGCGCGCCGCATTGCATCCCTGATGATGTCGCTGGACGGGCTGGAGCGGGCGGAGCGTGGCGATGGGATCGGACGCATCAAGCGCGGCGAGGATGACGGCAAGGCCATGCTGAGGCTCAACGATCTGTCCGTCAGCCTGGACGACGGCACCGCCGTGGTCGGCGAGACCGAGGTGGTGATCGAGCCCGGCGAGCGCCTGCTGGTGGCCGGGGCATCCGGCAGCGGCAAGAGCACGCTGGTGCGCGCCATTGCGGGGCTGTGGCCGTGGGGTGGCGGGACCATTACCTTCCATCGCGACAGACGGCTCTTCATGCTGCCGCAGAAGCCCTACGTCCCCTCGGGCACGCTGAGACGCGCCGCGGCCTATCCCGGCGCAGCGGAAGACTGGACCCTGGAGGAGATCGGCGCGGCGCTTCAGAAGGTCGGCCTCGATCATCTGAAGGAGAAGATCGAGGAAGACGCGCCGTGGGACCAGACCTTGTCCGGCGGCGAGAAGCAGCGCCTCGCCTTCGCCCGCCTGCTGCTGCACAACCCCGACATCATCGTGCTGGACGAGGCCACGTCCGCTTTGGACGAGAATAGCCAGGACCGGATGATGGGCATGCTCACGACGGAATTGCCCAAGGCCACCATCGTCAGCGTCGCCCACCGCGCCGAGCTGGAAGCCTTCCACAGCCGCAAGATCGTGCTGGAGCGGCGCAAGGGCGGCGCCAAGCTCGTCACCGATATCAACCTGATCCCGCGCAAGGGATCGCCCCGCCTGATCAGCCGTTTCCTGCGACCGCGGAAACCTGCACCGAAGACGGCGGCGCGCAAATGAGCCTGCTGCGCCCCTCCATCGGCGCCGCCTTTCGAGGAGCGTGACCTGGAACAGGGAGGCGGGTCTGCGGTTGCTTCGGAACCGGCCATCGCCCTCTGGAGGAGACGCCATGCAGACCAAGCTTCTCGCGGATGACGGCAGCCTGCGCACCTTCGCAATCATCCTGGAGACGGGCGAGGAGGTGATGGCAACGCTCCAGGGCTTTGCCGAGAAGGAGCGCCTGTCCGCCGCCCACTTCACGGCCATCGGCGCCTTCAGCGCGGCGACGTTGACCTATTTCGATTGGGACAAGAAGGAATACCAGCAGATCCCGGTGCATGAGCAGGTGGAGGTCGCGGCCTTCTCCGGCGACGTGGCAAGCGGCCCGGACGGCAAGCCCGCGCTCCACGTCCATGCCGTGCTCGGCCGCCGCGACGGCACCGCCCTCGCCGGCCATCTCGCAAAAGGGCATGTGCGGCCCACCCTTGAGGTGATGCTCACGGAGAGCCCCGCGCATTTGTGCAAGCGGTTCGACCCGGAAAGCGGCCTCGCCCTCATCCGCATGGACGGCCAGTAACCGCCCCGCCGCAGAGAACGAAAGGGATGAACAGCATGGCGCACGACAAATACAGGCCGCCCGTCAGGTTCGGCATGGGCGGCGTGGCGCTGGGCAACGAGTTCGCCATCGTCAACGACAGGGATGCCCGAGAGACGCTGGAGGCGGCCTGGGAGGCGGGCGTGCGCTATTTCGATACGTCGCCCTGGTATGGGCTCGGCCTGTGCGAGCGGCGTTTCGGAGCCGTCCTGCACAGCAAGCCGCGGGATCAATATGTGCTCTCCTCCAAGGTGGGAAAGCTGCTCAAGGCGTCCCGCGACAATGGCGGGTGCAAATATTTTCCGTTCTCGCCGTCGCCCAACGATCCCGTCTTCGACTACAGCGCGGACGGGGTGAAGCGCTCCATCGAGGACAGCCTCCAGCGGCTCGGCGTGGACAGCCTCGATATCGTCTTCGTCCACGATCTCTCGCCCGACAATCCCTTCCTCCCCGGATCGTGGGAGGAGCATTTCGAGATCGCCCGGAAGGGCGCCTTCCCGGCCCTGACGCGCCTGCGCGAGGAAGGGGTCATCAAGGGGGTTGGGGCCTCGGCGTGAACGCGCCCGAGCCGATCCTGAAGGCGATCGAGGTGGCCGATGTCGATATCTGCCTGTTCGCCCGGCAATATTCCCTCATCGACCACGCCTTTGCGGTCGAGACGGTATTTCCGGCGGTTCGTGAGAAGGGCGTGAGCTTCGTCATGGGCTCGTCCCTCAATGCGGGCTTCATCAGTGGCAGTCCCCGCTTCAACTATGGCGCAGACAACTACAAGATCCCGGCGGACGTCATCGCCAAGCGCGAGCAGCTGCGGCAGGTCGCCGGGCGGCACGGGGTCGACCTGAGGACCGCCGCCTTGCAATTCTCTGCCGCTGCGGACGTGGCCTCGGCGCTTGTGGTGGGCGCGGGAAGTGCCAGGCAGATCGTCGAGGACTACACCTCCATGCAGACGAAGACCCCCGCCGATTTCTGGGCCGAGCTGAAAGCGGAGGGGCTGATCCACGCTCAGGCATCCACGCCGCGCACGTGATGGCCCATCGTGCCTCCGCCCGTCTCACCGGACGGGTCAGGACTGCGCGGGCTGCAGGGTCGCCAGGATGTCGGCCAGCGTCGGGCCGATCGCCCTCAATTCATCAAGATGCACCGCTGAAAGCTGTTTCAGCCGCTTTTCACCCTCGCCCGTCAATGTGACGAGGACCCGCCTCTTATCTTGCGCGTCCGGCATGCGCCGGACGAGATCCGAGCGTTCGAGGCGATCCACCAGTTCCACCGCCGTATGCTGGCGGATCAAAAGACGCTGGGCGAGCACGCCAACCGAAATGCCCGCACCTGCGCCCACCCCCTTGATGGTGAGGAGCGCCTGATGCTGCTGCGAAGTCAGGCCGGCCTGCGTCGCCGCCTCCTCGCTGAAGGCCAGGAACTTGCGGATCGCATAACGGAACTCCGCCAGCGCCGCATAATCCAGCCCCTCCTCCTTGCCGCCCTTGCGCCGCGGTGCTGCGGGCTGCGAATCCGCCATTGAACGCTCCCTTCCTCTGAGATATATCGCACTACGATATAAATTAATGACCGAATGCCGCCGCCCGATGGACGCTTCTTCCAATCCCCCGATACGCGCCGCGCGCGAGATTTCCGGCGCCCGGCCCGAGCGGCCGGTTCCGGCGGCCACACCGGAGCTCGGCGACTTCACCACCGATTATCGCGTGGTGATACTCATGGCCATCGCGGTTGCGGTGGGGGCGGCGTCCGTGGGGACCGCGTGGGCTCTCCTGCGCCTCATCACCCTGTGCACCAACCTTGCCTATTACGGGCGCCTGTCGCTCGAGCCGCTGCCCATATCCGGCTCTCCGCTCGGCTGGTATTCGCTTTTCGTGCCCATCGCCGGCTGCTTCATCATCGGCCTCATGGCCCGCTACGGCTCGGAGAAAATCCGCGGCCACGGCATCCCGGAGGCCATCGAAGCCATCCTCATCGGCAAGAGCCGGATCAGCCCGAAAGTGGCGGTGCTGAAGCCGCTTTCCTCCGCCATCTCCATCGGCACGGGAGGCCCGTTCGGCGCGGAAGGTCCCATTATCATGACGGGCGGCGCAGTGGGTTCGCTTCTCGCCCAGATGTTTCATCTCTCGTCCGCGGAGCGAAAGGCGTTGCTCGTGGCCGGTGCGGCGGCGGGCATGACCGGCATCTTCGGAACCCCCATCGCGGCGGTGCTCCTCTCGGTCGAGTTGCTTTTGTTCGAGTGGAAGCCCCGTAGCATCCTCCCGGTCATCGTGGCGGTCGCCGTCTCCGCCGGAGCCCGCACGCTGATCCTCGATCCCGCGCCCTTGTTTGCCTATCACGGCGCCATGGACCCGACGCTCAACGGCATGGTGTCCTGGGCCCTGGTGGGCCTCGCCGCGGGGCTCGTTTCCGGCGTGCTGACCTCCATGGTCTATGGTTCGGAGGACCTGTTCCAGAAACTGCCCATCCACTGGATGTGGTGGCCGCTGCTGGGGGGCCTCGCCATCGGCATCGGCGGCCTCATCGAGCCGGCGGCCCTGGGCGTGGGCTATGAAAACATCCGGGCGCTTCTGGCGGGTGATATGCCTCTCAACGCCGCGCTCCTCCTCCTCGTGGTCAAGGCCGTCATCTGGGCCATCGCGCTTGGCTCCGGCACGTCGGGCGGCGTGCTTGCGCCGCTACTGATCTTCGGCGGCGCCCTGGGCGCGCTTCTGGCAAACGTTCTGCCGCCGGCCGATGTGGGCTTCTGGTCCCTTCTCGGCATGGCCGCCATGATGGGCGGCACCATGCGCGCGCCGCTCACGGCGACCTTGTTCGCCATGGAGCTGACGGGCGACTACGCCGCCGCGCTCCCGCTGCTGGTCGCCTGCGGCATCGCCTATGCCACGACGGTGCTGATCCTCAAGCGCTCCATCCTCACCGAGAAGATCGCCCGACGCGGCCTGCACATCACCCGCGAATATCATGCCGACCCGTTTGACCAGACCCACGTGGGCGATGTGATGATCAGGCAGGTGGACGCACTGCCCGCGACCTGGAGCGTGGGCGAGGCCATCGATCATTTCATGGCAACCGAGCACCGCCACAAGAGCTACCCGGTCATTTTGCAGGACCGGCAGGTGGTCGCCATGGTCTCACGGGCCGACATCCTTGCCTGGCTCCAGGAAGGCGACGATCTCGACCGCGCCGCCCCCATCACCGAGCGCATCGATGATGTCGGCCTCATCCTGGCGAGGCCGGAGGAGCTGGTGAGCCATGTCGCCGATCGCATGGCGCAAACCGGCGCCGGACGGGTCCCCGTGATCAACGAAAACCATCAGCTGGCGGGCCTTGTCGCCCGCAAGGATCTGCTCGCCGCCCGTGCCCGGCGGAGCGCGGAAGAGCGTGACCATGCGGCCCATCTCGGCTGGTGGCGGTCGGCTGGTTCATAGAAAACGCAGATGAAAGTGCGGCTCGGAGGAAACGGTTCAAGAGGGGAAGAAGAGGGACCCGCCGTGCTCCGGTCCCGGCCGGAGCACGGCGGAAACCCACCCAGAAGACCGGCATGCGAACCCATCGACACGAAAACATTCATGAGCATAATATTTTCTATAACATCCATCACGATGATGTTGCTGGGAACAACGCTGCTAATTTTGTCTTCAGTTTCAGAATATACTTTCAGCTACGGAATCCTGTCCCTGCTCTCAGGAAGCATCCTGGCCGCCATCGAGTTCGATGATTTATCGAGCAGATTTTGATATTGGAGACGATGGATCATCAGTCGCGGTACATGCCCTCAGGGCTCCCGCCTGATGCGATGACACAGACCCGCACCGGACCAGACCATCCGGATGTTGAAGGATACGGCACGCCCTCAGAGCGTACCATCGATAGAGCTGCCCTCATCATTCAGCCCGTGGGTCGCGACCGCGGCCGGCATCCGCTGGCCCACCCACAAAACATTTGCTCATGAGGCGGAGGATAAAGCGCCGTGCCCGAAGGAAACAACGCACAAATCGCGGCCCCAGCAAGGACATCCGGCCTGCGCAAGTTCACGGTCGAACGCCGGCAGGCCGAAAGCGACGTGATTACGTCTTTCATCCTTCGCCCGGTGGATGGGTCCCCCGTGGAGCCCCATGAGCCCGGTCAGCACCTCACCATGCTGCTCGACCTGCCGGGAAAGGGCCGCGTCAAACACAATTACACGATCTCATGCGCTCCCAACGGCGAGACACTCCGCATTTCCGTCAAGCGCGAGCCGAAGGGCGGCGTGTCCCAGTGGCTGCACGATGAAGCGCGGCCGGGAACGGAAATCGAGATTCTTTGTGGGTCCGGATCGTTCGTGCTGGATCGGCAGAGCGGGCGCCCCGTGGTCCTTCTGAGCGCGGGCGTCGGCATCACGCCGATGATCGCCATACTGGAAGGGGCCGCTTCGAAGGGCCTCGGCGCGCCGCTCCACTTCATTCACATTGCACGGGACGGAGCCCACCACGCCTTCCGCGATCATGTGCGTGAACTGGCGGCAGAACTCTCCGATGCGCAGGTGAGGTTTTTCTACAGCCACCCGCGCCCGGCGGACGTTCAGGGCCGCGACTTCGACATCGCCGGACGCCTGACGCTGGATTGGGTCCTGGCCCACACGCCGGTATCGGACGCGGACTATTACGTCTGCGGGCCCATTGGTTTTCTGCGCACCTTCGTTCCCGGCCTCGCGCGCGCGGGGGTGAGCGACGCGCGGCTCCATTATGAGTTTTTCGGCACGGTGGAGGATCTCTTCGACGAGGAGCCCGAAAGCGCGCCGCCCCCACAAGCGCCGGCTCAAAGCCCGCCCCCGGCCAGAGGCGCCAAGGCAGGCGGCGGCTTCATGCGGGAGGCGATCGGGGGCGTGATCCTCGACAGTGCGGCCGAAGCCGTGATCGCGACGGATCGCGAAGGAATGATCGTGCTCTGGAATCCCGGCGCCGAGCGGATTTTCGGGTTTTCAGAAGATGAGGCGCTCGGAGCGTCGCTCGATATCATCATCCCCGAGCCGCTACGCGCCCGCCATTGGGAAGGCTATCACGACACCGCCCGGACGGGACAAAGCCGGTATGGCGCCGGCGATCTTCTGTCGGTGCCCGGGCTGCGCAAGGACGGAAAGCGGGTGTCCCTGGAGTTCACCATCGCGCTGCTGAAGGCCCGCGATGGTTCGGTGGAAGGCATGGTCGCTGTCCTGCGGGACATCACCGCGCGCTTCGAGGAGCTCAAGGCCCTGAAGAAGCAGTTGGCCACGCAGAGCAGCGAGACACGCTGAGTGTCAGTGGGCGCCGGCTGCGCCGGCTCCCGCCTTGCCCTTCTTTGCGAGGAGCAGCGACACGGCGGCCACCGCCAGCAGCACGCCCAGCACCGCGAAGGTGTCGCTGAAGCCCATCACCAGCGCCTGCTTCTTGACGATGTTGCCTAAGGCCACGATGGCCTGATGCTGCGCCGTCGCCACGTCCGAGATGCCGTGGGACATGAAGTAGCCGGTCATCTGGTCGAGGCGGTGGTGCACCTCCTCGCGTGAGCTCACCACCGACTGGCCGATGATGTTGGAGTGGAACTGCTCGCGCTTGGTGATGATGGTGGCGAGGGTCGCCGTTCCCACCGCGCCGCCGAGATTGCGCAGCATGTTGAACAGGCCCGAGGCGTTGGCCGCGTCCTTCGGCGCGATGTCCTGCGTGGCGATGGCGGTGAGCGGGGTCAGGATCAGGGCCTGCCCGACGGCACGGACGATGTTGGGAATGAAGAACTGGTCGCCCGCATAGTCCAGCGTCATGTGGGTGTTCATGAAGCAGCTTGCGGCGAACAGCGCGATGCCGATGAAGCCGAGATAGCGCACGTCCATCATCTTCATGAGGCGCGGCACCAGCGGGATCAAAAGCAATTGCGGCAGCCCGGTCCAGGCCAGCACCATGCCGATCTGCTCGGCATTGTAGCCCTGAACCTGCCCGAGATATTGCGGGACCACATAGACCGAGCCGAACAGGCCGATGCCCACCAGCACATTGGCGAGCGTGCCGATGCCGAAATTCCGGTTCAGCAGCAGGCGCAGGTCCACCAGGGGGTTCTTCACCTTCAGCTCAATCCAGATGAAGGCGGTGAGGAACACGGCCGCGGTGATCGCGAGCTTGACGATGAAGGGCGAGCCGAACCAGTCGTCCTTGTTGCCCTCCTCCAGCATGGTCTGGAGGGCCGAGAGGCCGATGGCCATGGTGGCGATGCCCGCCCAGTCGCCTTCCTTCAGCAAATGAAGCTGCATTGGCGCGCGCTCCAGCGTGAACCAGAGGGCGGCGATCATCACCATGCTCGGCGCGGTGTTGATGAAGAAGATGGTCTGCCAGCCGTAATTCTCGGTGAGGTAGCCGCCGATGGTCGGGCCGATGGCGGGCGCGAAGGTCACCGCCAGCGCGAACATGGCAAGGCCCGTGGGCTGCTGCGCCTTGGGCAGCTTGGTCACCACCATGGTGAAGGCCATGGGGATGAGCACGCCGCCGGCAAAGCCCTGGAGCCCGCGCATGGCGATCATGGAGCCGAGGTCGTGCGCGAAGGCGCAGGCCATGGAGAAGAGCGCGAAGAAGAACGTGCTCCCGATCATGTAGGTGCGGAACGAGAACACCCGACTGAGATAGCTGGTCAGCGGGATCACGATGATCTCGCCGATGAGGTAGGAGGTGGAGATCCAGGCGCCGTTGTCGACGCCCGTGCCGATGCCGCCCTCGATATTGAGCAGCGAGGCGTTCGTGATCTGGATGTTCAGGATCGCCATGAACGCGCCGATCATGCCGGCGATGACGGCGATCCAGGTCGCCGTGCTGGCCTTGTCCTGCGCAGGAGCCGCTGCGGCGGCCGGCGGGTTCAGGGTGTGGGTGGTGCTCGACATGAGAGTGCCCTCCGGGCTCGACGCGTCACGTCAGTTTGCGTGCGCTGTCGCGGCCGGCTTGGTGTCGATGGTGGGATAGACCGACATGCCCGGCCGGAGATCGCCCTGAAGCGGGCTGCCGGCATCGAGCGTGATCTTCACGGGGATGCGCTGGACAATCTTGGTAAAGTTGCCCGTGGCGTTGTCAGGAGGCAGGAGTGCGAACTGCTGGCCGCTCGCCGGGGCGATGCTGTCCACGTGGCCGTGGGCGACGATGCCCGGGAACATGTCCACCTCGACCTCCACCGGCTGGCCGGCGCGCACGTCCGTGAGCTGGGTTTCCTTGTAGTTGGCCACCACATAGGTGGCGGCGCTCGGCACCACGGCCATGAGCTGGGTGCCCGCCTGGACGTACTGGCCGATACGCAGCGTGCGATTGCCCACCACCCCGTCCACCGGCGAGACGATGCTGGTGTAGGAGAGGTTGAGCTCCGCCTGGCGCTGGGCCGCCTCGCTGGCGGCAAGGGCCGCCTGTTCCTGGACGATATCGGCCTTGAGGATGTCCACCTGCTTGGTGGCGTTGACGAGGCTCGCCTTGTCGCGCTGGAGCGTCGCCTGGGCAGCGGCGATGCGGGACGCGGCCTGCTGGGCGTTCTGCACCGTGCCGAAGCCCGAACTTGCGAGGCTGGCATAGCGCTGGTTGTCCTGGGAGGCGAAGGTGAGGTTCGCCTGGTCCACGTCCAGGGTGGCCTGCGCGGCGTCGATGATGGACTGCTGGGCGTCGAGGGACGCCTGCTTGCTGGCGATGGCCGCCTGGGCAGCCGAGACGTTAGCCTTGGCCTGGTCGAGCGCCACCTTGAAATCGCGGTCATCGATGCGGGCCAGCCCCTGCCCGGCCTTCACCGGCTGGTTGTCCTGCACCAGAACCTCGGAAATATAGCCCGACACCTTGGGGGCGATGGTGGTGTTGTCCGCCTGGACATAGGCGTCGTCGGTGGAAACTTCGAAGCGGCCCACCGTCCAGTAGTTCCAGCCATAATCGGCGGCGCCCGCGAGGGCGGCGAGCCCGACGCCCACGAGCAGCAGCCAGCGCAGGCCGTGCCGCCGCCCGGCCGGCGCCGCAGGCTCGCCGCTCTCCTGCGCGCTCGGTGCGGCGGGCACGGCGATGTGGGCATCCTCCAGCAGCTTGCCCACGGCTTCATTGGCCGGGACGGGCTTTTCCGCTGCAAACGAACCTTGGTGCTGGGACATGGGACAGCTCCTGATCTCGGGTCGCCAAACGGGTTGGCGTCAATTTGGAAATTTGCTACTTTCCAAAATAAGCGATCAAATCGCGTTGTCCAGAAGAATTTGGAAAACGATCATGCTACAAAATCACAAAGAGCGGAGGCCGCGCGGTCGCCCCCCTGTCCGATCCGACGAGGAGACGCTCCATCTGATCGTCGAGGCGGCTGCGCAGGAGTTCCAGGCCAATGGTTTTGCCGGCACCAGCGTCGATGCGGTGGCGCGACGCGCCGGTGTCTCCAGCCGCACCCTCTACCGGCTGGTGCCCACCAAGGCGGCGCTGTTCTCGAAGGTGATCTCCGAGCACATCGACCAGTTTATTACCGCCATCGAGGACACCGGCCTCGATGCGCTCGCGCTCGACGCGTCGCTCGAGCGCATCCTCATCTCCTACGGCATCCTCACGCTTGGCCGCGATGCCATCCTCATGCTCCAGCTCGTGGTGTCCGAGCGCGGCCGCTTCCCCGAGCTTGCCAGCACCTTCTACACCGACGCGATGCAGCGCACCGGCAACGTGCTGGAGCAGTGGCTGCGCCACCAGCAGGAGCTCGGCCGCATCACTTTGGAAGACCCTGCCCTTGCCTCAGGCATGCTGAGGGGGATGATCACCATGGAGCCCCAGCGCGGCGTGCTGCTGGGCCAGCGGACCTATCCGGAAATTGACGAGATTCGCATGCGGGCCCGCATGTGCGCCCGGCTTTTCCTGGACGGCTGCCGGACCAAGGGCTGAGCCGACCTCTAGGCCATTGGAACCAGCCTTAGTCCGATCACGCCTGCCAAAATCAATGCAATGCATAGAATTCTCGGCATCGAGGCGGGATCACCGAGCAGGGCGATGCCGACAATAGCCGTGCCCGCCGCGCCAATCCCCGTCCACACGGCATAGCCGGTCCCCACCGGCAAGGTTCGGAGCGCGATGGAGAGGAGAACAACGCTCGTCAATCCCGTGGCTACCGTCAGAAGGCTGGGGGTGAGCCGAGTGAAGCCCTCTGAGGCCTTCATGAAAAAGGCGAATGCTATTTCCAGAACACCCGCGATGCAGAGCATTGCCCAAGCCATGATTTGCGATCCGTTGATTGCCTCCGCCGCCAATTTCAGGTCGGTGAGGCTGATGAGCCAACGGCCGGCGCAGCCCGCCGCAACGAGGGTGCGGGCGTGGGCGCATGGCGAATTCCATGCGACCGCCGCTCGCTCCTTCCAGGATCAGGCTCTGGCTACGGCGGCGGGCGTCGCCCGGAAGGAGATGCCAAAGCGGTTGAAGGCATTCATCAGGCCGATGGCGTAGGTGAGATCGGCAAGCTCCACCTCCGAGAACTCAGCGGCGGCCGCCGCGTAGTCGGCATCGGGAACACCGGTTTCGGAAACCCTTGTCACCGTCTCGGCCCAGGCGAGAGCGGCGCGCTCGCGCGCCGTGAACAGCGCCCCCCCTTCGCGCCACACCGGCACCAGCACCATCTTCTCCACGGCCAGGCCCGACTTGAGCAGGTCCCTTGTGTGCATGTCGATGCAGAAGGCGCAGCCATTGATCTGCGACACGCGAAGATAGACGAGATCTATCAGTTCCTTGGGCAGGCTGCCCTTGAGGAGCGTGGCGTATACGGCGCCGAAAGCCTTGTAGCCTTCCGGGGAGGCTTTGGCGTAGTCGATGCGCTTGCTCATGGCGAAATCCCTTTCCGATTGCAGGATCACCATGTGCCGCGTCTTGGACCAGCAAAGAAGGTCCATGACTCGCCTTCGCAACTGGGCCATACGCGGCCTACGTCGCGGCGGCCATCACATCAGTTTTAATATCCGATGTGCAAGCCTCTCGGCGGTCTCGGCGGAATCGACGTTCGTGAAGTTGAGGAGAAGGGCAGAGGCTCTCTCGCCGTCCACGGTCCAGCCCGTCAAGGCTTCGGCAGAGAGGCCTTCCTCCCGCATTCGTGCCACCAGATCGCGATCGCTCTGCTTTCCACGCAGACGCAGCACTAGGTGCATTCCGCCCGGTTGGGAGTCGATCGTAACGTGGTCGGCCAGCACGCGCATCAGCCCCGACGCCGTCAGGCGCCGGCGCTCGGCGTACAGTTTGCGCATCCGCTGAATGTGGCGCGCAAAGTGACCCTCCTGAATGAAAGCCGTGACGATCGCCTGCGTGAGTTCCGGGCTCCCTCCGGCAAAGGCGTGGTAGACGTCCTCGAAACGATCGATCTGCGCCTCCGGTACCACGAGATAGGCAAGGCGAAGGCTGGGAAACAGGACCTTGCTGAACGTGCCCGCATAGATCACGCGCCCATCCAGATCCATGCTCTTCAGCGCCGGAAGGGGGCGGCTGACGTATCGATACTCGCCGTCATAGTCGTCCTCGATAATCCACGACTTGCTCTTTGCGGCCCAATCCAGAAGCGCCATGCGGCGCGGCAGGGAGAGAGAGACGCACAAAGGGCTCTGGTGCGCCGGCGTCACGACGGCCGCGCGAGCACCGGGCGCCCGCGCGGCGCCCTCCGAAACGCGCATTCCCTCTGCATCCACGGGCACCGGCACCGTCTCGATTTTCATATGCCCCAGCAGCTCCCGCGTCGGCGGAAAGCCTGGATTCTCCACCCAGACACGATCGCCAGCCTCCAGCAGCGCATGGCTGATCAGCTCGAGCGTGTGTCGATAGCCTGACGTCACGAAGACCTGGGACGGCGAACACCTGACCCCGCGCGAGACGTGAAGATAGGACGCGATCGCGGCACGCAATGCTTGCGAACCGTAGACGGGCGGATCCGTCATGCCGGACGGCTGTATGGCTCGAATGGCGCGCGCGCCGAGGCGCGCCCAGACCTTCCGTGGAAATGCATCGAGGGCCGGCAGGCCCATCTGGAATGGCAGGATCGAATCCGCCCGAAAGGCCGCCGGGCGCGAGGGGCGAGGCTGCGGGATCGCCCGTGAAGGATGCACTCGTGGGTCGAGGTCCGGCGCCACGATGGTGCCCGCTTGGCCGCGCGCCTGGATGTATCCCTCCGCGGTCAGCAGGGCGTAAGCCGTGTCCACCGTGCCCCTGGCCAGACCCAGTTCGGTCGCCATTGCGCGCGCGGAAGGAATTCGATCGCCCGGCTTCAGACGTCCGCTCGCGATGGCGCCCCGAATCCGATCATAGATCTGTCGGTAGAAGGGCTCGGTCGCCGCCGGATCCAACGGCGAAATGCGAGGTTCAGGGGTCGCCATGGCCCATTCTTATAGCGCAATTTCCTCAGCTCAGAATGCACCATGTTCGCCCGTTCCCAGGAGCGACGAGAACTGGCGCTGCGATCATGGACCAATTTGCGATTGGCTTCATGGACCTTGGATAAAGGCCATAAGCGGGTAGCTTCTGATGCAACCACCCAACGGCCCATTCTCGCAATTCGCGACGGCCGGCGGACCTTGGGCTCGATCAGGAAAGCATATCCGTGAAGCGGATTCTTCATATCAGCTGCAGCCCGCGCGGACGGGCTGCCGAAAGCTACAGGCTATCGCGAAAGATCGTCGATCATCTTCTTGCGAAGGAGCCGGCTTCTGTTGTCGTGGACAGGAACGTAAGTGACGACGCGCTTGGGCATGTCGATCAGGATTATGCCGTTTCCCAGCATTCCTTGGCGGATGTGTCGCAGAACGGTTCGGCCGCGGTTTCCGAACCACTGATTAAGGAGCTGGAGAGCGCTGACTTCGTGGTCATCGGCACGCCCGTCCACAACTTCACCGTCCCATCCGCCCTGAAAGCGTGGATTGATCACGTCGTCCGCGTCCGCTGGACGTTCGATGTCACGGCGCACGGGAAAGTCGGAAGATTGCACGATCGTCCCGTCTTCATCGCCGTTTCGTCGGGAGGACGGTTCTCCGGCGAGGGCGCGCGCCAGCCCGATTTTCTGACGCCTTATCTGCAGGCGGCGCTCGCCATCATCGGATTGCGAGACCTGACATTCTTTTCCGTCCAGGGCACCGTGTTTGGCCCGGAGGCACTGGACGAGGCGCGCCGGAACGCGGACGCGGCATTGCTGGCGCATTTCGCCGGTGCGCGTTCGTAATCGGGTCGGCAACGACGCAGCGGCGTCGGATTTTCTCCCATCGTCCCGCACGGCCGTTTGAAAAGTGTTTTGGCGAGATTTGACGTATTGCGACGATTGCAGACACACAGCTCCGATCTTAGCGTCTATGGACAATCCATGAAGGAGGCCGACATGGCGATCATCGACAAAGAGATCAGCATCCCCGACAGCAAGCTTGCCAAGGCTGTCACCGAGTTTATCCGGGACACCGAAACCGAGCTGCTCTTCAACCATTCGAGCCGCGTCTATCATTTTGGAGCGCTGGCCGGGGTGCAACGCGGGCTGAAGTTCGACCGGGAGCTTCTCTATACCGGCGCCATGTTCCACGATCTTGGCCTGATGCCGGGGCATAGCAGCAGCCACGAGCGGTTCGAAGTCGACGGCGCCCATGCCGCCCGCGACTTTCTCCGGAGCCACGGCGTGCCGGAAGCTGACGCCTATACCGTGTGGACGGCGATCGCCCTTCACACCACGCCGGGTGTACCGGTCCACATGAATCCTGTGGTCGCCCTGGTCACCGCCGGCGTCGAGATGGACGTCCTCGGGCTCACCTATGATCAATATAGCGACGAAGAGCGCGAGGCCGTGGTCAAGGCCTTTCCACGCACGCCCCATTTCAAGGAGGATATCATCCAGGCCTTCTACGATGGGATCAGGCACAAGCCCGACACGACTTTCGGCAACGTGAAGGCCGACGTGATCGCGGATAAGGAGCCGCACTTTCACCGGGGCAACTTCTGCAGCGTGATCCGGAAATCGCGCTGGCATGGCTGACACCGCCGGGACAATTCACGGCGGCCTCAATCACTGCTGGCCGCCGTGCCGGCGACGATATTCCGCCGGGGTGACGCCCACGCGCCGCGCGAAGGCCCGACGCAATGTATCGGCGTTCGCAAAGCCGCAGAGCGTCGCCACCTGCTTGGGGGCATGATGGCCATCCTCGAGCATCCGCCGCGCGGCGTTCACCCGCGCTTCTTCCACCCACTGCGCGGGCGTCATGCCGATCTCGTGATGGAAGAGCCGTGCAAAATGGCGCTCGCTCAACCCCGTTCGTTCCGCCAGTTTCGCGATGCTGTGATCGGCGGCGGGCTCGGCGGCCACCCATCGCTGAACCTCCTGCAGCGCCGCGCGACCTACCGGAGCCGCGTCACCCTTGCGGCTGAACTGCAGCTGCCCACCGGGTCGCTTGAAGAACATTACGAGCTGCGACGCGACCGCCATCGCCAGTTCGCGGCCATGGTCCTCCTCGACAAGCGAGAGCGCCAGATCAAGCCCGGCGGTGACGCCCGCCGCGGTGCGGACAGGGCCGTCGGCGATATGGATGGCATCGATATCGAGTTCGATCTCGGGATGCCGCCGCGCAAAAGCGTCCGCGACCGCCCAATGCGTCGTGACCCGGCGTCCATCCAGGAGCCCGGTCGGCGCGAGGAAAAACGCGCCCGCGCAAACGGAGCCGTAGCGCCGCGCGTTGCCGGCGTTCTTGCGCAGCCAGCCGACGACGCTCTCGTCCAAGCGCGCCTCCGCGGCGCCGGGCGCGCCAGCCACGAGAAGCGTATCGATATTGCGGAGGTTGCCATCTTCCATGCGCGTGTCGGCAACCAATCGGACACCCGAAGAGCTTCTGATGTCCCCGACTTCAGCCGATACGACGCACTGGCGATAAAGGGACAGGCCGGAGCGCGCGTTCGCCTCAGCGAAAACGTCCAGTGGCCCGGATACGTCGAGGAGCTGAACCCCTGGGAAAGCGACGATCGCAACCAGCTTGGGAAGAGGAGGCTTGCGTGCTCTGGTCATCGCAATAGGATGGCGGAAAGCGATGTCTCACGTCAAATCCGGACGATCAGAGCATTGCCCGCGATTGCCGCGGTCCGGATATCGAAGAGGCTCTCATGACGATGCGCTCCATCAATAGCGTCGCGGTGTTCTGTGGATCCAATGTCGGCGCGACGCAGGATTACGCTGATGGCGCGCGGGCCCTGGGCCAGGCGTTGGGAGAGGCGGGCATCACCCTCGTCTATGGAGGGACGCGGAACGGCCTGATGGGAATTCTCTCCGATGCCGCCCTGGCGAGTGGTGGGGCCGTCCACGGCGTGATCACCGAGAACCTGCATCAGCTCGGGCACGTCCACCCTCACCTCACGCAGCGCGAAATCGCACTGACTTTGCGCATCCGCAAAGAGCGGATGGTTGCGCTTGCCGATGCTTTCATCGCGCTGCCGGGAGGCATCGGAACGGTAGACGAACTCATGGACGTATGGAGCATGAACCAGCTCTCAGAGATCGATAAGCCCATCGGCCTGCTGAACTCCGCCGGCTTCTTTTCGGCATTCCTGGGTTTCATCGACCATATGGTCGAGACAAAGTTTCTGCCTGCTGCACATCGCGAAACGATAGCTGTCGATGCGGATGCGACGGCTTTGCTCGAAAAGCTTCGCACCCATAAGCGCGTGGAAGTATCCAAGCTTCTGTAATGGTGCCGGCTCAGAGAAATTCAGCAGAACGGGCGCCCCTCGCTAAATGAGGCCGGCGCCGCGCGCCCATTTGTACTTGGCGCCGAGCACCTCGACCGGAAGCTCGGTGGAATAGGCATAAGCGGGGATGCCGTTCTGGTAGAGATATTCGGCCGCCTCTTCCACCTCCACATCCCCCGCAAGCGAGGCGACGATGGGCTTCTCGAAGCCTTTGGCGCGCATCTCGTCGCGGACCTCCACCATGAGCTTCGCGAACACCATGGGCGGAGTGACGATGGTGTGCCAGTAACCGAGGATCAACGCGTGGATGCGCTCGTCCCGCAGCCCCAACCGCACGGTGTTGGCGTAGGTCTGGGGCGGCTCGCCGCCAGTGATGTCGACGGGGTTTCCGGCGGCACCGAAGGGCGGGATGAACGTCCGGAATTCGGCGTCGAGATCCGCCGGGATCCTGTAGAGCGCCATGCCGTTATCATCTACCGCATCCGACAACAGCACCCCCGAGCCGCCGGCGCCGGTGATGATGACGACGTTCTCGCCCTTCGGCGTCGGCAGAAGCGGCACGCCACGCGCGAATTCCAGGAGCTGGCGCAGCGAGCGGGCGCGAATGACACCGGACTGGGCGAACACGTCCTCATAGATCTTGTCGTTGCCGGCAAGCGCCCCGGTGTGAGAGGCGGCAGCCGCCGCCCCGGCGGATGTGCGCCCGGCCTTCAGGACGACGATGGGCTTCGTCTTCGAGACCCTCTTGGCGGCTTCGGCGAACGCCCGGCCGTCCTTCAAATCCTCCAGATGCTGGGCGATGATGTTGGTGTGCGGGTCCTGCTCGAAGAAGGCGAGGAGGTCGTCCTCATCGATATCCGACTTGTTGCCGAGGCCGACAATGGCCGACACGCCCATCTTCGCCGAGCGGGAGAACCCGATGATGGCCATGCCGATGCCGCCCGACTGCGAGGACAAAGCCGCAGAGCCCTTCACGTCGAACGGCGTGCAGAAGGTCGCCGAGAGGTTTTCCGGGGTGTAGTAGAAGCCATAGATATTCGGCCCCATGAGGCGGATATCGTACGCCTTCCCGATCTCCACGATCTCGGCCTGAAGCTCCGGCTCATTCGCCTCGGCAAAGCCCGAGGGGATGAGAACCGCACCGACCACCCCCTTCTCCCCGCATTCCCTGAGCGCGCCCGCGACGAGCTTCGCCGGGATCGCGAACACCGCCGTGTCTACGTGGCCGGGGATGTCCTCGACCGATTTGTAGGCGGTGTAGCCCATCACCTCGGCGGCCTTCGGATGGACAGGATGGATCTCGCCCTTGTAGCCACCATTGATGAGGTTCTTCATCACCGAATTGCCGATCTTGCCGTCCTCGGAGGAGGCGCCGATCACCGCAACCGACTTCGGCCGCATGATGCGGTTCATGGCCGTGACGATCTCGTCCTGGCTGCGCGGCGCGGCGCGCGGCACATGGTCGAAATCCACCACGATGCGCACGTCGGCGGCAATCGCGCCGTCCTTGGTGGCGAACACGGGATTGAGGTCGAGCTCGACGATCTCGGGGAAGTCGCTCACCAGCCGGGAGACCTTCACGATCACGTCCGCCAGCGCCTCGCGGTTGACCGCCTCGCCGCCGCGCACGCCCTGGAGCATCTCCCGCGCCTTGATGCCGTCCAGCATGGAACAGGCGTCTTCCCTCGTCGCCGGGGCGAGGCGGAAGGTGATGTCCTTCAGGACCTCCACGAGCACGCCGCCAAGGCCGAACGCCACAAGCTTGCCGAAGCTCTTGTCGGTGATGGCGCCGACGATGACCTCGGTTCCACCCTTCAGCATCTGCTGGACCTGGACGCCGTCGATCGTCCCGTCAGCCTTGTATTTCCGCGCATTGGCGATGATCGTGTCGTAGGCAGCCCGCGCCCCCTCCTCCGACGTCACGCCGACGATGACGCCGCCCGCCTCCGTCTTGTGCAGGATATCCGGCGAGACGATCTTCATCACCACGGGATAGCCCATGCCCGCGGCAAGTGCGGCCGCCTCGGCGGCGGATTTCGCCAGCCCCTCGCCGGGCACCGGAATGCCGTAGACGTCGGAGATGACCTTGCCTTCCGGTGCCGTCAGAGCGGTGCGGCCCTCCGCCTTGACCTTGTCGAGAATGGCTCGGATCGCGGTTCTGCTGATGCCCGACATGGTGTGACCTCCCGATGAGCGCGTGTCTGAATCTTGAAGCCGCTATTCCGCGGCCAGCTGCTGTTCGCCGGTGGCGCCGGACGCCTTGATGGCGGCGACCCGCGCGGCGCTGAAACCCAGCACCTGCGAAAGGATCTCGTCCGTGTGCTCCCCGAGCAGCGGCGCGCGCTCGACGGCAACGTCGTTGTCCGACAGCTTCACCGGATTGCCGACGGTGACGTAGCTGCCCCGCACGGGATGCTCGACGCGGACCAGGGTCCTGGAGGCGTAAAGCGCCTCGTCATCCAGAAGCTCTTTCATGGAGAGGATCGGCCCGCACGGAATGTCGTATCGGTTCAGGATCTCCATGGCCTCGAACTTGGTCCGGGTCATCGTCCAGTCTTCGATGGCTCCGAAGATCTCGTTGAGGCGGGGGAGACGTGCGGCGGGCGTCGCATAGTCGGGATGGCCCGCCCATTCCGGGCGGCCGATCACCGTGCAGACATTCGGCCAGACCTGGGCCTGGGTGATGAAATAGATGTAGGCGTTGGGATCGCTCTCCCAGCCCTTGGATTTCAGGATACGCCCGGGCTGGCCGCCGCCGGAATCGTTCGCGGCGCGGGGAACCGCATCACCGAAGGGGATGCCCTCGCCATACTGGCTGTATTCGGTGAGCGGGCCATGGGCGAGGCGCTGCTGGTCGCGCATCTTCACCCGGCAGAGGTTGAGCACGGCATCCTGCATGGGTGCGAGCACCTTCTGCCCGCGGCCGGAATGGGTGCGCTGAAAGAGCGCCGCCAGAATCCCCATGGCGAGGTGAATGCCGGTGCCGGAATCGCCGATCCCCGCGCCGGTGACGAGGGGAATGCCGTCCCGGAATCCGGTGGTGGAAGCCGCACCGCCCGTGCATTGGGCGACATTCTCATAGACCTTGCAGTCCTCGAACGGGCCGGGGCCAAAACCCTTGACGGAGGCGACGACGATCTTCGGATTGAGCGCCTCGATCCGCTCCCAGGGAAAGCCCATGCGGTCAAGCACGCCGGGGGCGAAATTCTCCACCAGCACGTCGCAGACCCTGATCAGGTCCTCCAGGACGCGCTTGCCTTCCGCATGCTTGGTGTCGAGCGCGATGGACCTTTTGTTGCCGTTCATCATCGTGAAATAGAGGCTGTCGGCGTTCGGCACGTCGCGGAGCTGGGAGCGCGTGATGTCGCCGATGCCCGGCCGCTCGACCTTGATGACGTCGGCACCGAACCAGGCGAGGAGCTGGGTGCAGCTCGGCCCGGATTGAACATGCGTGAAATCCAGAACACGGACGCCGTCCAGCGCCTTTCCCATGCCATCACTCCCTCAGGGCTCCGGGGCCCATGCATCTGTCCTTGGCCGCACAACTCCGTCGACGGCCGAGCGCCATCGCGCGCCGGCCAGCGGGCCGGGTCTGCAGCTGGATTTTCGATAGGAATCCGACAGCCTCCATGAGGCGCCGGCGTTTTATCTTCTGGTTACTTGCGGCAACCCTGGAAACTCACGTATTCCGTATATCGAGTACAAAAAGACTACCAACTTGCCCTCTTGGCGACAATCGCCTTAAGACGACAATATCGGCCAAAGAGACGATGGATTTCGCCAATCTTCGGCTTTCCGATCGGGATAGGGAGGACACCGCCATGGCCCGTCGTGCGCACACCATCCCCGTGGCCATCGTGGTCCCGCCCGGTGCCCAGACCCTGGACGTGGTCGGGCCGCTCGACGTGTTCCGGGAGGCGACCCGGCAGTCCGAGGGGCGCGCGGCTTATGCGATCCAGCTCATCGCCCTTGAACCAGGAGGCTTCGTCCGCACAGACGGTCTTACGCTGGTGCCCGATGCCTCGATCCATGACGAGGACCATCCCATCGACACGCTGCTGGTGGCAGGCACACCCCACGTGGCCGACGTGGCGGCTTTCGGCGACTTTCATGCCTGGCTGCGACGGCGCACGCCCGAGATGCGCCGGTTCGGCTCCGTCTGCACCGGCGTGTTCTTCCTGGGGGAAGCGGGCCTGCTGACCGGGCGGAGGGTGACCACCCATTGGGAGGACGCGGCAGCGCTCGCCTTGCGATACCCCTCAGCCCTTGTGGAGCCGGACAAGATCTATGTGAAGGACGGTGCGCTCTATACGTCGGCCGGTGTCACTGCGGGCATAGATCTCGCCCTCAGCCTGGTGGAGGAAGACCATGGCCGGGAACTGGCCATGCGGGTGGCACGGCGGCTCATCGTCTTTCTCAAGCGGCCGGGCGGGCAATCCCAGTTCAGCCAGCATCTCGCAGCGCAGCTGGCGCTGGAAAGCCGCGTGGAAACCATCCAGCACTGGATCCTCGACCATCTCACCGACGAACTCACCATTCCGCGCCTCGCCGGCAAGGCGGGCATGAGCGAGCGGAACTTCAGCCGAATCTTCCTGGAAGAGACCGGCTCCACGCCCGCCGATTTCGTGGAGGCCGCCCGCATCGAGGCGGCCCGCCAGCTTCTGGAGGACACGTCCCTTTCCCTCCAAAGCGTCGCCGCGCGATGCGGCTTCGGAAGCCCGGATACGATGCGGCGCGCCTTCATCCGCCGGATCGGCACTGCGCCGAACGAATATCGAACTCGCTTCGCCTCCACCACCTAGGTGAAGTGGCGTCCCCCTGTCATCCCGGCCAGCGATCGCGAGAGTGGGCAATGATGCGCACAATCGTGCGCCAAAGGCGCCCGGCCGCTAAGCTCTGTCACCAAATCGCATTAGGTTCCGGGTACCCGGTGGGGAGCAGGAGGCAGGCACATGACCGAGCATAACAACACCGAGACCCGCAGCTGGCTGGAGATCGAGCTCGAGGACGACATGGACGAGGAGCTCGAGCATGCGGTCGACGACGCCCGCATCCCGCCCGAGCTGCGCGCCCTCCTCGAAAAGCGCCAGAAGGCCACCATCGACCGTCACATCTATTTCAACGAGCTGCTGCGCCTGCAGGGCGAGCTCGTGAAGCTGCAGGACTGGGTGCGCCACAAAGGGCTGAAGCTGGTCGTCCTGTGCGAGGGCCGCGACAGCGCCGGCAAGGGCGGCGCCATCAAGCGCATCACCCAGCGCGTCAATCCGCGCACCTGCCGGGTGGTGGCGCTGCCCGCCCCCTCCGACCGCGAGAAGACCCAGTGGTACTTCCAGCGCTACGTACCGCACCTGCCGGCCGCCGGCGAGATCGTGCTGTTTGACCGCAGCTGGTACAACCGCGCCGGCGTCGAGCGCGTCATGGGCTTCGCCAATGAGTCCCAGGTGGAAGACTTTTTCAACGACGTGCCGGAGTTCGAGCGCATGCTGGTGCGCTCCGGCATCATCCTCGTGAAGTATTGGTTCTCCATCACCGACGAGGAGCAGCAGCTGCGCTTCCTCATGCGCATCCACGATCCCATCAAGCAGTGGAAGCTCTCGCCCATGGACCTGCAGTCCCGCGTACGCTGGGAGCTGTACACCAAGGCCAAGGAAGAGATGTTCGAGCGCACCAACATCCCCGAGGCGCCCTGGCACATCGTGGAAGGCAACGACAAGAAGCGGGCGCGCCTCAACGTCATCTCGCACCTGCTCTCGGTGGTCCCCTACGAGGACGTCCCGCAGGAAGAGATCATACTGCCGGAGCGCGTGTTCGATCCCAACTACGAGCGCCGCACGCTGCCGCCGGAGCTCTATGTGCCCGAACGCTATTGAGGACACGGTCCCCGGGCGCGCACAACTCGCGCCCGGGGAACGGATTGTGGCAACGGGTCAAGCGTCGCAGACGCACCAGCTTCAGAAAACCGCTGAGTAAGCGCCGTTACATCCGCGGGAGCGGTGACGCCTTCCCGGCTCCGCCCAGGCCCTGATCCTAGAAGGTTGCCCGCGCGGTCAACGTCGCGTAGCGCCCTGCGGCCGGAACGGCGCTGCCGCCGAAATACTGGGCGATGTAGTATTCGTCCGTCAGGTTGTAGACGTTCAGCTGAACCTGGAAATGGTCGTTGAACTGGTAGCTCGCCATGGCGTCGAACGTCCAATAGGACGGGACGTAGGACGTGTTGGTGGTGTTCACATAAGCGCTGCTGTTGTAGACGGCGCCCGCGCCCAAAGTGAGCTGCGGCGTGAGGGCATAGGATGTCCACACCGAGAGCGAATTGTTCGGGGTGTTCGGCAATTGCTTGCCGACGGTCACGAGGCTCGCAAGGGTCGGCGCAGGCCCGGCGCTGAGGATCTCGGATTCCATATAGGTGTAGCTGGCGCTCAAATTCCATTGGGCTGTGAGGGCGCCGGCGGCGCTGAGCGAAAGGCCCTGCACCTCCTGCTCGCCGCCCAGCACCATGGGCGGAAGGCTGGACGATGGGTCCGTGGGCACGCGCGTATTGGTCTGGATGGTCTGGAACAGCGAGCCGCTGACCACGAAGTGATTGTCCAGCAGCTGGGCCTTGAAGCCGGCCTCCGCAGTGGTGTTGCTCACCGGCGCAAGCGTGACGGTGCCGGTGTCGAGCACGCCGAACTCCGAGGAGGGGTTCGACGATGTACCATAGGTGACATAGAGGTTCACGGTCTCGACCGGGCTGAAGACCACGCCGACCTTGTAGTTGAGCATGAGATCGCTGCTGGAGAGCGTCTGGGCCGAGGCGGTGGACGTGGCCGGGCCATTGTTCGTCACCGTCAGCGCATTGTAGTCCGTCGTGGCGTTGTCCCAGCGGAATCCGCCCATGATCTGCCAATACTGGTTCAGCTTGATCTGGTCGGCCGCATAGAGGGCCACGTCCGCCATATCAGTGGAATTGGAGGACGGGAAATAGCTGGGGAAGCCGCCCACGCCGTTATTGGGCGAGGAATTGCTGGGATTGATCAGCGACACCCGGCAGAGCGGTGACGCCTGGTTGCAGAAATTGACCCGCTGCTGGCTGCGGGTCTCGTTGTCGAGCTCGATGCCCGCATTCAGCGTGTGCTCGAACGTGCCCCATTTGAACTTCGCCACCATGTCGGTGAGGTTGTTGAGCTGGGTGTTGTCGGTCTGGATCTGATAGCGCTGCTGGCCCACCGTCATCTGCGCGACCGAATAGCCGACGTCTACGGACGGGAGGGGCGAGGGGAAGACGGTGTTGCCGGCGTCGCCCACGCTGCGCGGCGCGGCGGGCCGCGCCATGCGGTCGCTCACCACGTAGCGGGTGCCGTTGGTGACCGTCACGAAATCATTGATTTCCCGCTCGAACTGGAGCGTCGCGATGCTGGTGTCGGTGATCACCTGATCGTTCAGCGGCCCGTTCAGCACCCCGTACCACGTGTTCCGGGGGACCGGCACGGGCGGGGTCGGCGCCCCGTTGCCGTAATAGCCCCCTACCCTCTGCCCGAACGTGCCCGGAGACGTGCTCAAAGTGGGCGCTGGCAGGTAGTTGATGCCGTAGTCCGGCACGCCGTCTTCGTGCTGATAGTAATAGGACGCCGTCATCTTGGTCCGGTCGTCCAGCTTCACGGAGACGGACGGCGCGATGCCCCAGCGGCTGGCGGTGATGTTGTCGCGGTCCGCAGTGTCGACGCTCTGGACCATGGCGTTGATACGCGCGCTGACCTTGTCGTTCACCTGGCCGTTGGCGTCGAGCGTGGTGCGCAAGCCCTGGCTGGTATAGCCGGTTACATCGGCGGTGGCGAAGTTGGCATCCTTCGGCAGCTTCGACACGAGGTTGATGACACCGCCCGTGGAGCCGCGGCCGAACGCGAACGAGGACGGGCCGAGGAACACATCCACCGCCTCGATGTCGAACATGTCGCGCGTGTACCAGCCGGTGTCGCGAATCCCGTCCCGGAAGATGTCGCCACGGCCGGAGAAGCCGCGGATGATGGGGCTGTCGCCCTGCTGCCCCGCCTCCCCCGCGCTGAAGGTGATGCCGGATATGTTGCGCAGGGCCTGCTCCATGGTGGTGGTCTGCTGCTGCTGGATCATCTCATGGGTGACGACCTCCACCTGCTGCGGCATGTCGAAGATCGGCACCGGGAGGCGGGTCACGCCGACCGTATCCGCGACGAAGCCGCCGGTGCCGCCCTGCACCTGAACGGTGGGCAGATCGATATCCCCGCTCGTCCCGGCCTGCTGGGCCACGGCCGGCGCCGCCGCCATGGCCGATGCGACGCCCACCGTCAGGTGCAGCGAGCCCATCAGCGTGGCGCGCGTGCCGACGAGCTGGTTTGTTGAACGAATGCCGTCCGAAGACCCGATGGAGCGCATATGCCTGTCCCACGAAATTGCGCGCTCTGAATGAGAAAACGCGCTGAAGCTCGTCGCGGGGCGAGTCTTATTTTCTGATAGAAGTATACGACAACAAATAAACCCCTTCTTTCGACCGTAATTCAGTCATAAACCCGTGAGAATTACTCGATTTATAACAATTAAAAACAAAATTTCTTTCCAATTCGGTTATATTACTTAACGTAAGAGAATGAGTAGTTGACGTTACGGTCTGACGTAGGGGAGCACTCTACCCTTCGACACAATCGAAGTGCCAGCCGCACCTGCCGACACGGCGGATAAGGCCCCCCGTCCTTCATAAAGGCCAGCCCCGCAGCGATCACACGGCAGGGATGCATACCGCAGCGTGACGCAATATTCAGCTTCAGCGCGCTGGCCGCATGTTGGCGTCCGCGCCGAAATGAACGCCAATTTCGAGCCGCTCCCATTTTCACCGCTGCCATTGACCCGCGCGCGCTGGAGCGCCATGCCTGTCGCCGATTCAGCAGGAACATGTGACATGCAGGGTTATGTCCGCCGCATCCTCGACTCGGCGGTCTATGAAGTGGCGGGCGAAACCCCGCTCGACCGGATGGGGACATTGTCCGAGCGGCTGGGCCGGGAGGTTCTGCTGAAGCGGGAAGACCTGCTGCCGGTCTTCTCGTTCAAGCTGCGCGGCGCCTACAACAAGATCGCACGGCTCTCGGAGGACGAACGGCGGCGCGGCGTCATCTGCGCCTCCGCCGGCAATCATGCGCAGGGCGTCGCCTATTCCGCGCGGCGCATGGGCGTGCGCGCCGTCATCGTCATGCCGACCACCACCCCTTCCATCAAGGTCGAGGCGGTGCGGCGCCTGGGCGGCGAAGTGATCATCCATGGCGACGCCTTCGACGATGCGCGGCTTCATGCCCTGGCGCTCTGCGAACAGCACGACCTCGTCTTCGTCCATCCCTATGACGACCCCGACGTGATTGCCGGACAGGGCACCATCGGCGTCGAGATCCTGCGGCAGCATCCGGGACCGCTCGCCGCCATCTACGTGCCGATCGGCGGCGGCGGGCTGGCGGCGGGCATAGCCACCTATGTCAAGTTCCTGCGGCCCGACGTCCGGGTGATCGGCGTCGAGCCGGAGGACGCGGCATCCATGAAGGCGGCCATCGCGGCCGGGCATCCCGTGCGCCTCGACGAGGTCGGCATCTTCGCCGATGGCGTCGCCGTCAGGCAGGTGGGCGATGAGACGTTCCGGCTCTGCCGCGACCTGCTCGACGACGTGGTGACCGTCTCCACGGACGAGATTTGCGCCGCCATCAAGGACATCTTCGACCACACCCGCGCCATCGCCGAGCCGGCCGGCGCCGTCTCGCTGGCGGGACTGCGCCGGCACGTCGCGGACCTGGATCAGCCCGGCGCCGTCGTCGCCATCTCCTCGGGCGCCAACATGAATTTCGACCGGCTGCGGCATGTGGCCGAGCGGGCGGAGATCGGCGAGCACACCGAGGCGCTGCTCGGCGTCACCATTCCCGAGCGGCCGGGCTCCTATCGCTCCTTCATCCGGCTCCTGGGCAGCCGGGCCATCACCGAGTTCAACTATCGCATCGCCCCCGGCGCGAACGCCCAGATCTTCGTCGGCGTGGCGCTGAAGCGCGGCGAGGCGGAGAAACAGGAAATCATCGCCCTCCTCCGCGCCAACGCCCTCACCGTGGTCGACATGACCGACAACGAGCTGGCCAAGCTCCATGTCCGCTACATGGTGGGCGGGCGGGTCGAAGGGTTGGCCGACGAGATCCTCTACCGCTTCGAATTTCCCGAGCGTCCCGGCGCCCTGCTGAAATTCCTGGAGGGCCTGCATTCGGACTGGAACATCTCCCTGTTCCATTACCGCAACCACGGCTCCGATTTCGGCCGCGTGCTGACGGGCATCCAGGTTCCACCCCCGGAGCGCGCCGCGTTCGAGGACTTCCTCAAGGACCTCGGCTATTCGCACTGGGACGAGACCGGGAACCCCGCCTATTCCATGTTCCTCGGCCTGAATTGAATCCGGCTCCGGCACTCGATCCGACACGGCTCGGCTCGGTGCCGCACCCGCGTGTCACATCGCCAGCGTCTTCGCCTGCGGAATGGCTTTCGCAGGCGCATCGAGGCATCCCATCGCCTCCAGCGTGATCCGCACGGCCTCGTCGAGCGGGGTGCGCGGCTCGGCGCCGATGGCCGCTTCGAGCTTGGCGTTGCGCAGGCGGATGGGGTGCTCCCAGAGATATCTCATCTCGGCGAGTTCCCGCAGCAGCGGCACGAACGGCGCGGCCAACCGCATCAGGAGCCAGGGCGTGCGCCTGACCGGGATCTCGGGCGCGCCGAACGCGCGGCGGATGGCCTGCGTCATCCCCGTGCCGTCGGCATCCCAGTGACCGTCCATGTGGAAGGTCGAGAAGTCCTCAAGCCCGCCGCGCTCGATCAGCCGAACCATCGTCTCCGCCACATCGGGCAGATAGGCCCATTGATGCCCGATGCCGCGCCGCCCGGGATAGCTGATCGCATGCGGGCGCGCGCCCGGCTTGACCAGGCCCTGGCTGAACCAGTTGTTTGCCGCTTTGGGGCCGAAGAAGTCGCCGGCGCGAACGATCAGCACCTTGGCGTCCGCCCGGTCCGCCGCCAGCCGCAGCCGCCGCTCCATCTCCACGCGGATGCGGCCCTTGCGGGTGCGGGCGTTCTGCGGCGCGTCCTCGGTGATGTCGGGGAAGGCGTCGGGACCGTAATTGTAGACGGTGCCCGGCAGCAGGATGCGCGCGCCGCCCGCCCGGGCCGCAGCGGCGATGGTGTTGTCCAGCATCGGCAGGACCAGCGTCTCCCAGTCGCGATAGCCCGGCGGGTTGACCGCATGGACGATCAGGGATGTCCCCTCAGCCGCCGCCGCCACATCGGAGGCGACGAGCGCGTCGCCTTTGATCCAGTCGAACCGGCCATCCTGCCCCGTGCGGTCGGGATTGCGGTGGAGCGCCCGCACCCGCCAGCCGGCGCAGGCCAGCCGGTCCGCGACCGCGCCGCCAATTCCGCCCGTCGCCCCGAGAACCAGTGCCATCTTCTTTTCCATATCGGCCTCCATCGCTTGACGGCGCCAAACTCCCGCTTTTCGCAGACCAACAAAATTGCCGAATATTCTTCCTGTGCTATACGAAAATATATGAGCCGCGAGCCGAGCTGGGATCTCTACCGCACCTTCAACGCCGTTCTTCGGGAAGGCTCGCTGTCGGGCGCGGCACGGGCGCTCGGCCTGACCCAGCCGAGCGTCGCGCGCCACATGGATGCCCTGGAGGCGGCGGTCGGGAGCGCGCTTTTCGTGCGGACCCTGCGCGGCCTTTCACCCACCGATGCGGCGCTGGAATTGAAACCCTTCGCGGACCTGCTCGCCTCCACCTCGGCGGCGCTTCTGCGCACGGCCGAAGGACGGGCTGGCGAAGTTCGCGGCACGGTGCGGATCAGCGCGAGCGAAGTCGTCGGGATCGAGCATCTGCCGCCGATCCTCACCCGGCTGCGCCAGCGCCATCCCGCGCTTGCGATCGAGCTGTCGCTGTCCAACGCCCTGGACGACCTGCTTCAGCGCAAGGCCGATATCGCAATCCGCATGGTCCAGCCCGAGCAGCAGGCGCTGGTGGCAAAGCGCATCGGCACCATTCCGGTGGGGCTCCACGCCCATCGCACCTATCTCGCCCGGCGCGGCATTCCCGAGAGCATGGATGATCTCAAGGGGCACGACCTGATCGGCTACGATGTGGAGACGCCGGCGATCCGGGCCGTCGTCCAGCGCTATCCCGCGCTGAGCCGAAGCGCATTCGCGCTGCGTGTGGACAGCGATGTCGCGCAGCTCTGGGCCATCCGCGCCGGCTTTGGCATCGGCATCTGCCAGGTGCCCATCGCCGCGTCCGAACCCGATCTCGTGCGCGTCCTCCCCGATGCCTTCACCGTCGATCTCGAAACCTGGGTGGTGATGCACGAAGACCTCCGCAGCAGCGCACGCTGCCGGGCCGTGTTCGACGCCCTGGTCCAGGAATTGACGCGCCTGATCCAGGGCGAGGTGCCGAAGCGCATCCGCACTTCGGCACCGACGCCCCATGGCTGAGCGGACACGCGCGAGGTTTCTGCGCCACCCATGGCAATCGCACGCAGGATAGAGCCTAAGCCGCGCATCGGCCCACGCCGCCATTGCGAGCCTCAGAGCACCGGCCCGAGCATCGCGATGGAGTTGTTCCAGAGCTGCCGCCACAGGCTGTAGGCGTCCACATGTGCCTGTGTCACGGGTGTCGCGGCGTCGAGGAAAACCTGCTGGCGCGCCCGCACCGCCCGCGTGAAGGCTTCATCGTAGAACAGGATATTGTTCTCCGCGTTCAGCTCGAAGCTGCGGCGGTCGATATTGGCGGAGCCGATCAGGGTCGCCTCGCCGTCGAGGGTGAGCGTCTTGGCGTGCAGCAGGCCGCCGGCAAATTCGCGGATATCGACCCCCGCCTCCAGCAGGTCGCGATAATAGCTGCGGCTCGCCGCCGCCACGACCCAGGAATCATTGCGCTTTGGAAACACGATGGTGGTCGCAACCCCGCGCCGGGCGCTGGCGCACAACGCGGCCTGGATCGGCTCGTCCGGGACGTAATAGGGCGTGGTGATCACAAGCTCGCGCTGCGCCGCGTTCATCAGCGCGATGAAGGTCTCCGGCATCGCCGAATAGCGCACGCTCGCTCCGGAGCCGATCACCTGCGCGATGAATCCCGGCACGGGCACAGGCAGCGGCTCCGCGAACAGGGGGCTCAGATCTTCATCGCTCTGCGCCATCCAATTGCTGGCGAACAGGTGCTGGTTCTGCCGCGCTACGGGCCCTTCGAACCGCGCCATCACGTCCACCCAGGGCGCGAACCTGGCTTTCACCGCAAAGGCCGCGTCGGCACAGTTCTGGCTGCCGCAGTAAGTGATGGCGTTGTCGATCACCACGATCTTGCGGTGGTTGCGCATGTCGATCCGGCCCTTGAACGGGCGCAGCAGCGGGTTTCCGACCGGCAGCGCCGCCGCGAGCCGCACCCGGCTCAAAGCCATGTCGCGCCAGTGTTGGGAGCGGATCAGCGCCCGTGAGCCGAGATCGTCCGCCATCGCCCGGCAAACGACGCCGCGCGCGGCCGCACGCTTCAGCGCCTCCACCACCTTCAACCCGCTCTCGTCCGCCAGCCAGATGTAGAACAGCACGTGCACGCTCTCACGCGCGGCATCGATGTCGGAGACCATCGCCGTGATGGCCGCGGCGGAATCGGGCAGCAGCGTCGCACGGTTTCCGGCGACCGGCAGATACTGGCTCACCGAATGGCCGACCCGGAACAGCGGCACGAAGCGGTCCGGGACTGTCGCCTCCGCCGATGCGCCGGCCACCCCGCCGGCGTGCGGCAGCTTGTCGAACGCCACGCGCAATCGCTCGATGCGCGTGCGGCCCAGATTGACCTCACCGAACAGCACATAGGCCACGATGCCGAGGACCGGTGCGAGCGCGATCACCAGCACCCAGGCGAACCGCGAGGCGGGCTCACGGTGCGGGCGCAGCAGCGCGCGAACGATGAAGACGAGCTGCACCCCCGCATGAGCGGCAGTCAGCACCCAGGCGAGGACGGCGGAATCATGCATGTTGGCGGGACGCGCGGTGAGCGATGTTCACCGCATTAAACCATGTTCGCGGCCCGCGCGATGTGTGCACCCGCGACGCCGGGGCACAACTCGACAAGAGCGGCGCCTCACATTCACAATCCCCGGGTCGGCGAGGCACCGAAAGCGGGCATCAACGTTGCCGCAGGAGGCAAGGATACCGTTGAAGCGCCGGGTCGCAGCAGCGCGCGGCCCGGTAGCTTACCGGAAGCGAAAAAACATGGTTCGTTGCTCCTGGTGAGCCCATCGGAGCGGATCTTGTAGCAGCGGATTGTAGCAACAGGCCAAATCCGCAGGCGCGAACCGGCTCAGGCGCTGGAGAACAAGGCTTTCGCGGGAAACCGGCCGGGGCGCAAGGATTCTACACCAGGTTCAGAAAACCGCGCGAAAGCGTTGTTACGATATCCAACAGACTGTATTTAATGATTCATAGGTTGATCCGATTGATACTTTGATGCTGTGCAGCGGAGGATCTGGCAGGTGTGAGGTTTCAGTGCATTTACAGCGTGCTGACTTTGGCCTCGGCCCCTGAAGCGCACGGCGCCGCGGGTGTCTGTTTCATTTATCGTCCGATCAAGGATATGAACTGAGGTACGAGACAAGAAGCGCGACGCAAGCGCGAGCATCCGGGTGGGATACGCCGATGGAGACCATGAAGGAGCTGGCCGCCCTGGTGGCGGCGAATGCACCGTGCGAGGGCGCGCAGGAGACCTCGATCCCGGGCCTCAGCCTGATCCGCAACTCCCTGCCCACCAACCCTATCCATCGCCTTCAGCGACCGGCCCTGTGTATCGTCGCCCAGGGCCGCAAGCAGGTGATGCATGGCAATGTCAGCTACACCTATGATCCCCTGAACTACCTCGTGGTGTCGCTGGCGCTACCTGTAGTGGCGCGGATCACGCAGGCCAGTCCCGACAAGCCCTATCTCTGCGTGCGCCTCGCGCTTGATCCTGTCGGGCTCTCGGAAATGGCGCTCACGAGCCGGGCGCGGACGCCCGCCCGCGACCTCCCTCTCGGCCCCGCCTTGCAGGTGAGCCGGACGACGCCGGAGCTCACCGATGCAGTCGCCCGCCTCATGCGGCTGCTGCAATCGCCGGAGGACGCCGAGGCCCTCGCTCCGCTGGCGAAGCGCGAGATCTACCACCGCCTGCTGACCGGCGATCAGGCAGACCTCGTGCGGCAGATCGCGACGACGGAAAGCAAGTTCCATCAGGTCGCGCGCGCCGTGGGCTGGATCAAGGACCATTTCACCGAGCAGCTCAGCATCGAGCGCCTCACGGCCGTGTCGAGCATGAGCAAGTCCGCTTTGCACGAGCATTTCAAGGCCGTGACCGCCATGAGCCCGCTGCAATATCAGAAGCAGATCCGCCTCCAGGAAGCGCGCCGCCTCATGATTGCCGAGGGGCTCGACGCGGCCGATGCGGGCTTCCAGGTGGGCTATCTCAGCGCCACGCAGTTCACCCGCGAATACGGCCGGATGTATGGGCAACCGCCCGCGCGGGATGCGGCCCGGTTGCGCGCGCTCACCGAAGCTCCATCTGCCGCCCCGCTCCAGCGGAATTCCGCCTGAGCCGGACGATTGGGCAAGAAATACGGATCATTGCCCTAACGCCATCCCGTGTTTCCCCGGAATGGTGGTCGCAGCCGCTCAGCGGCCGCACTGTGATGGGAATGACATGACTGCGACCTCGAACATCGTCCGCACCCGCTGGTCTTCCGAACGGCCGGAAGAGGCATTCCCCGTGGACAATCCGGCGACCGGCGCGGTGTTCGCCACGGTGCAGGGCGGCGGCGCGCAGGAAGTGGATCAGGCTGTGAAGGCTGCGCACCAGGCCTATCTGAGCTGGCGCCGACGCCCCGCACGCGAGCGCGGCCAGCTTCTCATCCAGGCGAGCCGCCGGCTCGCAGACCACGCGGACGAGCTCTCCGAGCTGCTCTGCCGCGAGAACGGCAAGCCGGTGCGGGATGCGCGCCTGTTCGATGTGGGCGCCCTCATCCACGCCTTCGCCTATTTCGGCAGCCTCGCGGACAAGATGGCGGGGGAGACCCTCGACATGGGGAACATCACCTCCACGGTCGTGCGCGAGCCCTTCGGCGTGGTGGCCGGCATCATCCCCTTCAACTGGCCGCCCATCCACACCGGCGCGAAAGTGGCCCCGGCGCTGGCCGCCGGCAACACCATCGTGCTGAAGCCGGGGGAGCAGGCGCCGCTCACCATCATGCGCATCGTCGAAATCATCAACGAGGTGCTGCCCCCTGACCTCGTGCATGTGGTGCCGGGCGTCGGCCCCGCCGTGGGGCAGGCGCTCACCACGCACCCGCTGGTGCGCAAAATCTCCTTCACCGGGGCGCCCTCCACCGGCTCGGCCGTCCTCAAGGCGGCGGCGGACCGGCATGTACCTGTCCTGCTGGAATTGGGCGGCAAGAACCCCTTTATCGTGTTCGACGATGCGGACCTCGACCGCGCGGTGCGCGACGCGGTGGATGCGGCCTTCTTCAACAAGGGCGAGGCCTGCACCGCGGGCTCGCGCATCTTGGTGCAGGCGGGCGTTTACGACACGTTCGCCGAGCGGCTGGCGAATGCCGTCCGCCGCCTGAAGGTCGGTGCCGGCACCGATCCCAAGGCCCATGTGGGGCCGCTGGTGTCGAAGGCGCAGAAGGCCAAGGTGCTGGACTATATCCGCATCGGCCTCGAGGAGGGCGCGACCATCCTCGCCGAGGCGGACCTGCCCACGGACCCGGCGCTGAAGGACGGCTATTTCGTGAAGCCGACCCTGTTTGCCGGAATGAAGCCGGACATGCGCATCGCGCAGGAGGAGATCTTCGGCCCGGTTACCGGCCTCATGCGCTTCGAGACCGAGGAGGAAGCCGTCGAGATCGCCAACGGGACCGCCTTCGCCTTGGTGGCGGGGATCTATTCCCGTGATGCCGGCCGGGTCAACCGCGTGGCGCGCGAGGTGGAGGCCGGCGTGGTCTTCATCAACAACTTCAACCGCGGCGGCAATGGCAGCCCGTTCGGCGGCACCAAGGCGAGCGGATATGGCCGCGAGCGTGCGGCCATGACGCTGAACGAGTTCACCTATGTGAAGGCGCTGCGCGTCCCCACGGGTTTCGGCCCGGTGCCCCAATGGGAGGCGCTCGACGACATTTTTGGCTGAGGCATTCGGGCTGCACCATCAACAACCAAAGCATGAGCCGCCACCCGAGCGGCATGGGGAGGACATGATGTTCAGGAAGACGAGGATCATCTCAAAACTTGTGAGCTGCCTTTTGATTGGCGGCGCCGGCTTTGCGGTCGGCAGCGCAGAAGTACGCGCGGCGGACTTTCCGACGCGGGCCATCCGGATAATCTGCCCCTTCGCCCCCGGTGCCTCCATCGACGTGCTGGCGCGCGCCTATGCAAAGGAAATGACCGAGACGCTCGGCCAGCCCGTGGTGGTGGAGAACCGGCCCGGCGCGAACGGCGTACTGGCCTCGACCACGGTAGCGAAGCAGCCGGGCGATGGATACACCCTGCTCTTCACCACCGGCTCGCACGTCTCGAACGCCGCCCTGTCCGCCACCCTTCCCTATCGGCCGGTGGATGACTTCACGCCCATCTTCCTGGCCGCGCAGTCCTATGGGCTGGCCGTGATATCCAACAAGTTCAGCTCCATCCCCGAGCTGGTGGCGGCGGCGAAAGCCAATCCCGGCAAGCTGACTTATGCAACGCTCGGAACCGGCAACGTCACCCATGTGGCAGGCGCTCTGTTCGCGAAGCAGGCGGGGATCAACATCACCGATGTGCCTTACAATTCCCCGACCATGAACACCGACCTGATGGGCGGGCAGGTGGACATGGCCTTCATGTCCACGGTGTCCGCGGTGCCATTGATCAAGAGCGGAAAGGTGAAGGCGCTCGCCACCACCGGAACGCTCCGTCCGCCGACGCTGCCCGATGTGCCGACCCTGAAGCAGCTCGGCTATGCGGATTATGAAGTGACCGGATATTTCGGAATCTTCGGGCCCGCGCAGATGCCGCCGGAAATCGTGACCATTCTCTACAACGCGTTGCGCAAGGCGCAGGAGGCCAAGGATGTCAAGGCACTCCTGGCGGAATCCAGCCTCTACGCGGGCGATATCGATCCCAAGGGGTTCGACAAATATGTGCGCGACGACCTCACGTTCCAGACCAACCTGATGAAGGAACTGGGCATCCAGCAGCAATGATCCCCGTCGATGAGATCAGTCCTGGCCACCTTGGCCAGGACTGAGACATCGATCGAACTGGCCCCCCGTGTGGGGGCTTTTTTTGGCCTTGAGCAGTCTGCGGATTTCGCCGGGCCGCCGAAACGGTGGCGGTGAGGCTCCCCGGGAGCACGACACCCCACCTATTCGCCCAGCGACGGCGCGACCTCAATCGGCTTGTCCCGGCCGGACAACTGCACCGGGATCAGCCAGGTGGCGGCAGCCGTCAGCAGGGCAACGGCGAAGATGCCCCAGAAGGTCAGGTGCAGGGCCTGGTCGAACACGGTGACGGACGTGGCATCGGCCGCCATCCCGGCAAGGCCCGCCGGCTGATTCAGCGCCTCGTGGACGCGGCCGGCGATGGCGGGCGTTGAATAATAGGCCAGGCCAATGTTCAGCATGGCCCCCGCCACGGTGGCGCCGAGCACGCTGCCGAGATTGCGGGCGAAGATATTCGATGCCGTGGCGCTGCCACGCATGGACCATTCCACGCTCTCCTGGATCAGCACGATGCAGGTGAAGCTCGTCGTGCCCATGCCGATGCCCACCAGGAACGAGCCCACGCCGGCGAGCGCCGGATGGCTGCCGGGCGTCAGGAACAGCATGATGCCCGCGCCTACCGGCAATATGGCGCTCACGATCCGGAGCGCGCCGCGGATGCCGAACGCCCGGAACAGCCGGGCCGACTGGCTCACCGAGATCGGCCAGCCGAGGATCAGCATGGTCAGGGTGAGCCCCGCGACGATGGGCGAATAGCCGAGCACGCCCTGCACATAGAGCGGCAGGATGGTGGTGAAGCCGATCAGCAGCACGCCCAACAGGAGCGCCGTGGTGTTGCAGGTGGCCAGCAACCTGCGGCGCCACAGGTCGAAGGAGACGATGGGCTCCGCCGCGCGCCGCTCCTGCCAGACGAAGGCCGCGCCGCTGAGGACGAAAACCACGCCGCACGTGATGAGCAGCCACACCGAGCCGCCGCTCTCGCCGAGGATGAGGAGCAGCGAGCCGATGGCGATGGTGAGGAGGACCGCGCCGGGATAGTCGATGGGGCTCTCTCTGGCCTCTACCTGCTCGTGCAGGAAGAGGCAGAAGCCGGCCACGGCGAGGAGGCCGATGGGGATGTTCATCCAGAAGATCCAGACCCACGAGGCGTAGTCCACCAGAAGGCCGCCCACCAGCGGGCCGACCACCGCCGAGCCTGCCCAGACGCTCGCGACGAAGCCCTGGACTTTGCCGCGCTCCTCCAGCCGGTAGAGATCCCCCACGAGCGTGATGGTGATGGGCTGGATTGCCCCGGCGCCGATGCCCTGAAGCAGGCGAAACGCCACCAGCGACAGCATCGACCAGGCGAAGCCGCACATCACCGAGCCGATGAGGAACAGGAGGATGCCGCCCACCAGCGCCGGCTTGCGGCCGAAGATGTCCGCGAGCTTGCCATAGATGACCGTGGTGGTGGTCTGGGCCAGGAGGAAAGAGGAGAACACCCAGCTGTAATGCTCGAACCCGCCGAACCGGCCGACGATGCTCGGCATCGCGGTGGCCACGATGGTGGATTCCACCGCCACCATGAAGGTGGACATCATGATTGCGCAGACGAGGTAGGCGCGCTGGCGTGGTGTGGCGTGGACGGACATGGGCGACCTGGGCGTGGGATGAACTGGGGCGGGCTTCCGACGGCCTCGCCGCTGCGCCTGCGCCGAATGAACAGGAGATTGAGCAAAACCAGTTCGGAGAGATGATGGAAATGAGGGAAGGAAAACGACCCGCACGACCGTGCTTATACGACATCCTCCTGGCAAGAGTCGGCCTCACTCGATCATCCCAGGGCCTGTTCCTTCTGAAAGACACGGATGCTCGTTCTCCTTCGGCATGAGCCGAAGGAGCTGTCCCGGGTGGCTGTCCTCGGCCAGCGGCGCGCGGGGCGCGGCATCAGTGACCTTTCAACGATATTCCCATATGGATATAACGAATACGAATGGTGCGCCGCAAAATCTGGCCTGCCTCCACGAGACGCCCGCGGTCATGTATTCGAAGCATCTTCTGTCCCACGCGATGTCGTTGTCCGACCTCGATTTTCCGGAGGCGCCGGAAAGCCGCGAGCCGGTTCGGCGCCGCCGCCCGGCCATCCATGTCGCGCCCATCACGCCGGGCGCGAGCTATCGGACCAAGGTGTACGACACGCTAAAGGGCGCCATCCTCGAGATGGACATCTACAGCCATTCCGAAGAGGTGCGCCTGGAGGAGCGCCAACTCGCGGTGAAGCTCGGGGTGTCCCGCACGCCCATCCGCGAGGCTGTGACGCTGCTTGAGCATGAAGGTCTCGTGCGGGCGGAACCGCGCCGGGGCGTTGTGGTGATGCGGCGAACGCGGCGGGAAATCCTGGAGGGGCTCACCCTCTGGGCGGCGCTGGAAGGCATGGCGGCGCGCCTGTGCTGTACAGTCGCCTCGAGCGCGGAGATCGAAGGCTTGCAGGAAAAGGCGGACGCTTGCGCCTGGTTGCGCGAGAGTGAGACGCCTTCGGAATATTCGGAGGAGAACCTCACCTTCCACCGGCATCTGGCCCGGCTGTCCCGCAACAGCCTCATCGCCGGCAGGCTTGACGCCCTGTTCCTGCATCTGCGCGGCCTGAGCACGGTGGCTTTGAGCCGCACTGATCATGCGGAACGCTCGGTCCTGGAGCACGGACGAATCGTCGAAGCCATCGCCGCCCGGGACCATGACCGGGCGGAGCAGCTGGTGCGCACGCATGCCCTCGGTATCGAACGTCTCATCAAGGTTTGCGGCGCGCATCTGCGGTGAGCCCGCCCCGGACTTGCTTGGTGGCTTTCCGGACCGCCTGTCGCTTACGTTCCATTGAATTGCGCGGCCGGCCCTACGAGGTGGTCGCGGTCGCTGGCGGCTTAGCACCGCACCAAGGAGAACGTCCTCGAGGCGATCCAGGTGGCCCATCGGCCTTGGGGGCGAGGACTTTACCCAGATTCAGAAAACCGCCCCAAAGGATCGTCGCGACCAGCACCTATCAGCCGATTGCGCCGACTTCAGACCTTCGTTGCCGACCCGAAAGTGAATCTTGGCCTCCAGTCATTCTCTGCGCCCGCATAGCTCCGCTGAAGCGAAACATGCCCCAACCGGTGGCCTGCCGATTTGGATTCCATTCGTGTTCGCTCCCTCGGCGAGCGCCACACAGTATCGGAGCCGCGCACCTCCTGCGGCTCCTTGCAGACCGACGATAAACGTCTTTAGGCCAATAATTTAAGCGATCGCGACTGATTACTCAGGTTGAATTCCAGACGATTTCACCACAGCGCCCCACTTTGCGTATTCATTATCAATGATACTTGCAAACTCACTGCGGGGCATGGGCCATGGCTCGAAGCCTTGCTCGATAATTTTGCTCTTGATCGCTGGCAGTTCGAGAATCCGATTCACTTCGCGGTTAAGCTTGTCTGCAATCTCATCTGGGACGCCAGCTGGCGCGACGAGGGAGTTCCAGCCCACCGCCAGATAGTTAGACACGCCCGCCTCGCTCATGGTGGGCACGTCAGGCAGCGTCGCTACGCGGTTCGCGCCAAGCACCGCCAATGCCCTAAGCTTGCCGGCCCGCACCGCGCCCAGTTGGGCGCCGACCGAGGAAACCATGATCGGGACGCGCCCGGCGATCACGTCGAGCGCGGCTGGGCCGTCGCCCTTGTAGGGGATCGCAGCGATCTCGACACCGGTCTCCGCCTTGAACAATTCCATGCAGAGCTGGAAGGCGGTCGCTCCCGTGGCGTAGTTGAGTTCGCCCGGCTTTGCCTTGGCAAGCGCGATCAACTGCTTGATGTCCTTGGCGGGAAAATCCGGATTGACCACGAGGATGTTCTCTACCCGAGACAGCATCGCAACCGGCTTGAAGTCCTTGCGGGTATCGTAGGTCAGGTTCTTCATCAGGTGCGGCCCGATGACCAGCGTGCCGCTCACGCCGACCACCAGCGTATAGCCGTCCGGCGCGCTGCGGGCGGCGGCTTCGAGCCCGAGGGCACCGCCTGCACCCGGCCGGTTATCAATGATGACCGGCTGGTTCCATGCCTTGGAAAGCTCGTCACCCACCAGGCGCGCGATAATGTCCGATGCGCCACCAGGGGTGTAGGTGACGATGATGCGGATCGGCCGTGTGGGATAGTCGGTCGCGGCGAACGCGCCGGCTGACGTGACAAGACATGCCACCAAAACTAAAACGCGTCCGATGATGGACATGCCTGCCTCCCATGAGCGGGCGAGCCGGCTTTTTCTGCCCGCCTCATTTTTGATCTACCGCCCGCACCTGCCGAACACTGTCGCATCCGGCGGCCTGGACATGCTGCCACGATAACGGCCGGGCTTTTCCGGCATTCATACCCACTCGGTATAAGACCTATACAGTTCAACGGTGGGCAGAGTTGCCGCATGCTCGGTGGCATATGACCTATCCACCTTTTTAGGGTGCTGGAGCAGCGGCCTCGCCCGATAGAGATGACGGGCTTGAGCACCCCCGCCGGCGGCGTCAGCGCGCGGCCAAGGGAATGGGCGGTGCACCCGCATGTCCGTGGAGTTTCAGATTGCATCCCATGCACAATTTGCCGCTTCAGGACCGCGTTCTCGGCCCCATCCTGCGCCGGACGGCGGAACGCGAGGCGGACCGCCCATATTTGGAGGTGGACGGGGAGGTCTGGTCGTTCGCCGACACCTACCGGATCGTGCGCGCGCTTTCGTGCAGCTTCCGCCGGCTCGGCATCGGCAAGGGCGACCGCATCGCCATGATGCTTCCCAACGGCGCGGAGTTCATCTTCACCTGGTACGCCTGCGTCAATATCGGCGCGGTGATCGTGCCCATCAACACCACCTATACCGGCGCCTTGCTGGACTATCTGCTGACGGATTCCGGCAGCCGCGCCCTCATTCTTTCCGCCGACTATCTGCCGGCACTGGCTGACACCGGCGCGCAGACGCGCGCCGCCCTGGAATGGGTTGGCGTCGTCGGCGCCGGCGTGGCGGACCGCCCGGCGGGCCCGGCGCGCTGGCTCGGATACGAGGAACTGCTCGCCGGCGACGGCGCCGACCCCGAGGTGGCCTGCACCTTCGAGGACACCCAGGCGATCATGTACACCTCCGGAACCACCGGCCCTTCCAAGGGTGTGGTGATGCCGAACGGGCATTTCTTCTCCTCCACATGCACCTTCCTGCGGGCGGTGAACCTTTCGCGGGACGACGTGCTGTTCACGCCCATGCCGCTCTTCCATGGGGTCGCGAGCCGCCTCGGCGCCCTCCCCTGCCTGATGATGGGCGCGAAGGTGGTCATCGCCCGCCAGTTCAGCGCCTCGCGCTATTTCCAGCAGGCGGCTGCGTGTGGCGCAACCATCGGCCAGACCATCTTCACCATGCAGACCATGCTCAAAGCCCAGCCGCCCGGCCCGTTCGATCGCGCGCACCGCATGACACGCATGTTCAATGCCAGCTACGATGCGGGGTTCGAGGAGCGGTTCGGGGTGAAGCTCGTGGAGGCCTACGGCATGACCGAGACCGGCCTTACGCTCTACACCCCCTTCGGCGAGCGCCGGGAGGGAAGCTGCGGGCGGATCCACGAGGATTGGGAGCTGAACATCGTCGACGAGCAGGGTCTGCCTGTGTCTCGCGGTGCCATCGGCGAGATCGCCCTGCGGCCGAAACTGCCCTCCATCATGATGCGCAGTTACATCAACAAGCCCTCGGAGACGCTGCAGACCTTCGCCGATTTGTGGTTCAAGACCGGCGACTATGCCCGCGCGGACGAAGATGGATACGTCTTCTTCACCTCGCGCAAGAAGGAGCGCATCCGGCGGCGCGGCGAGAACATCTCACCTTATGAGATCGAGAGCGTGGTGATCTCCCATCCGGCCGTGAGCGATTGCGCCGCCGTGGCGGTGCCCGCCGCCGAGGGCGAGGACGACGTGCGCATCGTATGCGAGGTGTCGCCGGCCTCTGGCTTGCGCCCGGATGAATTGCTGGATTGGCTCCAGGGCCGGCTGCCCCGCTTCATGACGCCGCGCTACGTGGACTTCGTGGCGGCCCTGCCGCGCACGCCCAACAGCAAGGTCGAGAAGTATCGGCTCATGGCCGACGGGATTGGGCAGACCACCTGGGACCGGGCCACCGGCGGCTATGTCCGCGCGCCCCAGCCCGTTTCCGGTACTGCGTGAGCGGAGACTGGGCGCGGCTGGCGCGCCCAGCCCGTTTCAGCTCGACAGGATCAACGCGCTCTTGTGCCCGGCGCCGCCGCCGCTGTTGACGAAGCTGATTTCGGCGCTTTCCACCTGCGCGGTCGAGTGGCCACGGATCTGGCGCACGCCTTCGTGCACAAGGTTCAGCCCGTGCAGATAGGCTTCCGAAAGCATCCCGCCGGCAGTGTTGGTGGGAAGCGTGCCGCTGGACCAGCGCAGGTTTCCGGCACCGACAAAGGCCCCTCCCTCGCCCTTGCCGACGAAGCCGAAGTCCTCCAGCGCCATGGGCACGAGGCCGCTGAAGGCGTCGTAGATCTGCGCCACGTCCACGTCGGCGGGCGTTATGCCGGCCATACCGAACAGGGCGCGGGCCAGTTCGCGGGAATTGGTGGTGCCGTAGTCGGCCAGCGGCATGTTGTGCGAGCCCACCGGGCCGAGCCCCCAGCCGGCATTGCTGGCCTGCGCGGCGGCAAGGATGCGCACCGGCCTCTGGCGCAGGTCGCGCGCCCGCTCGGCGGTGGTGACGATCAGCGCGCAGGCGCCATCGCTCTCCAGGCAGCAGTCGTAGAGGCGGAATGGCGTCGCGATGTAGCGGGAGGCGAAATACTCCTCCGCCGTCAGCGGCTTGCCGTACTGGATGGCGCGCGGGTTGCGCAGCGCGTGGTCCCGGAAGGCGAGCGGCACCTCGGCGAGCTGCGCCTCCGTCATCCCCTTCTCGTGCATGTAGCGGCGGAAGGTGAGAGCAGTATATTGCGCCGGGGTCAGAAGGCCGAACGGCGTCATGTAGGAGCCGCCCACCGCGCGGGGCCGGTAATGGCCGAAGCGGGCATACTGGCCCTGGCACAGCGAGCGGTAGACCACCACGGCTTTGCAGATGCCCGCATGCACCGCGAGGGCGGCGTTCATCACGGACGCGGAGCACCCGCCGCCTGCCGCGCCCCAGACGAGGTTTGAAAAGCGCATCTGCGGAATGCCCAGCGTCTGCTGGATGCGCACCGGCTCGTGCCGCTCGTCGGCGAACGAGGCGAAGCCGTCGATCTCGGTGACGTCGAGCCCGGCATCCTCGGCCGCCGCCTTGATCGCCTCGCAGCAGACCTGGAACTCGCTGACCTCGGTGATGCTGCCGCGCTTGCCGTAACGGCTCTCGCCGAGGCCGACGATGGCGGTGTCCGAAGGAAAGGCCTCAGTCATGCTGCCCTCCGGAAGCGCGGAAGGACGAAGCCGTCGGCGTGCTCTTCCCACGCAAGCTCCACCCGCAGGCCGATGGCCATCTCCTCGGGCGGCACGTCGATCACGTTCGAGACGATGCGGATGTCCGGCGTCTCGTCCAGCAGGATGACGCTGACATTGTAGGGCACCGTCTCCTTCAGCGAGGCGTGGGCCGAGTAATGGCAGATAGTGAACGAATAGACGCTGCCGGTCCCCGGCACCGCGCGCCAGGACGTGCGCATGGAGCGGCAGACCGGGCAGGCGGGCATGGGCGGATGGCGCAGCGTGCCGCAATCGGCGCATTCCTGGATCCGGAGCTCGCGCGCCTTGCAGAATTCCCAGAACGGCAGGTCGTCAAGGTCCGGCTGGGGCGCGGGCAGAGCGCTCGGTAGGTAAGTCGCCACGGTATGTTCCACGGTTCGTTGCGCACGGCCGACCGCAGGCGGGCCGGGGGCGCCCACGCTAATGCGCCGCCTGGAGGGCCTGAATGGCGATTTGGGGAAAGGAAACTATGCCGGAAGGGTATGGCCGGAGGCCGAGCGGGATCAGGCCACACGCGCGGCCGGGCGGCGCTTTCCGGCCTTCTTCTTGATCATCGCGGGAATGCGGTGGAGCTTGCCGAGCCACACGCCCTCCTCCACGAGCGTCGCCACCTCGCGCGCCAGCAGCGCCACGAACTCCGCCAGCGCGCCGGAATTCTGGTCCACCCTCAAGGCGGCGCCGAGGCTCCACACCGCGCCCGGCGTGACGATGGGCCAGGCGGTGAGCTCCCCGGCGCTCACCTCCTTCTGCACGGCGCTGTAGGCATAGAGGGTCCGGCCCATGCCGGCCTGCACCAACGCCTTGGTGACGGTCAGCCCGTCGATCTCCTGGGCGATCTCCACCTTCAGCTTCTCGCGCGCGGCGAGCCGGTCCACCAGCTGGCGCAGGCTGTTGGTCGGGCTCGGCAGGAACAGGGGGTGGGCCAGTGCCTCGGCAAGGGTGAGCTCGGTGCGCGGCGGGCTGCCCGGCGGCTCCACCAGATAGATGTGCTCTACCAGCATCGGCACGAAGGTCAGGTTCGGCGCCAGACTCGGATTGTGCATGAAGGCGATGTCCACCTGGCCGGTGCTGAGCCAGTCGTGGAGCACGCCGGAAAAGCCTTCCATGATCTTCAGCGTGATGTGCGGGGCCTCGGCCTGGACCGCCTTGAGCAAAGGCGGCACCACGAGGCGGGCGGTCGCTGGCGGCACCCCCAGCGTGATCCGGCTAGTCTTGGCGCCTGCGAAATTGGCCACGTCGCGCTCGATCCGCGCGAGATCGTCGAACAGGTTCGTGGTGCGCTCGAACAGAAGCTGGCCGGCCCCGGTCAGCACCACGCCCCGGCTGTGGCGCTCGAACAGGGGGGCGCCGAGCGTGGTCTCCAGGCGCCGGATCTGCCGGCTGAGGGCCGGCTGCGCGACCCGCAGCTTCAGCGCGGCTTTGGAAAAGCTCCGCGCCTCGGCAACGGTCCTGAAATAGCGCAAGTCACGGACTTCCACGCGTTTCCTCCGGGTGGACGCTTGCGGTCCGTTCCCACCATTCCGGCATGTCCTGCCATACCTTTGGATTATAGAACATATGCTCCCGGGAAAGTCGACCGAGGCCGTCGCGGCTTGCTAATCAAGGGGTCGCATCACGCGCGGAAGAGTGCAGACCGGGCCGCGAGAACCCGGGACATCCGTGGGGGGAGCATCCGGGCAAGAAGTCCGGTGCGTCATAGGGAAGAGCGGGTTGACGTACGATTACATCATCGTCGGGGGCGGGTCCGCCGGGTGCGTCCTCGCGAACCGGCTGTCGGCCAAGCCATCCAATAAGGTGCTGTTGTGCGAAGCCGGCGAGGACACCCCGCCCGGCCGCGTCCCGCCGGAGATTTTAGACAGCTATCCCGGCTTCGCCTACCTCAACCCCCGCTTCCTCTGGACCGACCTGAAGGCGCGCGCGCGGGCCATTCCCCACAACGATTTCTCGTCCCCGCTGCCGCCCGAGGCGCGCTACGAGCAGGCGCGCGTGCTGGGCGGCGGCTCGGCCATCAACGGCCAGCTCGCCAACCGGGGGGCGCCGAACGACTACGATGAATGGGAGGCGCGCGGCGCCGCCGGCTGGAACTGGGACTCGGTCCTGCCCTATTTCCGCAAGCTGGAACGGGACATGGACTTCGACGGCCCGCTTCACGGCAAGGACGGGCCGATCCCCATCAGCCGGATCTTTCCCGAACTGTGGTGTGGCCACGCCAAGGCGGTCGCATCCGCCCTGGATGCTGCGGGCTTCCCTTATCTTGCCGACCAGAACGGGCCGTTCCGGGACGGCTATTTCCCCATCACCATCTCCAACGCCTATGACCGTCGCGTCTCCTCGGCCATCGGCTATCTCGACCCGGCCACGCGCCAGCGCAGCAATCTCCGGCTGCTCACCCGCGCCACCGTCACACGGCTCCTGTTCGAGGGCCAGACCTGCGTCGGCGTGGTCTGCCGCACCGGCGAGCGGGAGGAGGAGTTCCGCGCCCGCGAGGTCATCCTCTCCAGCGGCGCCATTGCCTCGCCGGCGCATCTGCTGCGCTCGGGCGTGGGCCCCGCCGGCCATCTGCGCGAGCAGGGCATCGAGGTGGTCGCCAACGTACCGGGCGTGGGGCAGAGCCTGATGGACCACCCCTCCATCGCGCTGGCCTCGTTCCTGAAGCCCGAGGCGCGCATCGGCACCCTCACTCGCCGGCACATCCTCATGGCGCTGCGCTATTCCTCCGGGCAGGAGGGCGCGCCGGCCGGCGACATGTTCGTGACCTGCGCCAGCAAGTCGGCATGGCATGCGGTGGGCGAACAGCTCGGCACCTTCATCATCTTCGTCAACAAGAGCTATTCGCAATCCGGCGAGGTGAAGCTGAAGTCGGCCGACTGGCGCGAGCCGCCGTCCGTTGCCTTCAATCTCCTCAGCGACCGGCGCGACGTGGAGCGCCTGATGGGCGGCTTCCGCCTCATGGGCACGATCCAGCGCTCGGCGCAGATGGGAGCGGCCGCCAGCGACCCGTTCCCGGCCAGCTACGACAAGCGCGTGCGGCAGGTGGGGATCGTCAACCCCAGGAACCGGGTCCTGATGCAGGCGCTGGCCCGCATGCTCGATGCCAATCCGGCGGTGCGCGGCGCGCTGATCAACAAGTTCATGGCCGGCAATTATCGCTTCGACCGGCTGATGGAGAACGACACCGAGCTGGAGGATTTCATACGGTCTTCGGCGACCGGCACATGGCATGCGAGCTGCTCATGCCGCATGGGCCGCGCCGATGATCCCATGGCGGTGACAGATGCCTCCGGACGCGTGCGCAGCACCCAGGGGCTGCGGGTGGTGGATGCCTCCATCTTCCCGGTGGTGCCCTGCGCCAACACCAACGTGCCGACCATGATGACAGCGGAGAAGATCGCCGACGCGATCGTGGCGGGGCATTGACCGCCGGCAACCAGAACAGGAGACCACAATGGGAGAGAACACCGCATCCGGAACGGCCGCCGTCGTCAGCGGCGCCAACCGGGGCATCGGCCTCGCCATCTCGCGCCGCCTCGCTGCCCAGGGCCACCATGTCATCGGCCTGGCGCGCACCTCGCCCCTTGAGAATTTTCCCGGCGAGTTCGTGAACGTGGATTTTTCCAGCCCCGACAAAACCCGCGACACCCTCGCGGAGATCGCCGGCCGCCACCGGGTGCTCCGGCTGGTGAACAACGCCGCCCGCTTCTTCTACGGCGAAGTGGAGACCGCGAAGTTCGAGCATTTCGAGGAACTGGTCTCAGTGAACCTCGCCGCCACCGTGCTCACCATGCAGGCCTTCGTGCCCCACATGCGCGCCGCCGGCTTCGGCCGGATCGTCAACACGGGCAGCCGCGCGGCTCTCGGGAAGCACGGGCGCCTGCTCTACGGGATGACCAAGGCCGGCATCGTCGGCCTCACCCGCAATGCCGCCCTGGAGCTGGCGCCGCACGGCATCACGGTGAACTGCATCTCCCCGGGGCCGATCGAGACTGAGGGCTTCGTGGCCGGCAATGCGGCGGCCGGGACGGCCCAGCGCGACGCCTTCCTGAAGACAATCCCGGTCGGCCGGGTCGGCCAGCCCGACGAGATCGCCGCCGCCTGCATGTATTTCATGTCCGATGAGGCCGGCTTCACCACCGGCCAGACCCTGAACATCTGCGGCGGCCTCACCATCGGCATCGCGACGCTGTGACCGGAGCCGGCAAGGAGAGATGAGCCATGAGCACGTTCCATGTTGGCGGGATCGAGATTACCCGCGTCGAGGAGATGCTGAGCCCCGGCTCGCCACCCGGCTATCTGTTCGCGGATTTCAAGCCCTCCTTCTATGAGGAGAACCCGGAGCTGGCGACGCCCGCCTTCCTCGACCCGAAGACCCAGCGGCTCATGTCGAGCATGCACACCTGGGTGGTGCGCAACGGGCAGGACGTGATCCTGATCGACACCGGCTGCGGCAATGACAAGCCGCGCCCGCCGGCCTTCCGCCGCTTCGACATGCTGGACATCCCGTTCCTCGACCGCCTCGCCGCGGCGGGCGTCACGCCGGACGACGTGACACTGGTGGTCAACACGCATTTCCATGTCGACCATGTGGGCTGGAACACGCGGCTGGAGGACGGCCGCTGGGTGCCGACCTTCCCCAAGGCGCGCTACCTCTTCCCCAAGGCGGAGTACGACCATTGGATCGCCTCCGATGCGGGCCTGAAGGGCTTCCCCGATTGCGCCTGCCTGCTGGAAGACAGCGTCATGCCGATCTATGACGCCGGGCTCGTGGACCACATCGCCGATGGCGATGAGATATCCGCGGGCCTGACGGTTTCCGCGGCGCCCGGCCACACCGCCGGGCAGGTGGTGCTCACTGCGCGCTCGAACGGCGAGACCGGCATCTTCTCCGCCGACGTGCTGCACCAGATCGTCCAGGTGCCGCGCCCCGAATGGCACTGCCGCTTCGACGAGGACAGCCAGCTCGCCTACCGCACCCGCAAGGCTTTGCTGGAGCGGTGCATCGCCGAGGACGCCCTGGTCTTCCCCGCCCATTTCGGCGCGCCGCACGCAAGCCGCCTCGCGCCGCGCGGGACCGGCTACCGGCTGGTGATCTGACGCGCCCGCCACGCACAGACCCCAGCCTTCTCGAAGGAGCCTTCCATGGGCCAGTCAAGCCTTGCTTCGCGTCACGCCACCCCGTTCGCCGACGGCGGTCCCCGCAAGATGCTGATCGGCGCGGACTGGGTGGAGGCCGTCTCCGGCCGGCGCTTCGAGAGCCGCAATCCGGCAACGGGAGATCTGCTCGCGACGCTTCCCGAGGGCGATGCGGAGGACATCGACCGGGCGGTGCGGGCGGCCCGTGCCGCCCTCGAGGGCCCCTGGGGCCGTTTCAAGCCCGACGAGCGGCAGGCGGTGCTGCTGCGCCTCGCAGACCTGCTTGACCGGCACTTCGACGAACTGGCGCTGCTCGACACGCTGGACATGGGCGGGCCCATCAGCCGCACCCGGCTGGGGCGCAAGCGCATGGTGGGCCTGCTGCGCTTCTATGCCGGCCATGCAACCGCGCTGCACGGCGAGACCATTCCCAATTCCGTGCCGGGGGAGGTCTTCTCCTACACGCTGAGGGAGCCGGTCGGCGTGGTCGGGGCCATCATCCCTTGGAACGCGCCGCTCGGCATGAGCGTGCTCAAGGCAGGGCCGGTGCTCGCCACCGGCTGCACCATGGTGCTGAAGCCGGCGGAGGATGCCTCGCTCTCGCCGCTGCGCTTCGCCGAACTGGTGCTGGAGGCCGGCGTGCCGCCCGGCGTGGTCAATGTGGTGACCGGCTTCGGGCGTACCGTGGGGGCGGCCATCGCCGCCCATCCCGGCATCGACAAGGTGGCGTTCACCGGCTCCCACCTCACCGGGCAGGACATCGTCCGCGCCTCGGCCGGCAACCTCAAGCGCCTGTCCCTGGAGCTTGGCGGCAAGTCGGCGAACATCGTGTTCGCCGATGCCGACCTCGACGCGGCGGTGCCGGGCGCGGCCATGGCGGCCTTCGCCAACACCGGGCAGGTGTGCAGCGCCGGCACGCGCCTGTTCGTGGAGCGGCGCATCTATGACGAATTCGTCGGCCGGGTGGCGGCGTTCGGCCGGGCGCTGCGGGTGGGCGACGGGCTTGATCCCGACACCCAGCTCGGCCCGCTGATTTCGCAGCGCCAGCTCGACCGCGTCACCGGCTACATGGACATCGGGCTGAAGGAGGGCGCGCGGGCGGTCTCGGGCGGCGCGCGCCTCACCGAAGGCGCCCTCGCGCACGGCCATTTCGTGCCGCCGACCGTGTTCGCGGACGTGACCGACGGCATGCGGATCGCCCAGGAGGAGATTTTTGGCCCAGTGGTCTCCGCCATTGCCTTCGACGACGCGGACGATCTGGCGCGGCGCGCGAATGCCAGCATGTTCGGCCTCGGCGCGGGGGTCTGGACGCGCGACGTGCGCAAGGCCCACCGCCTCGCCCCGGCCCTGCGCGCGGGCTCGGTCTGGATCAATTGCTACCAGCTGATGGACCCGGCGGTGTCGTTCGGCGGCTACAAGATGAGCGGCTACGGCCGCGAATCCGGCGCCGCTCACCTTCACGAATATCTCAACACCAAATCGGTCTGGATCAATGCGACCTGATCTGACCGCGAGCGTGATCCGCATGCTCGGACTGGAAGCGGTATGCGCTGAGGTTGGGCTCAGCCGGCGCATTATTGGTCCGCAGACTGCCGGCTTCCGGCGTCCTCGATCCGCGTGCCCTCACGAATGGCCGCAATCCCGAAACGCTGGCGGTACTCGCGCGGGCCGAGCCCGGTCACTTTGACGAAAACCTTCCGAAACGAGCCCGGGTCCTCGTAGCCCACATCCCACGCGACCTGCTCGACCGGGCGCGTGGTGGTCTCCAGCATCTCGCGCGCCTTACCGACTCGTAGGTGCTGGCAATACTCGGTCGGCTTCAGCCCCGTCGCCTTCTGAAAGCGGCGCAGGAAAGTCCGCGGCTCAAGCCCGGCTTTATCCGCCATCGCGGCAAGCGTCGCATCGCGGGCGCCGCTCGCCTGCAGCCAGTGCTGGACCTTCAGGACCGCCTCGTCGCCATGGCGCAGCTTGGGCGAGAACACGCTGTAGTGTCGCTGCTCGCGGCCCGGCGGGTCGACCAAGAGAAAGCGCGCGGTTTCGAGCATCGCGGTCGGTCCCAGCAGCCGGTCCACGAGCTTGAGCCCCAGGTCCGTCCAGGCCATGAGGCCGCCCGCCGTGATGAGGTCGCCATCGTCGATGACGAGCTTGTCGATGTCTACGCGGGCCTTCGGAAACCGTTCCGCGAAGTCATTGGCGTAGAACCAGTGGGTGGTGGCGGGGCGACCTTCCAGCAGGCCGGTCTCGCCGAGCAGGAATGCGCCCGCGCAGACCGAGGCGAGCGTTGCGCCGCGCGCGTGGCGCTCTTTCAGCCAGATCGCCAGAGGGGCCGCCTCGTCCGACGTGATCGGAGCGATGACGGCCGGCGGCATGATGACGAAATCCGGCTCTCCCGCAGCGCCCGGATCGCTGTCGAAGACGCGTTCGGCGCCCTGGCCGTTCTCACGGCCGCGCCAGTGGCTGACGCGGAGGCGCGGCGCCTCCTCGCCGAGACGGCGCTTCACCATCAGGTTGGCGACCGAGAACAGATCCGTCAGTCCATGGGCCGCGCCGAGCTGCGCGCCGGGATAGAGCAGGACGGCGATCTCCGCCAAGGGCTTAGGTTTCGTCATTTGTCACTTATGGCCTGAAATCTGTCCATCGCGCCAATCCGAAAGCGGACCGCAGGCCATTACTGTCTCCCCATCGAATGAGCCGCCGGGGATGACACCCCGGCCACACCCAGGAGCCTCGCATCATGAGCACGATCACCACCACGGACGGCGCTGAAATCTTCTTCAAGGACTGGGGTCCTAGGGATGCCCAGCCGATCATGTTCCATCACGGCTGGCCCCTGTCGTCCGACGACTGGGACGCGCAGATGCTCTTCTTCCTCTCCAAGGGCTATCGCGTCGTCGCCCATGACCGGCGCGGTCACGGCCGCTCAAGCCAGGTCTGGGACGGCCACGACATGGACCACTATGCGGCCGACGCCGCGGCGGTCGTCCAGCATCTCGATCTCCGGAACGCCGTCCATATCGGCCATTCCACCGGCGGCGGCGAGGTCGCCCGCTATGTCGCCAAGCATGGCCAGCCGCAGGGCCGGGTGGCCAAGGCGGTGCTGGTCAGCGCCGTGCCGCCGCTGATGGTCAAGACGAAAGACAATCCCGGCGGCCTGCCGATCGAGGTGTTCGACGGCTTCCGCAAAGCGCTCGCCGACAACCGGGCCCAGTTCTTCCTCGATGTGCCGACAGGGCCCTTCTACGGTTTCAACCGCGCGGGCGCGAAGGTCGACCAGGGCGTGATCAACAACTGGTGGCGGCAGGGCATGATGGGCTCCGCCAAGGCGCATTACGACGGCATCAAGGCGTTCTCGGAGACCGACCAGACCGAGGACCTGAAGGCGATCACCGTCCCGACCCTCGTGCTGCACGGGGAGGACGACCAGATCGTCCCGATCGACGACAGCGCCAGGCTCTCCGCCCCGCTGCTGAAGAACGGCACGCTGAAGACCTATCCCGGCTACGGCCACGGATTGCTGACGGTCAATGCCGACGTCCTCAACGCCGACCTGCTCGCCTTTGTTCAGAGCTGAGCCACAGCACGGCGGGCGCACCGGAGACGGTGCGCCCATCGCCTCGATAAATTTTCCTTCGCCCATAGCGCGTGTTCCGTGAGTGGTAGCGGCACATGCACATGGAGTAGCGCCAACAGCCAAACCGTGAGGGCCCGCCCTGTCCCGGGGACAGGACGAAGGAGCCGTCTCAGTCTCCTGAACGTGCGGACAAAGCGGCCGTTACGACACTGACCTCGGGCCACTGCTCCAGCATTGACAGCTTAAGCCAAGCGGAGGCGGATAATTCCTCCCCGAGCACGTTGTCGGTGAAGAGATGAAACTTGCGTTCGAGGTCGGCATCGGTGAGGCGTGTTGCTTCGGTGTCGGGGTCCCCTGGCGCGTAATTCGCGGATCGTGTGAAGCTTTGGCCTCGTGCGAAGATGGTGACCATGGTCGGGACGCGCGGGTAACGACGGGTCCGGAGCAGGTCTTCGGCCATGGTCTTCTGGATCTCGGGATCGGTCGATACTGAAACCCTCCCCGCAAATGCCCGCAAACGCGGGTCCGAGAGCTGCGCGGGCTGGCACCATTGGGGTCCGAGTTCGTGACCGTAAGCGCTGGCCGCGATCGCGAACGGCAGGCTAAACTGCGCCTCAACCGGGTTCTTCGGCGCCAGATTTCCAGACAGGAATGCCGAAGCCACCCGGGCGAAGCTCTTGATCTCGATCTTCTCGATCTCGTTCGGCCCGAGGTCATTCTCGCTTTGCAGAGCGCGAAACAGGCTGATGGCGTGGTGCGTGAGCCGGTTGGTGGCATAGGGCTTTATGGCGGCGCGGGAAATCCACCAATTCTCCCCCAGCCCGCCGCACAGGACATTCCAGTCGCAATCCGGCGAGCCCACCAGCCGCCAGAAGCCGGCATCGCCATCGAGCATGGCCGGCTCGCCCGTGAACCCGAGCGCGGAGAGCCGCGCCGCCGTCACGCCCGAGAACCCCATGAAGGCGTGGGGCGAGTTCTTCATCATGTGAAGCTCGCCGCTATGATCCCATTTGAGGTGGCTGGAAATGGGAGAGGTCCAGCCGGCGATGCCCAGCGCGGTCGCGAACTGGGCCGGAGCGAGCCCAAGCGCCTTGGAGGCCGCTGCCGCAGCCGCGAAGACCGCCCAGCCAAGCCCCGTGGTAGGGAAGCGCTCGATGTCGCCCTTCTCGTTCACGCGTGCGATGGTGAGGGACACACAGACCCGGGCGCCGATCTCGTAGCCCACCGCAACCGCGGTGATCAGCTCCTTGCCGCTGAGCCCAAGCGCCTCCGCCAGCGCGAGTGCCGAAGGAACCGTGCAGCAGGCATGGTGGCTCGAGTTGAACAGGGTCTCATCTGCATCGAGCGCATTGGCGAGGGCGGAATTGGCAAAGGCGGCGGCAGCGGCCGACACTTTGCGGCCGGAGCCAAGCACAGTGGCCTCCTTCGGCCCCCCGCCGATCTGCGATGCAGCCTCGCCGACCATCCGGCCGGCATCGAGCAGGGTTCCGCCGACCGCACAAGCGAGCGTGTCGGCAATGATCCGCTTCGTATCCTCGACCACCCGCACCGGCAGGTCCTCGTATCGGACCCCGGCCGCGAACGTGGACAAGGCGGCGGTCGCTCCCATCTGCGCGTCCATGGTTCAGGACTTTCGGGTGCGAGCGACCACCTCGGCGAGCTTGGCCCGGTATTCGGGCGTATCCCGGAGCACCGCCATGTGGGAGGAGACCATGTCGAGGTGGGTGACGAGCGGCAGGTTCACGCTCTGATAGAAGATGCGCTTGCTCATGCGGATCGCCGGCTGCGACTGGGCGGCGATGCGGCGCGCCAGTTCGTATGTTGCGGGAAGCAGCTGGTCGTCCGGCACCACGCGGGTGACGAGGCCAAGCTCCAGCGCCTCCTGGGCACCCACCGCACGACCGGTCCAGAGCAATTCCAGCGCGCGGTCCGGCCCGATGAGGCGCGCGAGATACCACGCCCCCCCGTCGCCCGCGGCGAGCCCCAGATTGATGTAGCTTTCCGCAACGGTCGCGCTTTCCGTGCAGACGCGGATGTCGCACATGAGGGCCATGTCGAGCCCAGCGCCGCGAGCCGCGCCGTTGATGGCCGCGATCACGGGCTTGTCCAGCCGCTCCATGGTGAGCGCGATGGTGTGAACGAGGCGGAACAGATAGTCCTTGCGGTCGAGCGCGTTCTCCGGACTTTCTGCACGCTTCTGCATGTTTCCGGCATCCCCGCCAGCACAGAAGGCGCGACCGGCGCCGGTGAGGACGATGACCTTCACGGCCTCGTCGTCCATGCTGCGCAGCAGAGCCTCGTTCCAGCGCTCCAGCATCGTCCGGTCGAAGGCGTTCAGTTTTTCCGGGCGGTTGAGAAGCAGCGTCGCGACGCCATCCCCATCGACGTCGAAACGTATGGTATCTGTTTCCATGATTGTCATGCACCCGAGTGATTGATCTGCCTATTCGGCAGCATCTGATTTCAGCTGGTGGATGGGCTCGCCCTGCTTCGGCGCGGGCCAGCGCGGCTTCGGGCGTTCACCGTCGAAGCGCAGCGGCAGGCCGATCAGCTTGAGCTCATCGCCGGGGCAGTCCTGGAGCATCTCGGACGCCGCGGTCTGCTCGCTCTCAGCGGCCTCCGCCAGATTCTGGACCGGGATGGCGGCGACGCCGGCGGCGCCCAGAATCTCGCACCATTCGGCACGGGTCCTGGTGGGGAATATGTCGCCAAGGATCGCCAGCAGCGCGGTCTCATTGGCCCGGCGGTCCGCATTGGTGACGAACCGCGGATCATCGGCAAGCTCCGCGCGCCCGACCGCCCCGCAGAGGGAGCGGAACTGCACATCGGTGCCGACCGTGATCACCAGCAGGCCGTCCGCCGTGTGGAAGCCGCCGTTCGGCACCACGCTGATGCCCTTGAGCCCGGTGCGGGACGGAACTTTGCCAGTGGCCTGATATTGCGCCATGGCCATGGCGGTCCAGCCGAGGGACGTGTCGTAGAGCGAGGTGCCGACGACCCGCCCCTCGCCGCTCCGCTGGCGTTCGTGGAGGGCGGCCAGGCAGCCGATGACCGTCCACATGCCCGTGCCCATGTCGGCGATGGGCGCACCGATACGCACCGGATCTCGGTCGGCCTCGCCGGTAAGGCTGATGAGGCCGGAGATCGCCTGCATCAGCGCCTCATAGCCCGGCTGCATGCGCATCGGTCCCTTTTCACCGAATGCGCCGATATTGGCGTAGATCAGGCCCGGTGCACGGGCACGCAGCGTCTGCGCATCGAGCCCATAGCGCTCCACCAGCCCGGCACGCAGGTTCTGCAGGACAATGTCTGCCCGCTCGGCGATGAAGTCGGAGAGCATCGCGATCTGCGCGGGATCCTTGAGGTCCACCGTGATGCTGCGCTTGCCGCGATTGAAGGCGTGAAAGGGGGTGGCGTCGTCGCGCCAGAAAGGAGGGCCCCATTTGCGGGCGGAATCCCCGCCGCCGGGGGCCTCGATCTTGATCACATCGGCACCAAGATCAGCAAAGATGCGCGCGGCGAAGGGGGCAGCGACGCTCGAGCTGATCTCGACGACGGTGATGCCCTCCAGCAAGCGGTGATCGGACATGCGCGTAAATCCTGGGCTGTCGAATGGGGCGAAACGTATCTCAGGCGGCCTGCGCGCTGGCGCGGCGCCGATAAAGGGCCTTGGTGGTGAGCTGTTGGGCGATCGTGCCGTCCTGCTTCACGCAGACGCGCTCGAAGGTGACGACGCCGCGGTCCGGCTTGCTCGCCTCCTTCTTGTCGAGCACGGTGGACACCACGTGGATGGTGTCGCCATGAACGACGGGGCTGAGCATCCGCCATCTCTCCACTTCGAGCAGCGCCAGCAGCGTCCCGTCATTCACGCCCGTGGCGTATTGCAGCCCGGCCATGATGGCGTAGACGAGCGGCCCATGGGCCAGAGGCTGACCCCACTGCGTCGTCTTGCAATATTCGTGGTTGGTGTGCACGTCGTTGAAATCGCCCGACAGGCACGCGAAATTCACGATGTCCGTCGAAGTTACGGTGCGTGCAGAGGTGATGATCTTCTGCCCGATTTCGAAATCATCGAAGTAAAGTCCGCGGCTCTGATGTTCCATGATGACCTCTTTTCTTGATCAGCCAGCAGATGAGCCAAGAATGATGGTGCAGTGGGAGGACATCACGCCCCCCTGGTTATGCACCAGCGCGACCTCGGCACCCTCGACCTGCCGTTGGCCCTGGCCGCCACGAAGCTGGCGCACCGCCTCGACAATGCCGAACAGGCCGCCGGCTGCCCCCGCATGGGCATGCGACATCATTCCGCCATGCGTGTTCACGGGCAGCGATCCGCCGAGTGCGGCATGGCCTTCCGCATAGAAGGCGCCGCCCTCTCCCGGCTTGCAGAAACCGAGTTCCTCCAGGCCGATGATCGGCACGATGCTGAAGCAGTCATAGAGCTCGGCAACGTCGATATCCTGCGGGCCGAGCCCGGCCATGCGGTAGGCGGCCTCCCCGGCTTTAGCCGCACCGAAAGACGTAAGGCTCGGCGCGCACATGATGTGCTCGTGCGTGTGGAACTCGCCGGCGCCCAGCAGATAGACCGGAGGGGCGTTCAAATCCTGCGCCCGTTCGGCGGAGGTGACGATGAACGCGCCGCCGGCATCGGAGATGAGGCAGCAGTCGAGCATGTTGAAGGGATCGGCGATGGGCTTGGAGGCGAGCACATCGGCCACCTCGATGGGCGTGCGCATGTGCGCGTTGGGATGCATTGCAGCGTGGCGCCGACTGGTCACGGCCACCGATGCCAGTTGCTCGCGCGTGGTGCCGTATTCATGCATGTGGCGCTGCGCGATCAGCGCATAGAAGCCAGGGACCGAGGGCGCATAGGGCCGCTCGAAATAGGGGTGGCCGATGGCGGTCAGGGTTGCGAGCGTGTTGTCGCGGGACTGGCCTGTCGCCCGGTTCTCCCCCGCGCAGACCAGGACCACGCTCGCCTGCCCGGTCGCGATGGCCTCTGCTGCGTGTTTCAGCATAGCTGCTGGAGAGGCGCCGCCAACCACCATGGACGCGTTGTAGCGCGGCGTCAGGCCGAGATATTCGCACAGCACCGTCCCCAGCATGAAATAGGGCTCGGTGAAGGAGTGGGCGGTCAGCAAGCCATCGATATCGGACGGTTTCAGGCCCGCTTCCTCGATGGCCCGCTTGGCAGCCTGGGCATTGAGGCCGAGGCCGGTCATGTTCGGCGTCTTGCCGATATCGGATTCCCCCACGCCGACGATGGCGGCGCAGCCCCGCAACTGCGCACTCATGCGGGCTCTCCCTGGCGCACGATCAGCGCGTCCACGGCAACTCCCCCGCTCGGCGAGAGGATCACCGGGTTCACGTCGATCTCGGCGATCTCATCCTTCAGGTCGGCGGCGAGCTCGGACACCCGCGCCACCATCTCGGCAAAGCCGGAAACGTCGTGCCTGGGCTGCCCCCGGAAGCCGTCGAGCAGCTTGTAGCCCCTGAGCGAGCGGATCATGTCCAGCGCCTGGTCCTTGGTGACGGGCGCGAGCGCGGACGCGACGTCCCGGGTCACCTCGACGGCCACCCCGCCGAAGCCGCACACAACGAGCGGCCCGAACTGGGCATCGAGCTTCGTCCCGATCATCAATTCGGCACCGGCGCCCACCATCTGCTGCACCGATACGCCCGAAATGCGGGGCGGTCCCGGCAGCTTCCCGGCCGCCGCCATGATCTCCCGGTAAGCGCTGCGCACCCGCGTCTCGTCGCTGAGCCTGAGGCGGACGACGCCTGCTTCCGTCTTGTGGGGAATGTCGGAGGAATCCACCTTGAGGACCACCGGATAGCCGATCTCGCCCGCGGCGCGGGCGGCTTCGTCCTCGGTCTGCACCAGCCGCTCGCGGGTGGTCATCACGCCATAATGGCCGAGCACATGCTTGGACTCCGCCTCGCTCAGCACGCTGCTGCCGTTGTGCGCGCGCAGGCGCTCCCGAACCATGTCGCCGGCCTCGGGCGCAACCCGATCGGAGGACGACTGAAGCAGCGCGTCGCGCCGTGCATAGTGGTCGAACCAGAGCCTCACCGCCTTGAAGCAGCGTCCCATGGACCGGAACATGGCGAGGTTGCGGGAGGCGTCGTAGACCTCGCTGCCCGGCCCTTCCAGCCATTCATTGAGCCACACAATGCAGAGCGGCTTCGGCAAGGTGGCGGCGAGATCGCTGACGTATTTCGCGCGCTCGACCGTCGCGGGCCTGTGCGCCGAGAGCATCGGCACCACCACGGCGGCGAAGGAGGGATCGTCGGCAAAAGCGCGGATGCACTCCCCGAACATATCGGGGTTCTTGAGCGATTCCGCCGTGATGTCCGAAGGGTTGGCGTTGGAGCCGAAGTCCGGGATCACCTTGGCGAGCCGGGCGCTGGTCTCAGGTGACGGCAATGGCAGGTCGACGCCGTGCTCCTCCGCCTTGTCCGCCGCCATGACGGCCGCGCCTCCCGAGTTCGCCATCACGCCCACACCTCCGGACAAGGGGCGCCCGGCGGTGGCGAACCAGTTGGCGGTCTCGAGCAACTCCTCCCAATTGTCGATGATCACCGCGCCGGTGCGCTCGAACGCGGCGCGATAGGCTGCCGGCCCGCCCGCCAGCGTCCCGGTGTGCGACATGGCGGTGCGCTGGCTGATTTCGCCGTTTCCCAGCTTGTAGATGAGCAGCGGCTTGTCGGCGGCCAGAGCGCGCCGCGACGCCTCGACCAAACGGTCGCCGTCGCGCACGCCTTCGAGCATGCAGGCGATGACCTTGGTCTCGTGATCCTCGACGAGGTAGTTCACGAGATCGCTGACATCGATGTCGCAGGAATTTCCGGCAGACAGGTAGCGCGAGAAGCCGACGCCGCGCTCCATGGCCTGCACCACCACGTAGCCAAGCCCGCCGCTCTGCGAGACGAGGCCGATAGGCCCCTGGATCAGCGGCATCTCGCGGAACTTCGGCATGAAGGTCATGCCGGCCTTCAGCACGCAATTGACGATACCGAGGCAGTTGGGACCGAGAATGCGCATGCCGGTCTCGTGAGCGATCCGGGAGAGGCGATACTGGGCCTCGATGCGCTCCGGCTGAGCGACCTCTGCATAACCGGCGGAGTAGAGGATGACGCCACCGGCGCCGATCGCCGCTGCCCGCTCCACCTGTGCCTCGACATGCTCACGCGCCACCGTGACGATCACGCAGTCGGGCGCTTCGGGCAGCGCTTCGAGTGAGGGGTAGCAGGGCAGCCCCAGCACCTCCTCGTAGCGTGGATTGACCGGATATATCCTGCCTTCGTAACCGACCTGGATGTTCTCGACCGCCAACCGGCCAAAGGAACCGGGCGTATTGGACGCGCCAACCACCGCGATGGAGCGGGGATCGACGAGCCGGCCAAGCTCGCGGTGGCCGAGCAGCTCGCGTTTGGCCGAATAATATCCGTGGCCTGAAAACTCTGTCATTCCAACACCATGAATGTGGGCTGTTCGCGGATTGGCGGTCGGGTCAGACGCGCGTGAACTGCGGGATGGCCTGCTCACCCCTTCGTTCGAAGCAGACCTCGACGGCGTCGCCGATGCAGGTGGCAAGCGCGTCCTCCCCAACGATGTTGGTCAGCATGCGCGGCCCCTCGTGGAGCTCGACCAGGGCGACGACATAGGGAACGCGCCCCGCATAGGAGGCGAGCGGCGCCCGCCGGATCACGGTGAAGCTGTGGACCGTGCCGTGTCCGCTCGCCTCCACCCACTCCAGATCCTCCGACCAGCAATGCGGGCACAGGTTGCGGGGCATGAAATGCTTTGCGCCGCATGCCTTGCAGGCCCGGATCATGAGCCGGCCCTCGTTCGCGCCGCCCCAGTAAGAGCCCGAGTCGGCATTGATGATGGGCAGCGGCAATTCCTCATTCACGAGCGCTCTCCGGCCTTTCGGGCGGCCCCGCCTGGGCCGTCTTTAATTCTTGCGCCGATCATAATCGCGTATTACGGTATGACAAGATGATAAGCACATAATAAGATCGGATGATGGAAATTTCGCTGGAACCAAAGGAATCCATGCGGATCGCGGCGGCAGCGCCGCTCCGCAATCAGGTGGCCGACCGCATGCGGCTGGCGATTGCGGAGGGGACCTTCCGGGCGGGCGAGCGGCTCTTGGAGAAGGATCTCTGCGAACGGCTTGGCGTAAGCCGGACCTCGGTCCGCGAGGCGTTGCGCCAGCTGGAGTCGGAGGGGCTTGTCGCGACCGTCCCCAACAAGGGCCCGATCGTCGCCACCATCGACCTGAAGGACGCCGAGAACATCTACGAGACCCGCGCCGTTCTGGAGGGTCTGCTCGGCCGGCTGTTTGCCCGCCGCGGATCGCAGGAGATGATGTTTCGGCTTAAGCAAGCCTTTGATGAGATGGCGCGCGCCTACGGCACCCGCGACCTATCCCAGATGGTGGCGGCCAAGAGCGAGCTCTATGCCGTATTGATCGAGGGGGCGGCCAACGACGTCGCCGCCGCCGCGTTGCGCGCGATCCATATCCGCGCCATGCAGTTTCGCGCCATGTCGCTGAGCCAGCCGGGACGCGCTGACAAGAGCCTCGCGGAAGTCCGCCGCTTCGTGGAGGCCATCATGGCCCACGACGAGGACGAGGCCTGGAGCGCCGGCGTCGAGCACGTGCGCAACGCGGGCGGCGCGACGCTTCAGATGTTCCGCGACCGCCTTACTGCAAGCAGCTGATCCACGCTTTTTCCCACCCGCTCGAAGCACGGGCGGGGGGCGCTTCCACGAGCCCGCCAAGGTTCGCCCGACACGGCCCACAAAAATAAATGTCCGAGAGGGAGAGAGACATGTTCAATCGCTGCAGGGCCGTTGCCCTATCGTGCATTGCCGCGACCATTCTTGCCGCCGGCGCACCGGCCATGGCGCAGACCTTTCCCGATCCGTCCGACACCGCAAAGCTTTACGAAGCAGCCAAGAAGGAAGGAAAGATCGTCTGGTACATCACGACGCCGCTCGATGCGATGAATGCCATCGCGGCGAAGTTCCAGGAGCGTTATCCAGGCATCTCGGTGCAGGCCCTGCGGATCGTCGGGGTGCAGCAGTATCAGCGGTTCATGCAGGAGACCCAGGCGAAGCAATACATCGCCGATAACCTCCAGCTCGGCGACCGGCCGAGCGTCACCGCACTGATCGACGACAAGCTCCTGGCATCCTGGAAAGTGCCGACAGCGGACCGCATCCCGGAGGCGTTCCGCATCGGCGACTATGCCTACGCCACCCACATGACCGACAACGCCATCATCTACAACGTGAACAAGCTCACGCCCGAAGAGGTGAAGATCCTCTCGGATTGGAAAGGCGTCCTCGACCCCCGCTTCAAGGGCCGTTTTGCAGTGACCACCCAGAAGTGCGGCTCGTGCTACGCGCCGGTCCACATGTTCCTCGACCCGAAATACAAGGACATCTACGGCGTCGAGTTCCTCAAGAAGGTCGCTGCACAGAAGCCGGCGGTCTATTCCGAGGTTCTCGTGCCGGTCGACCGCGTGGTGGCGGGCGAGCAGGACTTCACATTCTGGAGCTGGGAAGCCGCCGGCATCGTGAAGCTTCAGCAGGGCGCTCCGATCCGCTGGATCCATCCCAAGCCGACCCCGACCTATTCCAACAGCTGGTCGGCCATCTCCGCCTTCGCCCCGCATCCCAACGCCGCCCGCCTGTTCCAGAACTGGCTTCTCAGCGAGGAGGGCGCGACCGCCTTCCAGCAGATCTATGGCGCGCAGACAGCGCTCGGGGGCGTGCCCGACAAGCGCGCCGTGACCAAAGAGCCTTGGTATGACCCGATCACGGAGCCCTACCTGGTCGATACCGCGCGCTGGGAGCGCGACTACGACAAGGACATGAACTTGTGGATCAAGATCCTGCGGGACGCGCAGCAGCCGTGATCGATTGTTCTTACGAAAGCGCTCGACATGGCCTCTGACATTCCCTCCGCCTCGCTCCCAGCCATGACCGGCCACGCCCCGGTGGGGCCCAGCCTCTTCCAAAGGCTGGGTGCCCTGTGGTCGGGCGAGCGCATCCTGTGGCTGCTCCTCGCGATCTTCGTCATCGCGGTGGCCATCGTTCCGCTCGTCTATGCGGTCGATGCGGCGTTCTACCGTGAAACCCGCATCGGCCTTTCCGATGAGCGCAGCCTTGCCGCCTTCATCCATGTCTACACGTCGTCGGAATATCTCGGCTATCTCGCCGAAACCCTGATCCTTTCCGCCGTGGTCACCGCCTTCTCGCTGGTCGTCGGCGTGACCATGTCGATCCTGGTCTGGCGCACCGACCTTCCCTTCAAGGGCGCGATGGATCTTCTGATCATCATGCCCCTGTTCCTGTCGCCGTTCGCCGGGCTGATCGCCTGGGTGGCGCTCGGCTCCGGCAAGACCGGCTTCCTGAACGTCGCGGCGGCCTCCGCCATGCGCGCCGTCGGCCTCGATCCCGTGAGCTTGATCAACATATGGTCCTATGGCGGCGTGGTCTGGGTGATGTTCCTGTTCTTCTGCCCGTTCGCCTACCTGTTCACGTCGGGCAGCTTCCGCGCGATGGATTCCTCGCTCGAGGAGGCGGCGCGGATCACAGGCGCGTCGGCGATCCAGGCGCTGCTGCGCATCAGCGTGCCCATGGCGACACCGGCCATCCTGGCCTCGGGACTGCTGATCTTCATCCTCGCCGCCGAGATGTACACGATCCCCGGCATTATCGGCTCCACCACCGGCTTCACGACGCTGCCGTGGAAGATCTACCAGGATTCCACCACGTTTCCGGTCCACCGCGCCCACGCCGCAGCCGCTGGAACGCTGCTGCTGTGGGTCACATTCCTCGGCGTGTGGATCCAGCGCCGCATCACCCAGCGCTCCGAGCGCTACGTGAGCGTGACCGGCAAGGGCTTCCGCGCGAAGCCTTTGAAGCTGGGCGGGTGGAAAGCGCCCGCCTTCATCGCCATCGGGCTCTACATCCTGTGCGCGGACCTCCTGCCCTTCGGCTCCCTGCTCTTGTCCTCGGTCATGCGCTACAGCGCGCCGGCCATCACCTGGGACATCTTCACGCTCGAGCACTACCAACGCATGTTCGGACAACAGGACATGCGCGATGCGTTGTGGAACACCATCGGCCTCGCCATCGGCAGCGGCGTCATCTGCGTCCTTGTGGGGTTCGTGATCAGCTTCATGGAACTCAGGCGGCCTAAGTTCAGCACCAGCCTCGTCGCCTTCCTCGGTGTCCTGCCCGTGGCGGTGCCGGGACTGGTTTACGGCATCGGCCTTCTGTGGATCTACCTGCAGACGCCGCTCTACGGCTCGGTGTGGATCCTGCTCCTCGCCTACACGGCGAAATTCCTGCCCTATGGCATCCTCGTCAGCCGCTCCTCGATCCTCCAGCTCCATCCGGACCTGGAGCAAAGCGCCCGCGTCGCGGGCGCCGGCAGCCTCACCGTCCTGCGGCTGATCGTGCTGCCGCTGATGAAGGGCACGCTGGTGGCGATCCTGTTCTTCGTGATGATCCAGAGCACCAAGGAACTGTCGGCGTCGATCCTGCTCTACAGCGAGCGGAGCCAGGTCCTCTCGGTGCTTACCTGGCACTACATGGACAATGGCAACTACCAGTACGCTGCTGCCGTCGGCTTGGTTCAGACGCTGATCATGATGGTGATGGTGATCATCACGCGCTTGGTGTTCCGGGTCCAGCTGGAGCGCGCAATCGCAAAAACATGAGGCTGCGGGTCGAGGCCCGCGTGCGATGTTCCGGGAGGACACATGTCGCAAGTCACAGTCCGTAATCTCGTCAAGCGCTACGGCGCCTATCGCGCCGTCAACAATGTCGATCTCGACATCAGGAAGGGCGAGTTCGTCGCGCTGCTGGGTCCCAGCGGATGCGGCAAGACCACGACCCTGCGCTGTATCGCCGGCCTTGAGGATATCTCCGAAGGCGAGATCGCCATGGGTGGCCGAGTGGTCTCGAGCCCCGATTTCTCGCTGCCGCCCGAACGGCGCGAGATCGGCATGGTGTTCCAGTCCTATGCGATCTGGCCGCACATGAGCGTGGGCCAGAACGTGGCCTTCGGACTGAAGATGAAGGGCGAGGCGAAAGCGGGCATCGACGCCAAGGTGCGGCGCGCCTTGAGCCTGGTCGGGCTCGAGAAACATATGGACCGCGGCGCCAGCCAACTCTCGGGCGGCCAGCAGCAGCGCGTGGCGTTGGCGCGGGCGATCGTACTCGAACCATCCATCCTGCTGTTCGATGAGCCGCTCAGCAACCTCGATGCCAAGCTGCGGGAATCCATGCGGATGGAACTGCGGATGCTCCAGCAGCGCCTCGGCCTGACATCCATCTACGTCACCCACGACCAGCAGGAAGCGATGGTCGTGGCCGATCGCATCATCCTCATGAAGGACGGTGAAATCGATCAGATCGGCACGCCACGGCAGATCTACGACCGGCCCTCATCTCTGTTCGGAGCGCAGTTCGTCGGGCTCACCAACATCTTCGACGGGGTCGTCACCGGCAACGGAAGCGGCACCGCCATCCGCCTTCCCTCGGGACTCAACCTGATAAGCGCCGATGTGGGACTTTCCGCCGGCCAGCACGTGCGTGCCGTGTGCCGGCCGGAGGAGGTCATCGTCACCACAGATCCGCCGGACGACGTCAACAGTTTCCAGGCGACGGTCGTCGCAAACTACTTCCTTGGCAATATCAGCGACCTTTATCTCAAATTCGGCGACACCGATCTGCGCGTCCAACTGAGCCCGCCCCGCGATCTCTCGGAGGGACAGGAGGTCTGGGTACGCATACCCCCGGACAAGATGATCCTCGTGCCTCATTGATCCCCTCCCCTTAGAGGGCAAGCCTCCCATGGCGCTCTGGACCGCTTGCGGTCAAACGCCATCTAGGGCGAATGTCTCGGAAAAAGGGGCTCACTGATGACTGACAGCACCGTCAAGGGACCGGCGTCCTACTTTCCATCCATCGAGAAGAAGTACGGTCAACCAATCTCGCACTGGCAGGGGATTGTCCGCGACGCATACCCAGCTAAGCATATGGAATTGGTCGCCATCCTGAAGGACCATCACGGCATGGGCCACGGTCACGCCAACGCCGTGGTCGCCCATACCTTGGCTCAAGATGGCTTAAAGTAGCGGCTGATCTGAGCCCGCTCCTCACCCTTCGCGGACCTCAGAGACCACCTTGCCCTCTGAGTCATCATCATGGCGTGGGTGCCGGAGAGCCATTCATGAGCGCGATCGGCGGCCTGTTGATGATCGCGCTGCACGGGCGAACTGTTTCTCGTAGGGCTTGCTCCGCCACCTTCCGACGATCCTGAAGGCGCGTCATATATCGGTCGCTCGTCCTCGCTATCGACGCCACCTATTTCAGCCGATCATGAAGATCGGGGCCGAAGTCGGCGAGCTTTCATATCGCCATCGTTCGCGGGAGAGCGTGATGAGTCCACTGGCGGCTTTCCACTCCGGCGAAGCGGCTTCACCCAGGCAGCATCCCCACGGCAATGCAGGTTTAATTGCCGAGTTGAAGGGGATTGTCGGCGACAGTCATGTGCTCACCAGCCTCTCCAGCACGCAGCCCTTCCGAAAGGGCTTCCGATTTGGCGACGGGCCCGCTTTGGCGGTTGTTCGGCCGGGAAGCCTCGTCGAACATTGGCGCGTTTTGAACGCGTGCATAGCAGCCGGAAAAATCGTGATCATGCAGGCCGCCAACACCGGCCTCACTGGGGGCTCCACGCCGGACGGCGACCAGTATGATCGTGAAATCGTCATCATCTCGACGACGCGCGTCGACACGATCCACCTCCTCGACGAGGGGCGTCAGGTTGTGTGCCTCCCGGGCGCGCGTTTGTTTGAGCTTGAGAAGGCGCTCGCGCCCCTCGGTCGGAATCCGCATTCCGTGATCGGATCTTCGTGTATCGGCTCATCGGTATTCGGCGGCGTATGCAATAATTCTGGTGGCGCGCTTATCCATCGCGGCCCCGCCTTCACGCAAATGACGCTCTACGCCCAGGTGGACGAGGATGGAAATGTTCATCTGGTCAATCATTTGGGAATTCAGTTGGGCGACGACCCGGAAACGATCCTGAAAAATGTAGAGAAGGGGAATTTCCGCCCGGACACCATTGCGCACGATCCCAACCTCTCTTGTTCGGATCATGACTATCAAACCCATGTCCGAGATATCACTGCCGAAACGCCCGCACGATTCAACGCCGATCCGAAGCGACTGTTCGAGTCCTCAGGTAGTGCTGGCAAGGTGATGATCCTGGCGGTGCGCCTGGACACCTTTCCTAAGGAAAAGAAGATTGTCGATTTCTATATCGGCACCAACAATCCCGACGAACTGACGGAGCTGCGTCGCCACATCCTCTCCAATTTTCGATCTCTGCCGATCCAAGGTGAGTATATTCATCGAGATGCGTTCGATATTGCAGAGAAATACGGAAAAGATACCTTTCTGGCGATCCAATACCTGGGTACAGACCGTCTGCCCCTGATGTTCTCTCTCAAGGGAAAGTTTGATGCGTTTTGCGCGCGCTTCAAATTTCTTCCGCACGATCTTTCCGATCGCATGATGCAATTCTTCGGCTCGTTGTTTCCGAAGCATCTCCCAGGGCGGCTCTACGATTACCGGGACCGCTTCGAGCACCACCTGATGCTCCGGATGGCCGACGATTCCATCGAGGAAGCGCGCGCTTATCTTCAGACTCTTTTCCCCTCCGCCGATGGCGCCTATTTCGAATGCACTCCGGAGGAAGGGGAAAAAGCCTTTCTTCATCGCTTTGCTGCCGCAGGCGCTGCGATCCGTTACCGGACGATCCACAGGGGGGATGTCGAGGACATTGTCGCTCTCGATATCGCCTTGCCCCGCAACGGTGTCAGTTGGCGTGAACATCTCCCGGCGGATCTTGCCTCCAAGATCCAGCACGCGCTTTATTACGGGCACTTTTTTTGCCAGGTGTTCCACCAGGACTACATCGTGAAGAAGGGCTTCGACACGATGGAGGTGGAGCACGCCATGTGGAAGATCCTGGACGCGAGGGGTGCAGAATATCCCGCTGAGCACAATGTGGGGCATCTGTACGTGGCAAAGCCCGCACTGCGCGATCACTACAAGGATCTCGATCCGAGCAATTCCTTTAATCCCGGCATCGGACACACGTCAAAGTGCGCGCACTGGGGATGAGATAAGGCCGCGGTGCCTAGGCGTTGAGCGAATCGTCGCGAAAAGAGTTTCCGAAGCGGCACATAGCTGAGCTGCCCCGAGCTTGGCATGGGCAGCTTTCACGCGTGCGCAGGCTCACCACCAATTCGCAGCGGCGCACATGCCGGCGAAACGCTTCCGGAACTGCCCGCCTGAAGTGATAGACGCCGCTCCGGAGTGTCCCATTCGCAATGGTCCCCATGCTGCTCCCAACGAGCCCGCCAAGGCGGGCTTTTAGCAGCGGATTGCAGCAACAGGCCAAATCTGCAGGTGCGAACCGGCTCAGGCGCTTGGGAACGGGCATTTCGCGGGAAATTGGCTGGGGCGCCAGGATTCGAACCTGGGAATGGGGGAATCAAAATCCCCTGCCTTACCACTTGGCTACGCCCCAACGCGGGCGCGGACCATAAGGGGGACGCTGCGCCGACGCAACGCCCCGCAAGCCGCTTTTCCCGGGTCAGCTTCCGGTGAAGCGGGGCGCGCGCTTCTCGGCGAAGGCGAGGCGCCCTTCGCGATAATCGGCGCTGGCATTGGCCACCTGGGTGAGGTGGCGCGCCTCGGTGAGGACGCCGCCGCCCACGCCCTCGGCGGCGCGGATGGAGAGCTTCGCCGCCTTCAGGGTGAGAGGGGCGTTCTCGGCGATGCGCGCGGCGATCTTGTCGGCGAGCGCGTCCACCTCCTCCGGCGTTGCCAGATGGTCGAGGGCGCCCATCTCGAAGGCGCGGCGCGCGGGCAGCCGCTCGGCGGTGAAGAAGAGCTGGCGTGCCGCATGGCTGCCATAGGCGCGCACGAGGCGCGCGACGCCGCGCGGATCGTAGCCGAGGCCGAGGCGGGCGGCGGGAATGGCGAGGAAGGCATCGTCGGCGGCGATCCTGATGTCGCAGCTCGCCGCCAGCGCCGCCCCCGCGCCGACGCAGGCGCCGCGCAGCAGCGCGACGGTGGGGCAGCCGAGCCCTTCGATGGCGGCGCACGCGCTTTCCACCAATTCGTCATAGGTCTGGGCGCCGGAAGCGTCCGAGCGCGCCGCGCTGAAATCGGAGATGTCGGCGCCGCCGGAGAAAGCGAGCGTCCCCTCCCCCCGGATCAGCGCCACGCGCACGTCGGTGCGCCGCGCGGCATCGGCCGCAAAAGCCGCGAGCGCGTGCCACATGCCGCTGGAAATGGCATTGCGCCGTTCGGGATTGGACAGAACGAGGCGGGCGATGCCGCCATCGATGGTCACTGAGACGTCACCGGAAGCCATGGGTCCCCCGCCGTGCGAAGCCGGACCACATAGCCCAAGTTTGGGCGCTCTGCCTACTGCCCGGAAGGTGCAGGGAGATGGAACGCGGGACGGCGCACTCAAAAGACGCCGCCCCGCCTCCACCAGGTGCCTGTCAGGGCTTGGCACCCGGAGGCGACGAGCCGACGCTCTAAAGCGTCGGATACCTTACGATGTGTGTTACTGACGCCCCCCGCCGAATGCAATCCACTTTGGATCATTTTGGATCCAAAAAACCGGATTCGTCCCACGGTTTCTGGAAAACGGTATTTTACAACCCTGCCGCGCTATGACAGCCCCAAGCTGTGCTTGGCCTCAGTCCCGCCGGAACAGGAAATTGGCGCTGAGGCCCACGAACAGGGCGCCGAGGGCGACCCCGAAGCCGTAGAGCCATCCCCGCTGCTCGGCGAAGGCGGCGAGCTGCTGGCCGTAGCCGTCCTTGCGCACCGTCACGGAGGTGACCGCGCTCGCGAGTAGGTGGCCGCCCTCGAACAGCTTGACCGTCACCTCATAGGCGCCCACCGGCGCGCTGGCGGGAATGCGGAAGCTGGTGCGGAACACCGCGGGCGAGAGCAGGGTCACGCCGTGCGGCTCCTCCGCATAGAGGCCGTCGGCCTTCTTGATGCGCAGGAAGGCGAGGCGGAACGGATCGTCCGGCACCACGTCCGCATAGTCCGTGCCCACGCGCTGGACGAAGATGTTGCGGGTGATGCCGATCTGCTCGCGCCGCAGGACGTCGGGCGGGGCGATCTCCTCGGCCGGCTTGTTGGTGGCCACCGCAAGGACTGCGGGGCTGTCCACGAAGGTGCGACTGTCCGTGTTGACGTAGAGGCCGAGCACGCGGGATTTCCGCCAGGTGACGAAGGTCTCCTGCGGCCCGCGCACGGTGACGGCGAAATCGTAGGCGTGCTCGCCCGGCGGGCGCCCCTCCACCACCCCGAACAGCACCAGGTCCGCCCCCGTGAAGTTGGAGGCGATGAGCACTTCCGGCTGCGAGACGGACAGCACCAGCCGCTCCGCCCACGTTGCCGAGGGTAGCAGCAGGAGCAGCGCCAGAAGCAGAGCGCGGTTCATGACCGGCCCTCGCGCAGGGTGATGACGAAGGGGTCGGCCGGCGGCCGGACGAGATCGTAGCCCACCCGAAGGCCCACCGCGAGCACCAGCAGGGCAAGCAGCAGGCGCAGATGCTCCGCCTTCAGCCGCTGCCCCGCCCGCGCGCCGAACTGCGCGCCCATGGTGCCGCCGATCATCAGGATCAGCGCGAGGACGGCGTCCACCGTGCCGTTGAAGGCCGCGTGCAGCACGGTCGCCGCCGTCATGGTGGCAAGGGTCAGGACGAGCGAGGTGCCCACCGACATCTGCGTCGGCACCCGCAGGAGATAGATGAGCGCGGGCACCAGCAGGAAGCCGCCGCCGACGCCCAGCAGCGCGCCGAGGAAGCCGATCACCAGCCCCAGCGCCACCACGGGGATGACCGACACATAAATGCGCGAGCGGCGGAAGCGGATCTTCAGCGGCAGCCGCAGGAACCATCCATGGGTGCCGGGCCGGCGCACCTGCGCCCTGTGCCCTCTCAGGGTTCGCAGGATGGCGCGCACGCTTTCCACCATCATCAGGAGGCCGACCCCGCCCAGCAGCAGCACGTAGGAAATGCCGATGACGAGGTCGACTTGCCCATAGGCGCGCATGAGCGCGAAGGCGGCGACCCCCAGCGCCGTGCCGGCAAGCCCTCCGCCCAGGAGGAAGCCGGCCAGCGGCAGGTCGATGAGCCCCTTGCGGAGATAGGAGAGCGCGCCGGAGAAGGAGGAGGCCGCCATGTGGGCGGAGACGCTGGCGACTGCCACCGACGCCGGCACGCCGGTGAAGATGAGCAGCGGCGTCATGAGGAACCCGCCGCCCACGCCGAACATGCCGGAGATGAACCCCACGGCGAGGCCCATGGCGAAGATGGTGAAAATGGCGACCGGGATTTCGGCGATGGGCAGGTAAATCGTCACACTCAGGCCGCTCCGCGCTGCGGGCCGGGGGTTGACGCCGTCCTATAGCAGGGTTCGGCACGAAAGTGCGGATGTTGATTTGCGGCGGCGCGCATCCCGCCTGCGGCGCGACGGCGCGCCTGCCGGTGGGTGACGCGTCCGACAGTCATCCCCGGACCTGATCCGGGGATACCCTGCTCACCTTGGGACGCATCGCGCCACCGGGCACACTGTGCCCCCTCTCCCCGCGGGGGAGAGGGTTGGGGTGAGGGGGACAATCCTCTCAAATCCTGAAACGCCGGAGCCCCCTCACCCGGCTGCTCCGCAGCCGACCTCTCCCCCTCGGGGAGAGGTGGAGAGAGGGAACACAGCACGCATGTGGCCGCAGGTGCCCGGGCCAAGCCCGGGCATGGTAATCACTGCGACCGCACGAACAGCCCGACTTCGCTATCGCCAACATCTTCCAGCGCGCCGCGCAGGACGAGGTAGCGCACATGGGCCAGCGCCTCGCTCAGCGCGAAGCCCACCTGCTCCGGGGCGAGGCTGCGGAACAGCACCCGCGTCGTGTCCATCACCGAGCGCGGCGTGTCGCAGAAGTCCATGAGCCGGCCGAGGCGCTCGTCATGGTGCGCCCGCAGCGCCGCGATGCGCTCCGGCAGGCCGTGGAAGGGATCGCCATGGGAGGGCAGAACCAGCGTGTCCGCCGGGAGCGCCTCGAACTTTGAGAGGCTGGCGAGGAAGTCCCCCAGAGGATCGGCGCTGGGGTCGGAAGGGTGAAGGCCGATATGGGGCGTGATGCGGCCGAGGATCTGGTCGGCGGCGATGAGTATCCCCCGCTCGGCGCTGTAGAGGCAGACCATTTCCGGCGCGTGGCCCTCGCCGATCATCACCCGCCAATGGGTGCCGGCCAGCGCGAATTCGTCGCCCTCGCGGATGGCGGAATAGGCATAGGGCAGCGGGCCGACCCATTTGCGATACATCAGGCCCCGCCGCGCCAGGAGGGCGAGATAGTCCTCCGACGCCCCGCACCAGCGATACTGGTCGATATAGGCCTTGAGCGGCACCTCCGGCGGATCGGCGAGGATCACGCGGGCCTGGAGCCATTCCACACGGCTCATATGGATGGGCGCGCCGGTGCGGGCCTGCAGCCAGCCGGCAAGGCCGATATGGTCGGGGTGGAAATGGGTGATGAGGAGGCGGGTGATCCCCTCCCCGTTCAGCATGGGGTCGGCCAGCACGTCGGTGAACAGTGCCCGGGTCGGGGCATCGTCCACGCCGGAATCGATCAGCGTCCAGCCGCCCGCGTCCGCCAGCAGCCACGCATTCACTTCGGTGGGCGGGAATGGCAGCGGCACGCGGACCCGCAGCAGCCCCGGCACGATCTCGATGGGCCGCTCTATGGGGCGCGTCGCCTCGATCTCCAACTCTGCCATCCTGTAAGCCTTCCTTACATTGTGCTTACGCCAGATGGCGCCAGTCGCGCAATCGCCTCCCACGCGAGCCTCCCCTCTCCCGCTTGCGGGGGAGGGTCAGGAAGGCGGCTCTCAAGCAGTGGAGCGCTGGAAGGTATGGAGAGGGCGACCTTCCCCCCTCCCCAGCCCTCCCCCGCAAGCGGGAGAGGGGGCTTATGGCGCCTCAGGCGAAGGCTTCGGCGAAGATGGTGCCGCCGCTATCGGCCGCGCCCACTGCCGCGCGGAAGGGCGTGAACAGCTCACGGCCGACGCCGGAATGGGAGGCGGAGAGGTCCGCCGTCGCGGGCGGGCGCTTGGCCCATTCCACCGGGTCCACCAGAACCTCCAGGTCGCCCACCACCGCATCCACCCGCACCATGTCGCCATCGCGGATCTTGGCGATGGCGCCGCCGCGCGCGGCCTCCGGCGTCACATGGATGGCGGAGAGCACCTTGCCGGAGGCCCCGGACATGCGCCCATCGGTGACGAGGGCCACCTTCTGCCCCCGGTCCTGGAGCACGCCGAGGGGCGGCATCAGCTTGTGCAGCTCGGGCATGCCGTTGGCGCCGGGGCCCTGGAAGCGGACCACCGCGACGAAATCGCCGGTCAGCTCCTTGGCCTTGAACGCCTCCTGGAACGCCTCCTGGGAATGGAACACGCGGGCGGGCGCCTCGATGATGTGGCGCTCGGTAGCCACGGCGGAGGTCTTCACCACCGCGCGGCCGAGATTGCCGCCCATCACCTTCAGCCCGCCGGTGGCCTGGAAGGGCGCCGCCGTGCCGCGCAGGATGGCGGTGTCCCCGCTCTCCGCCGCCCCATCGCGCCAGACCAGCTGGTCGTCCTCGCCCAAGCCGGGCTCGGCCACGTAGCCGTCGAGGCCCGTGCCCCACACGGTCTTCACGTCGCGGTGGAGCAGGCCGGCGCCCAGCAGCTCGCGGATCACGAAGCCCATGCCGCCGGCGGCATGGAAATGGTTCACGTCCGCCTTGCCGTTGGGATAGACGCGGGCAAGCAAAGGCACGGCCTCCGCCAGATCCGAGAAATCGTCCCAGGTGAGCGTGATCCCCCCCGCCGCCGCCATGGCGACGAGATGGAGCGTGTGATTGGTGGAGCCGCCCGTGGCGTGAAGCCCCACCACCGCATTGACGAACGCCTTCTCGTCCAGCACCCGGCCCACCGGCGTGAAATCGTTGCCGAGCGCCGTGATGGCCAGCGCACGCTTGGCGGCCTCGCGGGTGAGCGCGTCGCGCAAGGGGGTGTTGGGATTGATGAAGGAGGCGCCGGGCAGATGGAGGCCCATGATCTCCATCATCATCTGGTTGGTGTTGGCGGTGCCGTAGAAGGTGCAGGTGCCCGGCCCGTGATAGGACTTGGACTCCGAATCCAGCAGCCCCGCCCGGTCGATCTTGCCCTCCGCATAAAGCTGGCGAATGCGCGATTTCTCGTCGTTCGGCAGGCCTGATGTCATGGGGCCGCCCGGGATGAACACCGCCGGCAGATGCCCGAAGGAGAGCGCGCCGATCACCAGCCCCGGCACGATCTTGTCGCAGATGCCGAGGAACACGGCCGCATCGAAGGTCTGGTGGGAAAGCGCCACCGCGGTGGAGAGCGCGATGACGTCGCGGGAGAAGAGGGAGAGCTCCATGCCCGCCTCCCCTTGCGTGACCCCGTCGCACATGGCCGGCACGCCGCCCGCCACCTGCGCCGTGCCGCTGGCCTCGCGCGCAGCGGCGCGGATCAGCTCGGGGAAGCGCTCATAAGGCTGGTGGGCCGAGAGCATGTCGTTATAGGCGGTGACGATGGCGAGGTTCGGTGTGGCCTCGTCCCGCAGGCGCTCCTTGTCCAGCGGGCCGCAGGCGGCGAAGCCGTGGGCCTGGTTGGCGCAGCCGAGGCGCTGGCGCGGCGGGGCGTTCTCCACCGCCGCATCGATACGCGAGAGATAGCGCTCCCGCTTCGGCCGGCTGCGCTTGGTGATGCGCTCCGTGACCTCGCCTATCCTCGCATTCAGGCTGCCAACCGCGCTCATGCAGACCTCCGATTCCGCGCGCCCTCGGCGCGTCGTGAAGTCTGTCATGTGGGGCGTGCCGCGCCAATCGGAAGGGACGAAGGCGGCCTGACCCTGCGTTTGGCGGGGCGTAGCCGGAAAATCCCGCACCAGGATGCGGCAAAAGTATTCACACGAATCCCGACCATTTGCCGGCAACAAGATATGCCGGAATGTGAAGAATTTTCGACTTAATAGTGGATACACGCACGGAGAAATCGGGATACGAACGTAGATATCCGATCACTCAAGTAATTATGAACATAATTTCATCTCTTTGACGGAGCGATGACACGGACATCGCTAACACCACCGTCCGGAAATACCGAACATCGCCGCCACGAACCCTCCGTCATCTTCCCATCTTACCACCGTGATATCGGCATTCTTCATCCGCAGGCAGATCACGGCCTACGGATGAGGAATGCCTTTTATTTCAATGCCTTGAGATCCGATTGACGGCTCCAGCTCCATTCGCCGCCTGAAGAAGGCGGCCGACCAGAGGCCATTGCCATGCCCGTCTTGTCCGTCACCGCTCTTACTGCCAACGGCGTCTACGCGCCGGGCAGCAACATCGAAATCGTGGTGCGGTTCGACGACGGTGTGAACGTCACCGGCACGCCGCGCCTCCTTCTGGAGACCGGCGTCACCGACCGCTACGCCGTCTACGACGCGACGGCCACGGCAGCCGCCATCGCCAACGGTCAGATAAATTCGGGAAGCTGCGTCTTCATCTATCAGGTCCAGCCGGGCGATAGCAGCGCCGACCTCGATTATTCCGGTATCAACGCCCTGGAGCTGAACGGCGGCTCGATCACCGCAGGGGGCAATCCCGTCATCATTGACCTGCCCGCGTCAGGGTCTGGCGGAACGCTTGCCGAAACCACGGACATCGTCATCCAGAGCCCGGCCAATACCGCGCCCGTGGCCGTGAGCGACACCTTCGCCGTGCAGCAGGGCCAGACCGCCAACATAGATGTGCTGGCCAACGACGTGGATGCCGAAGGCGTCACCCTGACGGTCACACAGATCGAAGGGATCAGCGTCACCGTGGGGTCCGATGTGACGATCGCCGCCGGAACGCTCACCCTGACCGTCGGCGGCATCGTCTTCACCCCGGTTGCGGCCTTTTCGGGGGCCGTCTCCTTCTCCTACACGGTTTCCGACGGCATCGATTCCGCAACCACCACGGTCTCCGGCACGGTGACGCCTGCGGTCACTCCTCCCACAGTCGTCGACGACACTTTCAGCATGGCGCAGGGGGGGACCTTCAGCCTTCCCGTTCTGGCCAATGACGTCGATTCGGGCGGCAATCCGCTGACAATGGTGACGGAGATCAACGGCACGAGCGTCTCCGTTGGCGAGACCGTGATCATCGTCAACGGGTCGGTCACCCTGGGGCCCAGCGGCATCATCACCATCACCCCCGATGGCACTTATACCGGGGCGCTCTCCTTCACCTATACGGCGACCGACGGCATCAGTTCGGCCACCGCCACGGTCTCCGGCTCGGTGATGCTGGGGGCGGCCACCCCTCCTCCCACGGCCGCCAACGATACCTTCACCACCGCATCCGGAACCCCCGTCCTCCTCGACGTGCTCGCCAACGACATGGACCCCGACGGCGACCTTCTGTCCGTCGTCATGGTGAATGGCATGGCCATCGCGGTCGGCGGCACTGTCACCCTCGCGAGCGGGACCGTCACCTTGGAGGCCGACGGACGGCTCTCCTTCACCCCGGCCTCGGGCTTTGCCGGCGCGGTCTCCTTCACCTACACCCTCTCCGACGGCGGCCTGACCGACACCGCCACGGTCTCCGGCACCGTGACGCCGGCGGCCTCCCCTCCCACAGCCGCCGACGACAGCTTCACCACCACACGTGGCAGCGCCGTCCTTATCGACGTGCTCGCCAACGACACGGACGCCGACGGCACCCCCCTGTCCATCATCCAGGTGAACGGGATGGACATCGGGCCCGGGGGCACCGTCGCCCTCGCCAATGGCATCGTCACCCGGCTGGCGGACGGACGGCTCACCTTCGCCCCGGCCCCGGACTATACCGGTCCGGTCTCCTTCACCTACACCCTCTCCGACGGCGGCCTGACCGACACCGGCACGGTCTCCGGCACCGTGACGGCGGCCCCGGCGACGCCCTCCGCGCAAGCAGACGCCTTCACCACCACTGAGGACAGCGCCATCACCCTCGACGTGCTCGCCAATGACGGCACCGCACGCGCGGACGGGTGGCGCATCGCCCTCGTTGACGGCGCCGCCATTGCCGCCGGCCAGTCCGTGACGGTGGCGGGCGGCACGGTGAAGCTCGGGGCGGACGGGAACCTCGCCTTCTCGCCCGATGCCGACTTCCATGGCGGCGCGGGCTTCAGCTACACCATCGTGAACCCGGCAGGCATCGCCTCCACCGCCCATGTCTCGGGCACGGTGACGCCCGTCAACGACACCCCGGTCGCCCGGAGCGACGCCTTCACCCTCCCGGACAATGGCGGCCCGGCGGTGGTGGACGTGCTGGCCAATGACGGCGATCCGGAGGGCGATCTCCTGCGCATCACCGCCATTGACGGGCACGCCGTCATCTCAGGCAGCTCGGTCGCCGTGGACGGCGGAACGGTGATGCTGGGGGCGGACGGACGGCTCGCCTTCATCCATGCCGAGGGTCATTCGGGCGCCGCCACCTTCAGCTACACCGTTGCCGATGCCGCAGGCGCACAGGCCTCCGCCATCGTCACCAGCTCGGCCTTCCTCTCGTCCGTCCTGCCCCGGCTCGAAGACGTGCTGGAGGAGCACGGCATCTCCGTCGACGGCCCGGCGGAGATCCTACCCGTCGTCCCGGTGGTCGCGCCCGGCGTCCTCGATGGCACGACCGTAAGGGACGCCGACGCCCTGCTCGGCACCCTTGCCTCCATCGCCCTCGGGCTGTCGGGGACCGTGCCTGATATGGCTGCCTCCGACGCTGCCGGGGACTGGCTGAGCGCGGCGAAGCAGAGCCTCGTCTTCCAGGTGGTCTCCTCCGAGGGGCACGACGTGGTGCTCCAGTTCGGCGGGGCGGAGACCTCGTTCGCCAGCGGCGTGTCGGGGGACAATGCCTGGTCGCGTGCGTTCGCCCTGAAGGCGCTGCGACCCGACTTCTCAGTCGCCGCCGTCACCGCCCAGGATGGCGGCGGGCAGGGCAGCATCCATCAGGCAGACATGGCGGACGGCGCGCGGCTCGCCGTGAAGATCGGAGGCGAGGACGCGGGCACGCCGCATGCGGTGATTTCAAACACCTTCGGCCTCATCGACTTCGTCAGCTCAGACGGCGACAGCGCCGTGGAAGTCTCGCGCCTCGTCACCACCGCGCAGACCTTGGGCGGCGCCGGGGACCAGGACATGCTCATCCGCCTGCGCCAGAACGGCCTGCAGGACGTCCAGCTCATGGTCTACCAAGTGGACGATTATTCCGGCGCCGTGGACGGGCTGCGGCCCGGCGATGCCGGCTACGATGCGGCGAGCCGCGCCCATGCCTACCAGACCGACACCGGCGCCGCCTGGATTTCCGGCGCCGGCTACGGCGCCTATGGGGAAGCGCGCGTCACGGGGGTGGATTCGGGCGATCTCTTCGCCATGCGGCTCGCGTCGGGCGGCCACGATTTCTACATGTTCGGCCGGGCCAACGAGCAGGTGGACGGCGAGGGCGTCAATCACGTGTGGAATTACGGCCTCAACACGTGGGGCTGGGAAGATCTCATGGGCGGCGGGGATCGCGACTTCAACGATCTCCTCGTCCAGTTCGACCTCGTCACCCCCGCCCTCTGATGCGAACGGCGCCCGAAGGCGCCGTTCGGAAGACGGCGTCAGATGTTCGCCTCGATCCAGTCGGCGATATAGTCGATGCCGGTGGGGCGGAAGTCGATGGAGCAATGCTCCGCGCCGCCTTCCTCGGTGGCGAAGATCTTGATGGTCTTGTTCGTCGAGCCCACCGCGTCATAGAGCAGTTGCGCGCTCACCACCGGCACCAGCCGGTCGTTGCCGCCATGGGTCACGAGGAAGGGCTGGGTGATGTCCTTCGCCACGTCCTTCAGGGTGAACTTCTTGGCGATCTCGATGGCCTCTTCCGGCGTGTCGGCGCCCACGACCCATTGGAACTGGAAGTTCGACTGGGCGATGCTCTTGGGCGCGGCGCGGGTGCGGTCGAGGATCTTCTGCTGCCAGGCGGCGAGGTCCCAGTGCAGCGCGCTCATGGCGACGCAACCGGCATAGCGCTTCTCGAAGGCCGCGACGCGGCCGGTGTAATAGCCGCCGAAGCTGTAGCCCATGACGACCACCCGCTCGGGGTCCACTTCGGGGCGGGTGACGGCATACTCATAGGCGGCGGTGCCGGCCACCTCGAAATCATAGCGCGCGGGCACGTCGCGCAGGCGCCGCATCTCGCCCTGCCCCGGCCCGTCCACGCACAGCGTGTTGAAGCCGCGCTGGGAGAATTCGGTGCCGGCGAAGACGATGCTCATCTCCTTGCAATTGTCCATGCCGTTGAAGACCACCACGGTGGGGGCGGGCTTGGACGTGTCGGCAGCGGGGAAGAACAGGGCCGGCAGGCTCGAATTCTCGTACGGGATCTCGACGAACTCGATCTGCGGATAGCGGCGGCGCAGGCCGGCATGGAAGCACGCGAAGGACGTCTCCGAGAGCTTCTTCTTCTCGGGCCCCGGCAGCATGAAGCGCTCGCCCGTATAGTAATAATGGGCTGCGCGCATGTAGAGCGAGCCGGCGGTGCGCTGGCGGCCTTCCGCGACCGCTTCCTCGGCGCGCGCCTCGAGCGTCCGCCCCATGGTGGTCCATTCCTCCCACCAGGCCTCGGGCTCGCCCTGGCGGACCGCGAGCTTCTCGCACACCCGGTCGATCTCCTCGGCGGAGACGACCCCATAGGGCACCATGCCCTTGATGATGATGGTGGCGTTCGACCAGAGGAAATTGTCGGGGAAATGGTCGATCCAGCCGCCCATGGCGTGTCCTCTCTTTGCGTCTTTTACGGTGGGAACCGGCGGCGAGCGCCTGGAGCCGTGCCGTGCATTGGTCATCGCCCGCCGAGGGCAGGCAGCCCCCTGCGGGGACAATTTCTACTACATTGAGGTTTTCATTTTCGCAATATGCGATAAAACGGACGCTACGAGCCTCGAACCCGCAATGCGGGAGAAAAGCGGAGAACAGCACGATTTACGGTCGGTACATCGCCTCGTAGACCCCGATTTCGCGCCAGATAGGGCCTATTCGGGCGCGTATTCCGCCGCTTCGGCGACGGGTGGCCACTACAGGACGATTCTCCGACAATGAAAGCTCCACCCCGACCATACGCGATCCCCGCCGGGGGCCGCGAGGAGCGGGGGCTGACGCCAGGCAGCAAGGAGCGTTCCGGGGCCACAGACCAGAATATGAGCCGGGAGGGAGAACCCATGAAGATCAAGCGCCTGCTCGCCATCGCCGCGAGCCTCGTCCTGGCCCAGGCCACATGCCTGCCGGCCTTCGCCCAGCAATATCCCACGCGCACCATCCGCTACATCGTCCCCTGGCCTCCGGGCGGCGGCACGGACGCGGTGGCGCGCATCCTCGCCAACAAGGCGGGCGAGCTGCTGGGCCAGCAGATCATCGTCGACAATCGCGGCGGCGCCGGCACCATCATCGGCATGGACGCGGCGGCCAAGGCGGCGCCGGACGGCTATAATTTCGGCTTCCCCACCCAGAGCTTCGCGGTCAACGCGACGCTCCAGCCGACCCTGCCCTACAACACCGTGAAGGATTTCGAGCCGGTCGCGCTGCTCGGCACGGGCACCTACGTGCTGGTGGTGAACGCCAATTTCGAACCGAAGACGGTCGAAGAGCTGATCGCCAAGATGAAGAAGGAGCCGGATGTCGTGAATGCCGGCTTCACCGGCTATGGCTCGCCCAGCCATCTCGGCCTCCTCCAGTTCCAGCGCGCCGCCGGCGTGAAGGCGACGGACGTGAACTATAAGGGCACCGGCCCGGCGGTGACCGGCCTCATGGGCGGCGAGATCCAGATGATGTTCACCACGCTCGCCGGCGTGCTGGCGAACGTGAAATCCGGCCGCCTGCGCGTGCTGGCCGTCACCAGCGAGGCGCGCAGCGAGCTGCTGCCCCAGACCCCCACCGCCATCGAGGCCGGCTTGCCGAATTTCGTGGTGTACGAATGGTATGGCCTGAATGCCCCCAAAGGCACGAAGCGCGAGCAGATCGACATCATGAACGCGGCGCTCCAGAAGGTGCTGGTCATGCCGGATGTGGTCGAGCGAATGCGCGCCATCGGCGCGGAGCCCGTGACGGGCAGCAATCCTGAGAAGTTCGGCGCCTTCGTCGATGCCGAGATTGCCAAATGGGGCAAGCTCGTCCGCGAAGAGAATCTGAAGCCCGAATGATGCGTGGGCCGGCCCGGCCCGTGCCGGGCCGGCACGCGTGCCTCCCTGTCAGGAGCCGCTTATGAGCGTGGCATCCCGAACCATTTCGCAGACCCTCGGCGCGTTCGTGTCCGGCCTCGATCTCGACCGGGTGGACGCCGCCGTCCGCCATCGCGCCAAGCTGCTGCTGATGGATTCGGCCGGCGTCGCGCTCGCGTCCTCGTCGCTGGATTTCGGCCACATGGCCGCGTCCGCGCTGGCGCAGGTGGAGCGGGGCGCCTCTCCCGTCATCGGCTCGGCCGAGCGCCTCACGGTGCGCGACGCGGCGCTCGTCAACGGCATGCTGATCCACGGCATCGACTATGACGACACCTCCATCTACGGCCGGGTCCATCCCAGCTCCGCCTGCGTGCCCGGCGCGCTGGCCCTGGGCGCCCATCTGAAAGCCTCCGGCGCGCAGATGCTCGCCGCCTATATTGCCGGCCTGGAGGGCGCCATCCGGCTCGGGGCGGTGGCGAAAGGCGGGTTCCAGAAGCGCGGCTTCCACCCCTCGGGTGTCATCGGCGTGTTCGCCGGCACGTTCGTGGCGGGGCGCCTGCTGGAGCTTGATGCCCACCAGCTCGCCATGGCCCAGGGCATCGCCTACAGCGCGGCGGCGGGGAACCAGGAATTCACCACGGAGATGGCCTGGACCAAGCGCTTCCATCCCGGATGGGGCGCCACCGCCGGCATCACCGCCGCCACCCTCGCCAAGGGCGGCTTCACCGGGCCGAGCACGCCCTATGAGGGGCGCTTCGGCCTCTATCGGCTCTATCTCGGCGAAGTGGAGGGCGGCCACGATTATGCGCTCGCGACAGAGGGGCTGGGCGAGCGCTGGCTGCTCCAGGACATTTCCGTGAAGCCTCTGGCGGCCTGCTATTTCAACATCCCGCTCATCGACGCCGCCGCGCGCGCCGCCCGCGAAAGCGGGTTCTCGGCGGACGAGGTGGCGGAAATCCGCGTGCTGGTGCCCGAGGCCGCCATCAACACCATCTGCGAGCCGCGCGCGGCCAAGAAGCGGCCGGTGGACGGCTACACCGCCCAGTTCAGCGCCTATTTCGCCGCCGCCACCGGCTTCCTCACCGGCGGCTTCACCCTCGCCGACATCACCCCCGAGCGATTGGCCGATCCTCGCATTTTGGCGCTGGCGGACAAGGTGACCTACGAGGCCGACCCCGCCACCTCCTTCCCCAAGCATTATGGCGGTGCCGTCATGGTGCGGACGAGCGACGGGCGCAGCGTCACGGTGCGCGAGGACATCGACCGCGGCTCGCCGCTCAATCCGCTCTCCGAGGCCGACATGGTGGAGAAGTTCCTGCGCAATGCGGAGCTGGTCTTCTCCCCTGCCCGCGCCCGGCAGGCGCTGGACATGATTCTCGACGTGGAGCGGCTCGCCGACGTGGCGCGCCTCGCCGAACTGCTCGCGGCGCCAGAGGCGCGGCGAGCCGTTGCCAGTCTGTAGCGCGGACAAGGTGTAGCTGCCACGGACACCACGACTTGAAAGCCATGGGGAGCCATGAGAGATAGGTAGACGCCTTCCCTTTCAGCAAAGGATTGAATTGCCTTGCCCCGCAATGCCGCCTCCCAGCAAGCCGTGGTTGACGACGTCGCCTCCGTGCGCGACGACGAGACCAAGGACCGTGGCGGCGTTCAATCGCTGGCGCGGGCCTTCTCCATCCTTGAAGAGATCGCGCGGAACCGGGATGGCATCAGCCTCGCCGAGCTGAGCAAGAGCGTGCAGCTGCATAACAGCACCACGTTCCATCTGGTGAAGACCATGGTCTCGCTGGGCTATGTCCGGCAGATCAAGGACAGCAAGCGCTACCGCATCGGCCGCCCCTTGTTCGCGCTGGCCGCAAGCTCGCTGGACGAGATCGAGATGGTCAGCCTCGCGACGCCGGTGCTGGAGGATCTCTGCCACGACACCGGCGAGACCTCCCATTTCGCGGTGCGCATGGGCAACCAGGTGCTGATCGTAGCGGAGCGGGCCGGGGACGGCGTGTTCCAGATGGTCTCGCGCGCCGGCGCGGTGCGCCCGGCCCATTGCACGGCGCTGGGCAAGGCGCTTCTGGGGGCCATGACCTCGCAGCAGTTCGACCGCTACCTGAAGACGGCGACGCTTGCCCCCTTCACCCAGAAGACCATCACCGACAAGGATCTCCTGGTGCAGGAGATCGAGAATGTCCGCCGCACTGGCATCGCCTATGACGACGGGGAGCTGAACACTGAGGTGCGCTGCTGCGCGACGCCGGTGTGGGACTTCACCGGGCAGGCGGTAGGCGCCATCGGCATTTCCGGACCCATCTGGCGCCTGTCGATCCAGACCTTGCAGGACAAGGCCCAGCTGGTGCGCCGGGCGGCGGAACGCCTCTCCACCGAATTCGGCTGGGTCGCCGCCGAATCGGACTGAAGGTCCGCCTAAGCGCAGCCTTCATCCCCTCTTCCGCTTGCGGGGGAGGGTTAGGGTCGGGACTCAATCGCACCAGAATGCAATGACGGCGGCAATGTAGGCACCTGCGAGGTAGTTGGCGGCAAGCTTGTCGTATCGGGTAGCAATGCGTCGCCAGTCC